>CALUVN010000044.1 GCA_944324235.1 Candidatus Gastranaerophilales bacterium
TGCATCAATATTTTTTCCCACAGACTGAGAATGCGCCTGTACTAGATATTCAAAAACTTATAAAAATCTTTGAAAAGTCGGCTTTAGAAAAAAAGTAAGAGTTTTCCAACACTTCCCGCCCCCTTGAGGGGAGGGAAGGAGGGAGGGGGCAAACATGATGTTTGCCGCAGGAAGGTTCGGAAACGTAGTTTCTGATGACTCGTTTCTTTCGGTCGCGTGTTTTTCTTTCTTATCCAATATTCTTTCTATTTGCATCGCAACAAAAAGAAAGAATATTGGTGTGGGGCTAGGGGGTGCACAACCCCCTTTTTTTGACAAACATCATGTTTCTACCCCTCACCCTACCCCTCTCCCTCAAGGGGCGAGGGAACTATAAACTACAGTTTATACAAAAGGCGACTGTTAAAAGACTTTGAAAGTTTTTTTGAGTATCATTGTGCGCAGCACTGTAACGGACTATTCACTATTCACTCATCTTGATGCAAACATCATGTTTGCCCCCTGTCTTGGATTTGCTCCACGCTCACGGGGCGAGGGAAATACGAAATACGGCTTATACAAAAAGCCGACGGCTGAATGATGCTTTTAGCAAAAAAATATTCCCTCTCTGTTTTGGGATAGTAGAGCGGGAATATTTTTATTATATTTACTTACTAAGCTGCGTTGTTAACCTGATTTTGCACTGCCGGATTGAGCGGAATAAATTTTTCTGCTTGTAACGTTTGTGCAGCTATACGCTGCTCTTTTGCTTTTTTGTAATTCAAGTATTTATCGCCTAATCTGTTAGCTATAGGTGTTACAATAATAGGTGCAAGGTATCTGTAAACTGTTGCAAAGATGAACAATTTTTTCGCGGTATCCAGACCTTTAAGACGCGTATTCAGAGCATCACTCTTTAAAGCATCCGGTTTGACCACATCCTTGATATAATCATCAAGCTTAAGCAATGCTTTCTTAGCATCTTTACCTGCTGTTTTATTAAATTTCATAATCTCTTTATTTTGTTTTATGAATTCAGCCATTTTTTCTTTTTCATTAAGGAAAATGCCTGCGTATTTCGGTGTAACTTTGTTATTCCAAATGTTATTCAACGAACCATCGAGCAGATATGAACCTGCGGTAGATGCTACAAATACAAGAGCCTGATTTATTGCAAGTGTATTTTTTCTGTCTTTATCCAATTTATCATTATCAAGCGTCTTTGTAATGTACATACCGCTGATTGCAGCAGAACTTGCAGCATTCAAGTGGTTTACCATACCTTTTGAATCTTTAGTTTTATCTGCAAACCATCTGATTGGTTTAAAATCTAAAAACGGAGCAATAATATGTTTTGCACCCCAGCCGATAAAGCTGTCCCAGAGTCTCTGAACAGGGTCAAACAATTTTGATTTGCTTGCAACAGTTGCAACAAGCTCTTCACCGGTTTGAACAGGATTTCCTGTGAAAGCCGGATGTGAATTATTAACGTTCATTCCGCCTCTGAAGTCCTGGAATGATTTTTGCATATGCATAGTTTTTTGGAAGTTAGCCATTTCTGACTGTGCCATAGCCGGTGCTGGAGCACCTTTAGGTTTCTTCTCAATACCAAATACGTATTTTAAAATTGGCGGAATCAGGGCAATTGTAATCATAGCCTGCGGAACACCTAATATAATACCGCTGCCGACTTTAACAAGGTTTTGCATATTTTTAAATAATTTGCCCTCGTTCATAATAGATTTTACGGCTTTGGTATCTTTGGTTTTATCAAGTCCGAGCAGTTGAACCGTTTTTTCTTTCAGATACTGTTCCGGATTATCTGCATTTTTAATTCTGTCAACCATTTTATTTAACGGAGTTGTAAGTATTATAGAAGAGATAAACCCTATAATTCCGGAAGAGACGGCGTGAGAAGAAGCATAAATATTATCTTCTTTGTCTTTTTTACCGCTCATTGCAACCAGAGTTGCAGGTCTCAAAATACCGGCAAGCCCTAACGCAAATAATGAATTACATACGATAGGACTCTCTTCTGCCATTGTTAAAATTTTATCAAAAGCTTTGCTGCCGAGTATTCGGTCTCCTAACGACTTAGCGGCAGCCCCACTCTTTCCTGGTAAGCCGCCGCTAAACGTCACATTATATCCTGTATTATTCTCTTTGCCATACAAACCCGTACTCGTCTTCTCTTTGAATTCCTGCGGGGTACTATCAGGCAGAGGAATTCGCTGCTTTTGATTACTATAATTCTGAATCAAACTTACTTTCATATTCCACCATTACGTTATGTGATACACATTTATTTTAAAATAAAAAGAATTTTTTTTTGCTACTTTTAACATGAAATTTTACAAAATATTAAGTAAAATCATTTAATTAATGTAGAAAAACAAGACCTGCAAATAAAGTCCTTCATTTTTAATTAAATTATTTTTGCTTAACAATTAGTGTAAAATTTACACAACTACATATCAAGGCCTAAATCCAGAGTAGGTGCTTTTGCAACAATAGCGCTGGAAGAGATTATATCAACACCCGTAGAGGCAATTTCATTAACTGTTGAGAGGTTAACATTACCGCTGGCCTCAACAATTGCCTTATGATTGATAATTTTACAGGCCTCTTTCATAGTTGGCACGTCCATATTATCGAGCATAATTATATCTGCATTAACGGATACCGCTTCTTTTACCTGTTCGAGTGTATCGCATTCCACTTCTATCTTGTGGGCATGGGAAAGATTTTTGCGCAATTTATTTACAGCATTGGTTATAGAACCTGCAAGACGTATGTGATTATCTTTAATCATGGCACAATCAGAGAGATTAAATCTGTGAAGTGCGCCGCCGCCCGTTTTTACGGAATATTTTTCAAACGCTCTGAAATTTGGAGTTGTTTTTCTTGTATCAACGATTTTTGCAGGATAAGAGCCGATTGCATCCTGATATTTACGTGTTTCGGTTGCGATGCCGCTCATTCTTTGAATATAGTTCAGCGCAACTCTTTCGCCCATAAGCAGGTATTTTGCAGGGCCTGAAATATCTGCGATTTTATCGCCCTTTTTAATTTCATCGCCGTCTTTGAAGTAAAATTTTATCTTTATATCCGGAGAAAGGATTTTATATACCATTTTAAAAACATCGCATCCGCAAAGAATTCCGTCGTTTCTTGTATCAAGCGAGCCTTCGAGCATGTCGGTATCTTCTGCCAGATTTTCAGTTGTAATATCTCCAAATCCTATATCTTCCTGTAATGCTGCTTTCACATGATCTTCAATATAAAAATTACTTAACAAAGCTAAATTCTCCCTCTGTTCTGTCAAAACAATTGTGTCTGCATACTTCATCCGTTTGCAGATAATCCAATCTGTAGTGTGCACCTCTGGATTCTCTGCGTTTAAGCGCTGATGTTGCAATAAGCATTGCTGTAGTCAGCATATTTTTAAATTCGTATTCTTCCTTATTCAGACATTTAATATTTCTGTCAAACTTCATACGCAAATCGCCGAGTTTTTCGATTGCTGTCATCAAAGATTTTTCACTGCGAAGAATTCCGACATTTTCCCACATAATTTCCTTTAGCTCTTTTTTCATTGCAGGAATATTCATATCATAATTTTCAAGCGGAAGGGAATACTCATCAATAACCGATTTTATTTCTTCATTAATTTGCTTAGGGGTTTTGAGAGTAAGTGTCTTGATGTAATCCGCTACTTCATAAGCACAGACCACACATTCCAGAATTGAATTACTTGCAAGTCTGTTTCCTCCGTGCAAACCTGTAGATGCGACTTCTCCTATTGCATAAAGACCTTTGATAGACGTTCTTGCCTGCAAATCAGTCTTTATTCCGCCCATAAAATAGTGTGCAGCCGGCGCAACAGGGATAAAATCATGAGCGATATCAATACCATGCTCCAAACATTTTTTAGAAATGTTCGGAAATCTCTTTGCAAGTTTGTCTTTATCAATGCAAGATGCATTCAGATAAACATTATCAAGTCCTTTTTCAAGCATTTCATTAAAGTTAGCACGGGTGACGATATCACGAGGAGCAAGCTCTTTACGCTCATCATACTTTTGCATAAATTCAATACCGTCGGCGTCAACGAGTTTTGCACCTTCTCCGCGTACAGCTTCCGAAATCAAAAATCTGTTTTCATCATCATCAAATGCCAGTGCAGTCGGGTGGAACTGAACGAATTCCATATCCTGCATTACAGCTCCTGCGTTGTATGCGAGTGCAAGTCCGTCACCAGTTGCACCTGCAGGGTTTGTAGTATATTTATATAACTGTCCGACACCGCCTGTTGCAAGTATTACGGCAGAAGAATATATCGTTTCATACTCATCCGTAATGTCATTATAAACAACAAGCCCTTTACATTCGGAATCAGAATTTATAAGCAGTTCAACCGCCATAGTTTCTTCATATATATCAATGTTGCCGTTTTCACGAACTTTTTTGGAAAGCGCCTGCTCCATCATACGGCCGGTAGCATCTCCGCCTGCGTGAAGAATTCTTCTTGCACTGTGTGCAGCTTCCATTGTAAAGGTCAAATTATTATTTTCGTCACGGTCAAATTCAACACCCAAATCCAGCAAATCTTTAACAACAGTATCAGAATTTTCCGATATAAATTTTACCGTATTAAAATCACTTAATCCTGCACCTGCACGGATTGTATCGCTTACGTGGGAAGTAACCGAATCCGCTTTATTTTCTTTTAATACTGCAACCATACCGCCCTGTGCGTAACGGGAATTACTTTCACCAAGCTTGCCTTTGGTTATCAAAAGAATACCGTCAGGCAAATTTGCCTGCTGTTCTATTTTTAAAGCGGCATAAAGCCCTGCTATCCCGCTGCCTGCTATTACGACTGAGTATCTTGAGTATTTCATTGTCTTTGTCCTTAATTACCTTAGAAGACTTTATCTCTATTATTTTAATCTAAATACAAAAAATTTTCCAGAGTCAAGATATTAAATTTTCATTAAGTTTTTATAAATTTCACTAAAATAAAAATTAAAAGTAATAAACGTAAAATATAATCTACACAAAATATTAATAAGGGAATTAAAGATGAATAAATAAATTATAGAGTAATAATATCCAAAAGTAATCAAATCAGAAAGGCAAAATCATGAGTAATAAACCAGTTAAAATATTATTGGTCGAAGACCAGAAACTTATGCGAGTCGGACTGAAATCATTATTTGAAGAACAGTGCGGACTCGAAATAATCTCCGAAGCACAAAGCGGCAAAGAAGCCGTTGAAAAATATACAATTACGCATCCTGATGTTGTTTTGATGGATCTGGGGCTGCCCGACATTAGCGGGATAGAAGCAACAAAACGCATAATAGAACGTCATCCGCAGGCAAAAATAGTAATACTGACATCACATCTGAGTGAAGAAGAAGTTTTAAGCGCGCTTCAAGCAGGCGCATGTGCTTATGTAATGAAAGATATAAACACTGAAGTTTTAAAAATGATAATAAAAACAATAAAAGAAGGAGCAATGTGGCTTGACCCGCAGGTTGTACCGATATTAAGAGAAAAAAACTGCGGGGTTGTACCGCCGCGCCAGATGTCACGAGCTATGTTTAAAGAACAGCACGCAAACCTGACACAAAGAGAATACGAAGTTTTAAAACTCATAGTCGACGGAAAATCAAACTGCGAAATTGCCGAGACTTTAACGATTTCAGAACACACTGCAAAAGCCCATGTCTGCAATATCATCCAAAAACTTGTTGTTGACGACAGAACTCAGGCCGCAGTAAAAGCGCTTAAAGAAGGTCTTGTTTAAAATTACATTCTGATATTTTTATGTTATTTTATATATATGCAAACAAGAGAAGTAAGTGTAATAGGAGCAGGACTGGCAGGGAGTGAAGCAGCCCTGCAGCTTGCAAAACGAGGAATAAAAGTTAATTTATATGAAATGCGCCCCAACAAAACAACCGGGGCGCATACAAGTGAAAAACTCGCGGAATTTGTTTGTTCAAACAGTCTCGGTTCTTATGATACGACCAATGCCAGCGGGCTTTTAAAGCACGAGATGGAACTTCTCGGCGGAGAACTTATTAAAATTGCTTATGAAAATCAAGTTCCGGCAGGTAATGCTCTCGCAATAGACAGAGAAGGTTTTTCAAAGCGTGTCACGGAACTTGTTGAATCCAATGAAAATATTAATCTTATACGTGAAGAAGTTACTCAAATACCCGACGGAAATGTAATAATGGCCTCCGGTCCGCTGACAAGCGACGCACTTGCTGCTTCCATAAAAGAATTCACCGAAAGCGATTATTTATACTTTTTTGATGCTATAGCTCCCATTGTCGAAAAAGACAGCATAAATTTTGATGTAGCGTTCTGGGCAAGCCGCTACGACAAAGGTGAGGCTTCATATATTAACTGTCCTATGAACAAAGAACAGTACGAAAAGTTTTATAATATATTAATTAATGCGCCAAGAATTGAACTTAAAACATTTGAAAAGAACGCAAAGTTTTTTGAAAGCTGCCTGCCTGTCGAAGTTCTGGCGTCAAGAGGAGTTGACACTCTAAGGTTCGGGCCGATGAAACCTGTCGGGCTTGTTGATAAACGAACCGGAGTGGAAAATTATGCCGTTGTTCAATTAAGACAGGATAACTCCGCAAAAACATTGTTTAACCTTGTAGGTTTTCAAACAAATTTAAAATGGGGCAGCCAAAAAGAGCTTGTCCAATCAATTCCGGGACTGGAAAACGCAAATATCGTACGCTACGGCGTAATGCATAGAAATACATTTATAAACTCGCCAAAACTCTTGAATTGTACTCTTCAAACCAGAAAACGTGAAAATCTGTTTTTTGCCGGACAACTGACAGGAACTGAAGGCTATACAGAATCCATTGCCTCAGGACTTCTTGCCGGTATTAATATGGCAAAATACATAAACAATGAACCTTTGCTGGAACTTCCGAAAATAACAATGCTCGGAGCTTTGACCAAATATATTTCAGATGAAAGCCATGAAAAATTCCAGCCGATAAACTCTAACTGGGGCATCGTAGAACCTGTTGAACTGCCTAAAAAAGAACGCAAAAATAAAAAAATGAAAGCGGAACTAATTGCAAAACGGTCAACAGATTACCTTTCAGCCTGTGAGATTTAACTTCAGGCTTTTGTATCCACTTTATTGGAATGTTCTGCTTTTTCCGAATGTTTTTTATTTTTTTCTTCAAGCCCGATAAGTCGGAGTGCAGGGTGAATAAAAGCGTGGCTAACCTGAGGTGCAAGCACTGCAAGTCCGAGGACAGAACCTAAAAGATTAAATACACCTATTGTACTTGATATTAACGGATATTTTTCAGGCTTTTCATTTGTTTCCAAATCTTTTCTCACATCCGGATGATACTTATCTTTGACTTTTTCTTTCTGCAGCGTAAGCTTTCTGTCCGCAACGGATTTTTTAGCTAATTTTGTATAATATTCAAATTCCTTAGCGTTTTCAAACTTTTGGAATTCAGGATGATTTTTGAACAAAACATTTTTGGCAAGCTTAAATCCGCCTTTTTTAAATACCGGCACAATTAAAAATAAATATGTTACTAGACAAGTTGCCTGATACAAAAATTCTTTTGCCGCAGCATATTCTTTTGTATCTGCTGAAATATCGTTATCAATAAGAATAGCAGTAGGACGGCCGATAGCTTTCAATGTAGTTTCTATACCTACCTGCGTAATTGTATTTTCAGCAACTTTTGTAAGATGTGGATTTGCAATTGCACTAGTTATAGCACCCAGCATTACACACCTCCTATTCTGTTGTTAAGCCTGTACGTGTCAGGCATCCTGCTTGAAAATGTATTAAGACTGTGAAAATTATTATAATATTTAACAGGGAATTTAGTGGGTTTTACCGTACCGCTTAAAAGAATCGGCTGCATTTGCGGCTGCGGAGATTTCTTTTTATGCAGAACATCCATAATAGGTTTAATTGCGACAGAGCAAAGTGCAGGAATAGCGAACAATGCAGCAGCGCAAACACCCATAAACATAAGGTTAGTAGCAGCATTTCCACGCATTTTGGCAGGGAATAAATTTGCAAGAGATGCGGAAACTTTACCGCAGGCAAAATACGTAGGAATTGCGATAATTTCGGTTAAACCTTCTCTGAGAGCCGTATAACGTTTAGTTTCCGGTTCTTCCGTTTTATCCATCATAGTGAAAGCAGGCCTGCAAATCCCCTTAACTGCTGCTATCATCATAACGGGATAAATAGGCTTGTGTAAATTACCAAGCTTTAAAAAAACTCGTTCTAATACTTTTGAAGCTGCTTCGTTCATAATCGCTATTTATAAAAATTCCTGAATATAAATTTTTGCTAGTGATAAATAAAATTTTATAACAAAAAAATATTTCGAACATAAAAATGAACTTTTTTTTTTGTAATTCGTTATAATGGTATAGAGGTTAAAAACAATGACTAAAAAATGTGACAAATACGAAGCATACTTTACATTTGCAGATGAAGAAACTTTCAAAAAGCATCTTGCGGAATGCGAAGACTGCAGAAAAGAATATGAAAGAATGCAAAAAGTCTCCTCTTTGATATCAGAAGTAAAACCGTTATACAGAAAAAACAAACTTCAAAAATTCAAAGTAGCATGTATTGCATTTGCAATGGTATTAAGCAGTGCCTCACTCGGCTTTATGACACACGGACAAGATTTTGTTGACACAGTAAAATACGGGTCTGTGCTCAGTGCGGAAGATTACGGTTTTCCGGTCGATGACTACGGCTTTTTAATGGTGGAATAATGGATTTTGAAAAAATTATATCTGCAAACAAGCAGAATGTAAGAAATATAATAAGATTAATCACAAATGAAACAAATGAAGATTTAGAGCAGGAAGTGTATTTGAAGGTGTGGAAAAACTCGGAGAAATACAAAGAACAAGGCTCTTTCAAAAGCTGGATAAACACCATTGCAAAAAATGTTTCCAGAGATTATCTGAAATCGTCACACTTCAAAAATAATCAAAATACAGTATCTGATGACGATGAGGTAATTCAATTAAAAGATAAAAAACACTCACCAGAAGAGAGGCTTATAAAAAATGAAAGACAAAAACAAATAATGAGTGCAATAAACGCATTAAAACCTAAATTCAAAGAGGTAATAATGCTTTGTGAAATAGACGGATATACTTACGAACAGGCAGCAGAAAAAATAAAATGCCCGTTAGGTACTGTAAAATCCCGTTTATACAAAGCAAAACAAGAGTTGGCAGAAAATTTACAAGATTTATTGTAAAAGAAAGGACATGTGAAACTTATGAAAAAAACACTTATTCTTGCAGGTATACTTGCAATGACAATGACATCAGTTTATGCAGCTGAACAGACCGTTGAACAAACATTAGTACAGCCTGCACAACAAGTTGAAACAGTTAAACCGGAAGAATGCAAACTTCCTCCTAAA
Organism: Candidatus Gastranaerophilales bacterium; assembly: GCA_944324235.1. GTDB lineage: Bacteria > Cyanobacteriota > Vampirovibrionia > Gastranaerophilales > Gastranaerophilaceae > CALUVN01. The sequence continues at coordinate 9,459 of CALUVN010000044.1, forward strand.
CGTCCTGATTTCAAAAAATGCGAATGCCCTAAATGCAAAAAAGCAAAATGCGACTGCGTTAAAAAAGGACCGAAAGCTGATTTTGAAAAACGTCTAAAATTAACTGACGAACAAAAAGCTCAGGCTGAAGAACTCCGTAAAAAAGGTCACGAAGAAATGAAACCTATTATGGAACAAATCAGATTGAAACATCAGGAAATTGAAGCCGTTAAATTATCAAGAATGGCAACTCAAATGCAAGAAGAAAAAATTGCACAATTGAAAAAAGAAATTCAAGAATTGAAAGGTCAGGCAAAAGAACTTCGTCAACAAAACATGAAAGATTTTGAAGCTATCCTTACTAAAAAACAACAAAAAGAATTGAAAAAAATGAAAGAAGAAGGCAGAAAACGTTTTGAACAAGCCCGTAAAGAAGGTCATCATCCTTGCCAATGCGACTGTTGCGGCAAAAGACCTCATCATCCTGGACACGGTCCTAGACCTTTCCCTGGCCCTCAACCACAACCTGGTATAGAACCTGCAGCACCGGCTCCTGTTGTTCCTGTTGCAGAGTAGTCCATACTCAATAACTTCAAAAGGCTGATAGAAATATCAGCCTTTTTTGTATTATAATTTTTTTATGATAGATATAATAAACAAGGCAAAATCAGAACATGATTTAACTAAAGATGAAATAATTTTTTTATTGTCTTGTGAAGACGGGTCTCTAATTTTTAAAGCCGCAGATGAAATCCGAAAACAATATGTCGGGGATGAAGTGCACTTGCGAGCATTGATTGAATTCTCAAACATTTGCCGTTGTAATTGTGTATATTGCGGCTTACGTTCGCAAAATCGCGACGTTGAAAGATACAGACTTTCAAAAAAACAAATTCTTGAATCAGCACAAAAAGCCGCCGATTTCGGATATAAAACTATCGTTCTGCAATCAGGCGAAGATGTATTTTTTACTGCAGATTATCTGGCAGAAATTATAAAAGAAATAAAAAATCTTGATGTTGCTGTTACGTTGAGCATCGGCGAAAGGACTTTTGAAGAATATAAAATTCTAAAAGATGCCGGTGCAGACAGATTTTTATTGAGAATAGAAACTACTGATAAAAAACTATATGAAAAATGTCACCCGAATGCAAATTTTGAAAATCGGGTAAGATGTTTGCGAGATTTGAAAAAATTAGGTTTTGAAACCGGTACGGGATGTCTGGTAGGTCTGCCCGAACAAACTATTGAATCGCTGGCAGATGATATTTTATTCTTCAAAGATTTAGATGCGGATATGATAGGAATAGGCCCTCTGATTGTTCATCCGCATACCCCGTTAAAGGATAAGCCAAACGGTAATTTTGATTTAGCGCTAAGAGTAATGTCTCTGACAAGGCTGCTAATGCCGGATATTAATATTCCGGCAACAACCGCAATGGAAACGCTCAACCCGCAGGGCAGAATTATTGCACTGCAAAGCGGAGCAAATGTAGTTATGCCAAACCTGACCGACAACGATGCCCGCATAAAATATGAAATTTATCCGAACAAAGCAGGTATAAATTATACGGAATTATCTGAAAAATTAAGCCAAATCGGACGTACAATTTCTTGCACAAAAGGATTCAGAGGGAATAAAAACAGCCCCCTCTCCCTTAATCCATCTCCCGCAGGGCGAGGGAAAAATGTTAATCTTGCACGAACTTTACGAAAAAACATGACTCCGCAGGAAACTAAATTTTGGAATCTGGTACGCAATAATCAATTTCAGAATATAAAGTTCAAAAGGCAGTATCCTATTGGGCCGTATATAGTTGATTTTATTGCTATCCAACACATGCTTGTCGTTGAATTGGATGGAGGCGGACATAATACAGATTCTCAACAAAAATATGATATTGAGCGTGCAAAATATATAACATCCAGAGGTTTTAAAATTCTTCGTTTTTGGAATAATGATATAGATAATAATATTGAAGGAGTGTTTGAAACAATTTCCCAAACATTGCGGGATAGCAACTAAAAATCCCCTCGCCCTGCGGGAGAGGGTTAGGGTGAGGGGGCAACAAGAAAGGACTGACAATTTATGAAAATTGCTGAAAATATACTTGACACTATTGGAAATACACCACTTGTAAAAATTAATAAAATCAATTCGGGCATTGCAAATATTTATGCAAAAGTAGAGAGCTTTAACCCTGCAGGCTCAATCAAAGACCGACCTGCCTTAAATATGATAGAAGACGCCGAACGCCGCGGTCTTATTGATAGTGAAACAGTAATAATCGAACCGACTAGCGGGAATACAGGTATAGGACTTGCAATGGTTTGTGCTGTAAGAGGGTACAAACTTATTTTGACAATGCCTGAGAGCATGAGTCTAGAAAGAAGAAAACTTCTTGCAGGATACGGAGCGGAACTGGTTTTGACAGAAGCTGAAAAAGGCATGCAAGGAGCAGTTGATAAAGCTGAAGAACTTCACAACGAAATAAAAAACTCATTTATACCGCAGCAATTTTCAAATCCCGCGAACCCTGAAAGCCACGTTATAACAACAGCAGAAGAAATATGGAATGATATGGACGGTGAAATTGACGTAATTGTTGCAGGCGTCGGCACAGGCGGAACTATTACAGGACTTACCAAAGCACTAAAAGCCAAGAATGACAAAATTTATTCGGTTGCTGTAGAACCATTAACAAGTAGGGTTCTTGCGGGATATCCGTCAGGCGCACATAAAATTCAGGGAATAGGGGCTAATTTTGTGCCTGAAAATTTTGACAGCTCATTGATTGATGAAATTCTTCCCGTATCAAATGAAGCCGCAATAGAAACAGCCTGTCTTTTGGCAAGAAAAGAGGGTATTCTTTCGGGAATCTCATCGGGTGCCGCACTGTGGGCTGCGATAGAACTTTCTAACCGCGAAGAATTTGAGAATAAAAATATTGTTGTAATTCTTCCTGATACCGGAGAACGCTACCTTTCAAGCGAAATGTTTTACTAATCAAATTGTAAAAAATGTAAATATATTTTCTGTACCTGAATTTTTTTAGTGTAGATATTTTATATATATACAAAAAGAGGAGAGCACATGGGTCTAAAAATTAATGAAAGCGCCACAAATACAACCAATCTGACAAATGTTGAATACAAGCAACCAGAAAAGAAAAGTAAATATAATAATAAAAAAATAGGATGCTAATATAGCATCCTATTTTTTATTTAGAAATTTACAGCCGGATGCGGATTACATCATGCCGCCCATACCGCCCATGCCTGCCATAGCAGACATATCAGGAGCTGATTTTTCTTCCGGAATATCAACAACAGCAGCTTCAGTTGTTAATAACATTGAAGCAACAGATGCCGCATTAACAAGAGCTGAACGTGTAACTTTAGCAGGGTCAACGATACCGGCTTTAAACATATCTACATATTTGTCATTCAAAGCATCATAACCGTATGCACCTTCTTGAGAAAGAATATTATCAACTACAACATCAGCTTTAGCGCCGGCGTTTCTTGAGATTGCTCTCAACGGGACATCAAGAGCGGAAGTAAGGATTTTATAACCTACTTTGTCGTCATCAGAAATAAAGCTGATTGTATCAAGTTGTTTCAGCAAATCTTGTTGAACTCTCAAAAGTGCAACGCCGCCGCCAGGAACAATACCTTCTTCATTAGCAGCTCTTGTAGCATTCAGAGCATCTTCAATTCTCAATTTTCTTTCTTTAAGTTCAACTTCAGAAGCAGCACCAACTTCAATCAAAGCAACGCCGCCTGAAAGTTTTGCGATACGTTCTTGAAGTTTTTCTTTATCATATTCACTATCAGAAGCTTCAATTTGTTTTCTGATAAGTCTGATTCTTTCTTGAACAGCAGCTTTAGTTTCATCGCCGACAACGATAGTTGTTTCGTCTTTAGTAACAGTAACTCTCTTAGCTTTACCCATCATTTGAGTTGTAACGTTTTCGAGTTTAATACCGAGTTCTTCAGTGAACATTTCGCCGCCAGTGAGGATAGCGATATCTTCGAGCATAGCTTTTCTTCTATCACCGAATCCAGGAGCTTTAACAGCAACAGCTCTTAAAACTTTTCTCATAGTGTTAACAACGAGAGTTGCAAGAGCTTCACCCTCAACGTCTTCTGCGATTAATAACAGAGAGCGTCCGTCACGCGCAACCTGTTCAAGAACAGGAACAAGGTCTGAAATAAGGTTAATTTTCTTGTTGCAGCAGAATACATAAGCATCTTCAAGAACTGCTTCCATTCTTTCAGCGTCTGTAACAAAGTAAGGTGAAATATAACCTTTATCAAACTGCATACCTTCAACAACCTTGAGGTTTGTACCGAAAGATTTGCTTTCTTCAACAGAAATAACACCGTCATGACCGACTTTTTCCATAGCTTCTGCAATCAACTCACCGATTTCAGTGTTGTTACCTGCAGAAATTGCGGCAACTTGAGCGATTTCTTCTTTAGTATTAACAGGGCGTGACATTTCTTTAATTTTTTTAACAGAAAGTTCAACAGCCTTATCAATACCGCGTTTCATAGAAATAGGGTTAGCGCCTGCGGTGAGGTTTTTCAAACCTTCTCTGACGATAGCTTGAGCAAGAACTGATGCGGTAGTAGTACCGTCACCTGCAACGTCGTTAGTTTTTGAAGAAACTTCTTTCAACAATTGAGCGCCTGCGTTTTCCAAACCGTCTTTAAGTTCAATTTCTTTAGCAATAGTAACACCATCGTTAACGATTTGCGGTGCGCCGTATTTTTTTTCTAAGATAACGTTTCTGCCTTTAGGTCCGAGTGTAACCTTAACAGCGTCAGCCACTGCATCAATACCTTTAAGAAGCGATTTTCTTGCTTCTTCATCAAATACTATTTTTTTTGCCATAATTTATGTTCCTTTCGTTATTTTTTGTTTTCGGTGACTAAGTGATTAAGTGACTAAGATTTTTGGGTCAGATACTTTTTCAAGCCGATAATCAGAGCTGAAACAGTATTTATGTCATTGTATAAACTTGTCTGTTTGATATAATTCAAGTTTTTTGCGATTATTAACTGAGTTTCTAATTCTGCAAGAGAGCCGAGTGCTATATCAATAAATCTGGCATTTTCTTTATCAGAACTTCTGGCGCATCCTTCTGCAATATTTGAAGGGATTGAAACCGCGGATCTTCTAATTTGATTTGTTAAACCATATTTTTCTTCCTGTGGAAAATCTTTAGTTTCAGAATATACCTTTGTAACCAATTCAATAGACTTTTTCCAAGCCTCTAAATCTTTATGATACATAAACCCTCTTAGTCACTCAGTCACTAAATCACTTAGTCACTTATTTGCGCTTCACGCTTATTCAACAATTGCTAAAGCATCCTTTACGGAAAGAATTTTATATTCAGTACCGTCGATTTTAATATCAGTGCCTGCATATTTAGCATAAAGCACAATATCACCCACTTTAACATCCATAGGTTCTCTTTCGCCTTTATCATTCATTTTGCCGAGACCAACAGCAACAACTTCGCCTTTTTGAGGTTTTTCTTTAGCGCTGTCAGGAATAAAAATTCCGCCTGAAGTTTGTTCAGTATCTTCAATAACTTTAATAACGATTCTGTCTCCTAATGGTTTAATCATAATATCTCTCCTTTTACACAAAATTTCCTTTCACATTTATATTTATATAATGGATTAAAAAAAAAAACGGAATTCTTAAGGAAAAATTAATTATTTTTAATTAATTATTTATTTTTTCTATTTTTTGCCAAAAAGGCGTCAAATCTCGGCACTGACTAAATTACAAGCTAATTTCAAGTAAATGTTTTTATAAACTTATGTAACAATTTAAACAAAAAATATACAATTATTTAAAAAAAAGAGTTATAACTATAATATAAGTAATATATCTATAAGATATCTAAATAACGTATGAGGATATTATATGAAAAAGATACAATACAGTTTACCCAATTGCTGTAGCCCCGTCAGAATCAATAATTCACTGAAGGGGGGGGGGCATCTACGGCTCTGCTTGCTGCAGTTTTACTGGGCACAATGCCGGCGGTTGCGAATGAATTAGACATCCCGACTTTAGGTGATGAAAGCGCTTACACACTTACAAAGGTAGATGCGGAGGGCGAAAATACAATAACAAAGTTTGAGTATAATTCAGAAACCGGTGAATTTACTCCTGTATATTATAGGGTTAATTTAAGACAAACGGCATACGGGGAGCAAAGCGGTGATAAAACGCTGAAATTTGGCTGGGAATATACGGATGACGGCCGTTTTACGTTTGTGGAAAATCCGTCTGCACCTGTAGGCTCTGAAATTACGTACACTTATGATTCTTCTGTCCCGACCAACAGCAGAATGGAGGTTACAACTGACCTAGCTGGTGCTCCTGTTACAGGTAATTTTACTGGGATTCACGTATCTGGCACTGGTAACATCTCGGGAGGAGCGATAACACAAGATTCGAGTTCTACATTATCAATTGGTGATATCACCGGTGATTTTATCGGTAACTACGCTACAGCAGCAACTGGTTCTGGCTCCGGCGGTGCTATTTTTAACAGAGCTACTTATACCAGCAACAATGCCGGCTCTACATCCGCTACTATAGGTAATATCACGGGTGATTTTATCGGTAACTATGCAACAGGTAATCGAAACGCTCAAGGTGGTGCGATTGCTAACTATTCTCACGCCTATTTTAATAGTGATAACACAGCCATCGCATCAATAGGAAATATTACAGGTGATTTTATCGGTAACTACGCATCAGGCCGACTTGCATTTGGTGGAGCGATTTATAACTATACCTATGGTTATAGAGGAGCATCAATAGGTGATATCACCGGTGACTTTATTGGTAACTATGCTGCAGCAGTAAAAGATTCTGGCTACAGCGGCATTGCCCGCGGTGGCGCAATTTATAACGTATCAGATCGGCAGGATAACACAGCTACCATAGGTAACATTACAGGCAACTTTATCGGTAACTACGCTACAGCAGCAACTGGTTCTGGCTACGGCGGTGCTATTTATAACGGTGATATAATCGGCGATATCACGGGTGATTTTATCGGTAACTATGCAGGAGGTACTGGCGGGGCTATTTATAATGACTATGGTGGCACAATCGGTGATATCACGGGTGATTTTATCGGTAACTATGCAAGAGGTGCTGGCGGGGCTATTTATAATAACTATGGTGACACAATCGGTGATATCACGGGTGACTTTATCGGTAACTACGCGTCCGCTACTGAAACTTATAGTTCTGCCCACGGCGGGGCGATTTATAACTATGGTGACACAATCGGTGATATCACGGGTAACTTTATCGGTAACTACGCTACAGCAGCAACTGGTTCTGGCTACGGCGGAGCGATTTATAACCGTGACACAATCGGTGATATCACGGGTGACTTTATCGGTAACTACGCTACAGCAGCAACTGGTTCTGGCTACGGCGGGGCTATTTATAATAACTATAGTGGCACAATCGGTGATATCACGGGTGACTTTATCGGTAACTACGCGTCTGCTACTGGTTCTTCTTCCTATGGCGGAGCGATTTATAACCGTGGCACAATGGGCGATATCAGCGGTAACTTCATCGAAAACTACACCAAATCAGAATCAGGCGCAGCACAGGGCGGTGCTGTATGGAATTCCGGCACTATAAATTCTATACAGGGCGAATTCCATAATAACTACGCTTCAGGTCACACTTCCGCAGCAGGCGGTGCTGTTTATAACGTGATAAATATGGATTCCATATCTGCAGATTTGATATGTCAACAGATGATTTTAGTTATCACAGACGATGCCGGTAATACTATTGAAGAAAAAAGCTTGTATGGATTCACCTCTTCCGGAAGCGATGTTGTTCCTGTAGAGGAAGCTCTCACAGCTATTCAAGACGGTGCAACAGTAGTGAGTGTGAGCCAGAGAATGCCTATGACTCAGGAGCAATATGACCAACTGGCAGCACAATTAGAGGCTATGCTTGGGTCAGGTTTGTATACCGATACCCCTCCTGATATCCAATCAAATATATCTGCTATTGTTAATAATATATCAAACTCCATGTTTGTAGGCAACAAGGCAGTGTCCTCCGGTGAATCTTACGGCGGCGCAATAGCCAGCGTAAATACTGATGGTGTTGGTACTATTAGCGGCCTTGCGTATGAGATAGTTAACTCATCGTTCTACGATAACGTCGCGGAAACAACCTCCGAAACAGGTACAGCCAAAGGCGGTGCTATATATTCTACAACTGATTTGAGAATAACAGCAGACAATGGCGAAAGTGTCTTTTCAGGCAACAAAGTAATTAACAACGGCGTAGAAGAGTCAAACGCAATCTATATGGATGCTGTTGGCGATACAGTAAGTACCTTAACCCTTCAAGCAAAAAATAACGGCGTTGTATACTTTGACGACAAAATCGACGGTGCTCAATCAGGTGATGACCGTTACAACGT
>CALUVN010000045.1 GCA_944324235.1 Candidatus Gastranaerophilales bacterium
TGTTTTAATAATTACGATTTGCCGCGAAGTCGGTTTACAAATTTTTCCAGTCTGCCAATCGCAAGTTTGAGACTTTCAAGCGAGTACGCGTATGATATTCTTAAAAATCCCTCTCCGCATTCCCCGAATGCTGTGCCCGGTACTACTGCAACTTTTTCTTCCTGCAGAAATTTTGTTGCAAATTCTTCACTTGTCATTCCAAACTCTTTTATGCACGGGAATACGTAAAATGCCCCGTAAGGTTCAAAGCATTCAAGATTCATTTTCCTGAAAGCATCCATCAAAAATCTTCTGCGCTGATTATATGATTGACGCATTTCTTCTACGTCTTTATCCCCGTGCTTGAGCGCTTCTACTGCCGCATACTGGCTTGTTGTCGGGGCGCACATTATTGCAAATTGATGGATTTTTGTCATTTGCGTGATAATTTCTTTCGGGCCGCAAGCATAACCAAGCCGCCAGCCTGTCATCGCATAAGCTTTTGAAAATCCGTTTATGAGAATGGTGCGTTCTTTCATCCCCTCAATTGATGCAATGGATACGTGTTTTTCTTTGTATGTGAGCGCCGAATAAATTTCGTCTGACATTACAAGAATATCTTTTTCTTTGATAATTTCTGCAATAGCTCTGAGGTCATTTTCTTCCATAATAGCGCCTGTCGGGTTGTTCGGGTATGGAAGAATAAGGATTTTTGTTCTGTCTGTGATTGCGTTTAGAAGTTCTTCAGGTTTTAGCCTAAATTCATTTTCCGCTTTTAGATTAATTATAACAGGCTTTGCGCCTGCAAGGATTGCGCATGGTTCATAAGAAACATAAGACGGTTGAGGTATTATGACTTCATCTCCAGGATTAATAATTGCGCGGAGTCCTATGTCGATAGCTTCAGAGCCTCCTACAGTTACTAAAATTTCGCTGTTAGGATTGTATTCAACGCCTTGGGTCCTTTTTATATAATTTGAGATTTCCTGTCTTAAGTCTTTCAGCCCTGCATTTGAGGTATAGAAAGTTTTCCCTTTTTCAAGCGCATAAATCCCTTCATCTCTTATGTGCCACGGGGTATCAAAATCAGGTTCGCCCACACCTAAAGAGATTGCATCTTTCATTTCGCTTACTATATCGAAAAACTTTCTGATGCCTGAAGGTTTTAATGCTGTTACTTTTTCGGAAAGAAAGTCACGGCTCATGGTGTGATAACCTCTCTTTCATCGTTTTTAGGTGTGTTGTATATAGTTCCGTGATCTTTATATTTTTTCAGGATAAAGTGAGTTGCCGTACTCAAAACGCTGTCCAGAGTTGAGAGTTTATCGGATACAAAACCTGCGATTTCTTTAAGTGATTTTTCTTCCAATGTAATCAAAAGGTCATATCCGCCGGAAATCAGGTATACAGCGCGCACTTCCGGATAGTTGTAAATTCTTTCGGCTATTTTGTCAAACCCCTGACCTCTTTGAGGGGTAACTTTTACTTCTATAAGTGCAGTTACTTTTTCTATAGAGGTTTTTTCCCAGTTAATCAGGGTATGGTAGCCGCAAATTATGCCCTCATGTTCAAGCTGCGTAAGTTCTTTCAGTACCTCTTCTTCTGAAGTCCCAAGCAGAACCGCAAGTTCGTTGAAATCTATTCTGCTGTTTTTTTCTAAAATTGTTAGTAACTCTTCTCTCATATTTTTCTCCAGCGTTTGTAACTTAAATTATATCAGAAAAATCAGGATATTTTGTCTAAAATCAAAGTTAAATCTTTTTCTTTTATTATTACATCAGCGTGTTTTTCAAGTACGGGTTTAGCGCAGAACGCAATTTTTGTTCCTGCAAATTCAAACATACTCAAATCATTAGCGCCGTCTCCTATGGCAATCGTATCGGTTATTGACACACCTGTCAGAATTTGCAGCCGTTTTAGCATTTCTCCTTTGCTGTTGTTAAACATCATCTCCCCGCCGACGCTGCCTGTCAGAATTCCGTCTTTTTCGTGCAAAATATTCGAAAATTCACAGTCAAGACCGTACTTTTCTTTAAAAGGAATTGTTGCGTTTTTAAAACCACCGGAAAAACATACAACTTTATAGCCTCTGTTTTTCAGTTCTTTAATCGTTTTTTCAGCGCCGTTCATTGCAGGGAGATTTTCGCATATTTTATTAACAGTTGCCGACTGCATTCCTTTTAATAATGAAACTCTGTATTGCAGGCTTTCAAAAAAGTCGATTTCACCGCGCATAGCTTTATCGGTAATTTCTTTTACTTTTTTGTCAATACCTATTTCGCGCGCGATTATTTCAAGTGTTTCACCGTCCATCAATGTGGAATCAAAATCAAAAACTGCTAATTTCATTTGCGATGGTTTACTCCTGTGCGTTCAGTTTAATGTATTTAGGATTATGAACACCGTCGATTTTTGAAATCTCATCCAGAACAGACGAGTTGACTTCCGATTCTATATTGATAACCATTATAGATTCTGTTTCGTGTTTATCGTTTTTCTGAACAACGTTCATAGAGCCGATATTGATGTTATTTTCGCCGATAACTTTTGCGACCTGCGCAATCATTGACGGTTTATTAACGTGCGGAACTATCAGCATGTGCTTTTGCGGACGGATACTTGTTTCGTAATCGTTAATCTTGACGATACGCGGGATATCTTTTGCAACAAGTGCGCCTGCAACGGTTGTTGTACCTTTATCGGTTGTAAGTTTGATAGTCAAAAGCCCTGCAAAGTTGCATTTGACTTTTGAGCGGGAAGATATGATATCAATGCCGCGTTTTTTAGCTAAGATTGGTGCGTTTACGTAATTAACGCCTTCAAGCATTGCGGAGAGAACACCTTTCAGCACTGCAACTTCAAGCGGTTGAATATCTAAATCAGCAAGGTCGCCCTGTGCTGTTATTTCTATTGATTTAATCATTCCGTCTGCAATTTGCATTCCCAGTTCGCCTGAATTTTCCGCAATTTGCATATAATCTTTGACGGGTTCAAGCTTATCAGGACGCAGGGATGGAATATTCACCGCAGAAGATGCCGAACCTCCTGAGAGAACTTCTTTTATCTGTTCCGCCACATCAACGGCAACATTTATTTGTGCTTCCTGAGTACTTGCACCGAGGTGCGGAGTTAAGACTAAATTCCCGTCGCAATGAATTAAAGGGCATTCTTTTATGTTAGGTTCATTTTCGTAAACATCTATGGCCGCGCCAGCAACCTGACCGCTTTCAATCGCATCTTTAAGGTCTTTTTCGTTAATGATTCCGCCGCGGGCGCAATTTACCAGTCTGACACCTTTTTTCATCTTTGATATTGTGTCCTTGTTAATCATATTAAGCGTATCTTTATTTTTAGGTACGTGTACTGTTATAAAATCACATTTGCCCCAGAAATCATCAAGGTTTTCAACATATTCACCGCCCATTTTTTCTACGATTTCTTTAGATGTAAAAGGATCATATACAACAATTTTCATCCCCAGAGCGAGAGCAACTTCTGCAACGTGTGTGCCTATTTTCCCGAGTCCGATAATCCCGAGAGTTTTTTTATAGAGTTCTGTCCCTGTAAATTTTGACCTGTCCCAGTTTCCTGCTTTTGTCGAGGTTGCGGCAGGTGCTATATTTCTTGCCATTGAAAGCATAAGCGCAATGGTGTGTTCTGCTGCTGCCATTGTATTTCCGTCAGGGGAATTTACTACGATTATCCCTTTTTGCGTAGCGGCATCAACATCTATATTATCTACGCCGACACCTGCCCGTCCTATAATTTTAAGATTTTTACCGGCATCTATTATTGCAGATGTTACTTTGGTCTGACTTCTAACCATCAATGCATCATAGTCCGGTATAATTTTTATTAATTCTTCTTCTGTCATTGTCGGCAAAAAATCTACCTGTGCGGCTTTTTCTATAATTTTGCCGGCTGATTCATTTATTTTATCTGTAACTAAAACTTTCATTAAATACCCCGTTCTTTTATTTGTTTAAATTAGTAATAAGCGCCTGCAGGCCTGCTCCTAAGGTGAACTTGTGCCCAAGCTTTTGCAGGGTTGCTTCAAGTGCGCCGACTGATGCAATCAAATCTCTGTCACAGACAAAACCCAGTGTTCCCATTCTGAAAATTTTATCTTTAAGCTGGTTTTGACCGTTTGCGACTTCAATATCGTAATCTTTTTTGAGAGTTTTTCTTATATCAGGTATCGTAATTCCATCAGGCGGCAAAATGGAGGTTATAGCATAACTTGCATTTTCATCCTGAGGAACAAGAAGTTGTAAGTTTAATGCTCTTATAGCTGCTCTAAGTGCCATTGCGTGACGTTTATGGCGGGCGTTTACGTTTTCTATACCCTCTTCTTTAATCATTTTTAATGCGGTATTTAACCCTACGATAAGATTAACTGCAGGAGTGTACGGAGTCGTATCCCCTTGAACGGCTTTTCTGTGTGCAGCCCAGTCAAAATAGAAACTCGGATGTTTGCATTGCTCATATACTTTCCAGGCTCTTTCGTTTGCGGTTAGGAATGCCAGCCCCGGTGGTATCATAAAACCTTTTTGTGAACCTGATACAAGTACATCAATTCCCCATTCGTCAGGTTTGCACGGCATAGCACAAACGCTTGTAACTCCGTCTACTACGGATAATGCTCCGTGTTCTCTGATGATTGAGCATAATGTTTTGACATCGTTTGCTGCTCCTGTTGATGTTTCGCTGTGCGTCAGCGTTACGAGTTTAATTTCCTTATTAGTATCTTCTGCAAGACGTTTTTTCAGAACTTCAGGATTTATGACTTCCCCTGCGGAAACCTCTATTTTTTCAACGATTGCGCCGCGGGACTCCGCGATTTTTGCCCAGCGGTTTCCAAAATTCCCGATGACAAGTGATAGAACTTTATCACCCTCATTTACAAGGTTTTCCAGTGCCGCGCACATTGCTCCTGTACCGCTCGAGGTGAAAATAAATACATCATTTTCTGTTTGGAATACGTATTTAAGGTTTGCATAAACTTCTTTCAATACGGAGGAAAATTCAGGACTTCTGTGGCCTATCGGATGTTTTGCAATGTCTAACATTACGGATTCCGGTACAGGTGTAGGTCCGGGAATCATCAAAAAAGTTTTGTCTTTCATTTTTTTTTCCTCCTCTTTTATATTCTATTTATTATTGCACAGCGTGAAATATTTTACTATTTATTCATAAAAGTATATATTTCAGTTTTTTATTTTTCTGCGGATGTTAATTTTTGTACGTTTTTCTATCTTTTTTATGTTCGTATTAGAAATTTGTGTTAATATATATTATAAGAAGATTTAAAATATCTTCCGTATTCTGTAATAATTAATATCATTGATATACAAGATTTGGGGAATTCATCATAATGGATGCAAAGAAACTTTTTACTTCTGAAGCCGTTAATACCGGCAGGCAGCCTGCATTTGATTTATGTAAAACTATTTGTATTGTATTGATGATATTGTGCCATGTTTTTTATGTCGTAAAATTTACCAATACCCCATCTTTGACAGCATCATTTCTTGCTCATAATCTTGTACGGCTTCTTGGTGCACAATTTTTTATGTTCAGTATGGGATTAGGGCTTGCTTATACAAAAAATGATTCTCCTAAATGCTGCGTTAAACGCGGTGCGATACTTTTACTCTCCGGTTATATGCTGAATTTTTTAAGAGAAATTTTGCCGTGGATGGTTATCGGAAAATATCCTATGTTTAGCAGTATAATGTCGCACGATAAATTCTTGATGCTTATTAGCGGTGACATTTTACAATTCGCAGGTTTGGCGTTTTTCTTTTTTGCCCTCATTAAGTATTTTAAGTTAACAAACTGGGTCGTTCTTATAATAACAATTATTCTTACGGCAATAGGCGCGTTTTGTACAAACGAAATTACCGTAAAATTGACGGCTGACAATTTTTATTATTCTTTTATAGGGTTATTTATTCCTATCAAAAATTTCACAGCTACAAGTTACGTATGTTTTTCTTTCTGTAACTGGATTATATATCCTGTAGCAGGCTGGTTATTCGGTAAGGTTTTGAAACGTTGTACAAATCCGGATAAATTCTATCTGTATTTGCTCGGGATTTCTGTACCATTATTGCTGCTGGCATGGTCTGCGTTTGATGCTGCAGGGAAAAATATGTGGTTTATTCTAATGAATCCGCTTGTATACCATCAACAAAATCCTGTAATTCTGGCTGTGTATATGAATATTATTGCTGTTGCGGTTAGTCTTGCACATATATTTGCGTGTTATTTTTCTAAATTTAAGTTCTGGGGCATTATAAAACACTTCAGCCGCGAACTGCCTACCCTGTATATTGTATCGTGGGTGATTATCGGTTGGATTGGCGCGTGGCTCAAAATGAATAATACATATCTGACCAAAGATATGGATAATATTCTTATTTTGTTTATTTTTGTTCTTGTTCTTTCAGAAATTTATATCGGTGTTAAAAATATTTTGAAGAAGAAAAATAACCCTTAAACAGCATTTCCGAATTTAAAATTTTGCAAGGTCAGAAACGCTCGTATCAAGAACTTTTGCAAACTCAATCAGGGTATCAAGTGACGGTTTTGAAAATGCGACTTCAATTTTTCCCATAAAAATTAATTTCTTAAAGTTACGTTCGGGACATATTGGTTTAAAATTTCTATTATTTTTTTAAAGTCTTCGTTTGTGTATGTCGTTTCATTCATAAAAGTTTCATCCAGAAGTTTTGAGGGAATAAATTTTTGTAAATAATAACGTTTTGCCCCTTTAATTAATTGTCCGATTTTGGAAAAATCCTCAAATGAAAGCAGCGATTTAACCACTGTTGTGCGGAATTCATAATCTATTCCCGAGAACATTATTGTAGTTATGCTTTCTTTGATTTTTTCCGTATCAACCTTGACGCAGGTAATTTTTGAATATTTTTCAAGCGGAGCTTTGATATCCATAGCTATGTAGTCAAGGTGCGGTAAAAGTTTTTTTAATTTTTGCGGGAAATATCCGTTTGTATCCAGCTTTACTAGAAATCCCAGAGCTTTGATTTCTTTAATTACATCTTCCAAATCATTCTGCAGGCAGGGCTCTCCTCCTGTAATTACGACCCCGTCAAGTTTGCCTTTTCTTGCGTTCAAAAAATCAAAAAGAGCAGGCAGTGTCCATACCTGCTCTTTTGAATTTATCAGTTCCGGATTGTGGCAGTAACCGCAGCGGAAATTGCACCCTTGAGTGAATACAATCGCGCTTATTTTATCAGGAAAGTCCAGCAGTGAAGTTTTTTGTACTCCTCCTATCTGCATTTACATTCCTCTATTTCAAATGTTTTTCTGTCCGAAAACTCTTTTTTCTTACCTTTATTCCACTGGTTGACAGGTCTGATGTAACCTACAACGCGTGAATAAACTTCGCAGCTCTCCCCGCATTCAGGACAGGTGTAGTGTTCCCCTGAAATATATCCGTGGTTCGGGCAGGTGCTGAATGTCGGTGAAAATGTAAAGTATGGCAGACGATAATTGTTACAAATCTTTTTGACAAGGTTTTTCATTGTTTCAGTATTTTGAATTCTTTCGCCTGCATAAATGTGTACAACAGTTCCGCCTGTGTATTTTGTTTGCAAATCATCCTGATGATCCAGTACCTCAAAGATGTCATCTGAGTAGTTTACAGGCAGCTGGGTTGAATTTGTATAGTACGGGTATCTCTCTTTATCCAGTTTTGCAAGTCTGTAAGATGTGCCTTCACCCGGAGTTGCTTCAAGGTTATAGTTGTTACCTGTTTCTTTTTGGAATTCAACAATTTTTGCTCTCATAAAGTCCATTACTTCGATTGCAAATTGTTTTCCTGATTGCGTTCCGATATCTTCTTTCAACAAATTCAGACATGCTTCGTTCATTCCTATCAGACCGATTGTTGAAAAATGGTTTTTCCAGTAAACTCCAAAACGTGCTTTTATATCTCTTAAGTAGAATTTTGTGTACGGATACAGGTCTTTGTCCGTCAAATCCTCCAGAAGTTTACGTTTAATTTCAAGGCTTTCTTTGGCAATTTCCATTTTTGCGGAAAGTTGTTCAAAGAATTCACCTTTTGTTTTAACGTTTGCACTGATTTTCGGCAGGTTCAGGGTTACAACCCCGACAGAACCTGTGAGCGGGTTAGAACCGAAGAGACCGCCGCCGCGATATTCAAGTTCTCTGTTATCTATTCTTAATCTGCAGCACATTGAGCGGGCATCTTCGGGAGACATATCCGAGTTGATAAAGTTTGAAAAATACGGAATTCCATATTTTGCAGCCATTTCCCAGAGTCCGTTTATGTTTTTGTTATCCCAGTCAAAGTCTTTAGTTATGTTGTATGTCGGTATAGGGAACGTGAATACTCTGCCTGAATTGTCACCCTTCATCATAATTTCAAAGAACGCTTTATTAAGCATATCCATTTCCGGCTGGAATTCTTTGTAAGTTGCCTCCATCAATTCTCCGCCGATGATTACCGGCTGTTCTGCGTAATATGACGGAACGGTTAAATCCATAGTTATATTGGTAAAAGGTGTTTGAAACCCAACGCGTGTCGGAACATTCATATTGAAAATAAATTCCTGCATTGCCTGCTTAACCTGTTCGTATGTCAGGTTATCATATCTTATGAACGGTGCAAGAAGGGTGTCAAAGTTTGAAAATGCCTGTGCACCTGCTGCTTCACCCTGCATAGTGTACATAAAGTTTACAATCTGCCCGAGTGCGGTTCTGAAATGTTTTGCAGGCGCGCTTTCCACTTTTCCTTTTACGCCGGTAAAGCCTTCTGTCAATAAATCTTTTAAATCCCAGCCCACGCAATATACTGAAATAATATTCAAGTCGTGAATGTGGATATCTCCGTTAACGTGTGCATTTTTAATGTGTGCAGGGTAAATTTTATTGAGCCAGTATTGCTTGCTGATTTCTGATGCTATGTAATTGTTTAGCCCCTGAATTGAGTATGACATGTTGGAATTTTCATTAACTTTCCAGTCAAGCTGTTTCAGGTAATTGTCAACAAGAGCAATATTTTCATCTTTATTGCTCACAATTGAGTTTGACATGTAACTCTTCTTTGCAGATTCCAAATTTACAACATTTGAGTTGCCAGAATAAATAGTATTGTTCATAAAAAAATCTCCCAGATTTCCGTGGTAACATCAACCAAAATAAGCATTCCGACTATAACGGCTGCGGTCCAGTGAGGGATTTTCACCCATGCTTTCCTTAAATTGGTATTGTAATTTTAAATCTACTTAAAATTTTTGTCAACAAATCTTCAGGCTGATTTTTTATCTTTGTCGTCAAATTTAACCTTCATAACAAATCCCAGAGGTATCATCAAAAATGCGACAAGTGCAAATAGTGCGAACGCATCAGAATATGCAAAAATTCTGGCCTGAGTAATCATTTGATGATAAAAGACTCCGCCTGCTTTGTGCATTGCACTGAATTCAGGCAGATTACTCATAAATTTATGTGTCATTAAAGATAGTCTGTGGAAAAATATAGGGTTGGTGTTTGAAAGGTTTTCTACAAGATAAGTCTGGTGTGCCTGTGATAATCTTGAAACCATTGTTGATGACAAAGATATGCTCAAAACTGTAGAAACACATTTTGCAAGACTGTGCAGTCCGGCACCGTTTGAAAGTTCTGATTTCGGAAGCGTTCCAAGAACAAGTCCTGAAATCGGTATAAATGTTAAAATTACTCCGACACCGAGTATTATGTTCGGCAGAACAATAAATCCGAACGAGGTCATCAGAGTTAAATTTGTGTAATAGTACGTTGAAATTCCGATTAATAAAAATCCTATTGCAATCAAAATACGGTTATCAATTTTTGCAACAAGTTTATCAATAATACAGAGCATTACAAGGCACGAAATTACACGGGGCGCAAGTGAAAGCCCGCTTAGATACGCTGTGTACCCCATTATACTCTGCAAATATTTTGGAAGAAGTACAATGGTTACGTAAATTATCATATTAACAAATGAGCCCAGATATGTTCCGATAGCAAAGTTTTTATCTTTAAAAATTCTGACATTTACCATCGGGTCGTCATATTCAAGTTCCCACATAATGAAAAATACAAATGAAAATACAGCGATTCCCGACAACCAGCAAATCCATGATGTGTCAAACCAGTTGTATTGTTCCCCTTTTGCCAGTACAACCTGCATTGCAAACAGCCATACGGAAAGTAATATAAAACCTACAATATCAACTTTTTTCGGTTTGACCCGTTCTTCTTTTTCAGGAATAAAATATTGTATTAAAAAGCATGAAATTATTCCGACAGGGATATTCGTAAGGTAAATCCATTTCCAGCTGGAGTTATCAACAATAAACCCTCCGACAGTCGGCCCCATTATAGACGAAACCATTACTGCCAGCGCAAATAATGCCATAGCCCTGCCTCTTTGTTCAAAAGGAAAGCAGGATATTAAAATTGCCTGTGAAATCGGCATCAAAGGTCCTCCGCCTACCCCCTGTATTACACGGCCGAGAACCATCATATCCAGACTCGGTGCTACCGCGCAAAGTAATGAGCCGATTGTGAATATTGCAACGAATGTTTTTAGAAAATTCACCCGTCCCATAAGATTTTCAAACCATGCAGTCAACGGAAGCAAAATTGCGTTTGCGACCATATAACTTGTGATTACCCAGTTTGCCTCATCCAGTGTTGCTCCGAAGTAACCTGCTATGTGGGGGATTGCTACGTTTGTTTCCGAGGTGGCAAGCATTGCAAATGCTGTCGGGAAAAGTATTGTTATTGAAATAAGCCAAATAGGTATATTTTTAGTTTGACTTGTTAATACCTGTGTACTCATATTTTTATCATAGCACTAAAAATAATATTCAAGACCCGTTTTTTATGCTAAAATTTGATAGCTGAAGATAGTTAAGGAGGTAGTGTGAGTAAGGTTTTTAATAATAAAATAAATTTATTGAAGGCACTTGCTATTTTAGTTATAGTTTCAGGTCATCTGGAATTTTCTCTTATCCCTATGTTTCCTCCTTATTCGTTTCAGGTAGTATTATTTTTCTTTATTGCCGGAATGCTTTTTAATCCTGAATATTCTTTTGTTGAATTTTGTAAACGAAGGTGCAAATCTTTGATGCTGCCTTATTTTTTATATTCTTTTATTTATCTCGGGATAACTGTTGCGATTGCTCCGATTGTCGGAAAATTCTGGGGGATGCCGATTACTTGGAAAAACGAATTATTAATGCCGTTTTTAACAGGTCATCAGCTTGCTTTAACTTCTCCTATGTGGTTTGTACCACAGTTATTTACAACATTGATTGTCTATAAAATTTTCAGCAAAGTAAGATGCAATGAAATTGTTAGAATGGGATTTTATTTGCTCCTTGCGTTGATTGCTATACAAATGGAAAAATTTGCGGATAATTTATATATTCTGTATCTTTTAAGAACAATGTTTTCACTGTTTTTTGTTCATCTCGGGTATTTATACAAAAATAAAATCGAAGGTAAATACGATATATTTAATTCAAAAATATTTTTCTCCGTATTAGTATTGCAAGCCTTTTTATGGTTTACAAATATGGATTACACGCCTATAGACGGGATTGGATTGAGTTATATTCTGGTGTGGGGAGAATTTGACCACTGGCTTGTACCTGTGTTGACAAGTTTGAGCGGAATATGGATGAGTTTGTTTGTTATTGAAATTTCTTATAATTATATTAAAGATTGGAGCTTTCTTCATAAAATAGGACAGAATACTTATCATATTATGGCTAACCATCTTTTAGTATTTAATATAATTACATATACGTTTCTTGCGGTAAACGGGATAACTTTTGATGTAAAAAATAATGCAGATATTTACTGGTTTTTCTGTCCGCTGAAAACAACATATTTTTATTTTGTTGTCGGGGTTTTAGTAACAACATACACCGGAGAGTTTTTCAAATTTGTTAAAAGAAAATTTGTAACATTAATTCAGGAAAAATAATTATGGATAACCGTGAAATTTTATTATCTATGGTTGAAGATTATAAAAAACTTGATGAAGTTGAAGCAATAGTTCTCGGCGGGTCTTCCACTGCAAATATGTCAGACCGCCGTTCTGATTTTGACATATATATTTACTGGAGCGGAAAAGAACCTGATGTTGAAAAAAGACGGCAAATCGCGGAAAAATATTCGGACAATCTTGAAGTGGACAATCACTATTTTGAAACAGGTGATGTTTACTATTTGAAAGAAACAGGAAAACCTATAGATATTATGTACCGTTCAACTGACGGAATTGAAGCAAATATTAAATGGGTCTGGGAAGATTGCAATGCGGGTCTGGGGTATACAACGTGTTTTGTTGATAATGTTAACAAATCAGAAATTTTATTTGACAGAAACGGGTGGTTCAAAAAACTTCAGGAAAAAACAAAAACTCCTTACTCTGAAAAATTGGCGGAAAATATAATTAAGAAAAATTTTGCATATTTAAAAGATGTGATGTTTTCATATTATGACCAGTTAAAGTCTGCGGTTGAACGTGAGGATTTTGTGAGTGTAAACCACAGAAGCGCTGCATTTATCGCAAGTTGTTTTGACATAATTTTTGCAAAAAATAAAATCCTGAACCCCGGGGAGAAAAAGCTGGTTTCTTTTGCTTTAAAAAATTGTGAAATTTTGCCTGAAAATTTTGAAAAAGATATTAATACTCTGGCTGTCGGAATTGTATCTGAAAGGCTGGCTGCAGCTGAAAATCTGGTTGAAAATTTAAGAAAATTTTTACAAATTTGACATAGACTTAACTCCAAGAGATAAAATGTGACTATAGTTTAAAATCAGGAGGAAGTAACTAATGAAAAGACGTGAATTTATAATTAATTCAGCATTAGCTGTTGGCGGAACTGCATTGCTAGCAGGATGCGGAGAAAAGAAGATAATTAAATCAGAAAATCAGGTTGCAAGACGTAAATATAAAGACATCGAAGTGCCGCTTCTTGCTCTCGGGGGTATGCGTCTTCCTATGAAGGGCGACGAAGTTGATATGCAGGAGCTTGAACGTATGGAATCAAGAAACGGAATTCATACCGTTGAAACAGCCGCCGCATTAGGGCTTGGAAATCGTGAGTACGAAATTATTAAATTATAATTTATTTGGATAACCCAAATTAAAACTAAAATGAAACAGGAAAAGTTATTTGAGGACGATAGCGCGAGCGTATGCGAGACGCGTGTTCCGAAAATAATTTTTCCTGTTTATTATTGTAATTAAATATTATTTATTTTCGCTGTTTTCTTCTTCTGCGGATTTTTGAGCGTTTTTGAATTCCTGTTTTGCTTTACCCAGTGATTTTGCAAGTTCCGGTATCTTTTTTGACCCGAAAAGCAATAGTATTATCACTAATATTAGAAGTATTTCAGTAATTCCCAATGACATATTGCACCTCTCTTTTTAATCAAAATTATAGCAAAAAAGGCAGAGAATATAAAATATTTTCATATCTTCTGCCTTTAATTGTTACTCTGTTATTATTTCAGATATTTTTTGTAGAAAGCTTCAATTTTGTCAAACGGAATTTTTTCAAGATTATCGTATAAGTCAACGTGGTTTGCGCCGTCAACAATTAATAATTCTTTGTTATCTCCTTTTAATTTTTTGAAAGCATCTTCTCCAAAGTAGCGGCTGTGAGCTTTTTCACCATGAACAATCAATACAGCGCTTTTGATTTCGTCACTGTATGCTAAAATCGGCATATTAATCAGTGACAGAGTTGATGTTGTATTCCAGTTGCCGTTTGAATTAATTGAACGTTCGTGGAAACCTCTCTTGGTTTTGTAGTAACCGTAGTAATCCTGTACAAATTGAGGTTCTTCCCCTGTTAATTTGTCAGGCAGACCTGCTGCTTTTGCATAAGTTCCGTTTTTAAAATCTTCGGTTCTCTGTTTGTTGAGTGTTTGTTTTAATTCATAGCGTGCATTTTCATCCATTGAATCAAAATATCCTCTTGCGCTGACGCGGGTCATATCATACATTGTTGATGCAACGGTTGCTTTAATTCTTGTATCCATTGCAGCTGCATTCAAACCGAATCCGCCAAATCCGCAAATGCCGAGAATTCCTATTCTTTTAGGGTTAACATCCTCCCTGTTGCTCAAAAAATCAACGGCTGCACTGAAATCTTCCGTGTTAATATCAGGTGATGCAACATTTCTCGGCTCTCCGCCGCTTTCTCCAGTATATGACGGGTCAAATGCCAGTGTTACAAAACCGTGTTCTGCAAGTGTTTGTGCATACAGCCCTGATGCCTGTTCTTTTACTGCTCCGAAAGGCCCTGAAATTGCTATTGCCGGCATTTTTTCTTCAGGTTTTACTTTTGGTGTATACAAATCACCTGTCAAATTTATGCCGTATCTGTTTTTAAAATGTACTTTTTCCACAGTAACTTTGTCACTTTTAGGGAATACTTTGTCCCAGTTGTTCTCTTTTGCCATAACTGAACCTCCTGTTAATAATATAAATGAAATAACATAAGCTAATAATTTTTTCACAGCGCCTCCTTTTTATACATTTGCTAAACAAAAATTATTCTGAATGCAATCTAAAACAGTTTCCGCGTAAATATCGTGCTTGCCGTAGAAAATATGTGAAGCGTCAGCTACTTCAATAACGCGGTTATGTTCAGGGTGTTTTGTCCACGAGTTCAATGTTTCCATAAACCCTTTAGGGCTGTTGCCTGTTACGGAATCTTTTGAACCGATTATAAAAGCACCGTTGCATTTTATGTTGTATAGAGAGTTGGTTTCACCTTTATGGCTCAATACAGGGCAGTTTTTGAGATTATCAGCATTATGAAACCCTAAAACTGCATTCGCTGTCATCGGTGAAAATCCGCCGAATAAAAACGGTAAAATATCATCTCCTCGACCTTGTTCAACCCAGGATTTTGCCATATCAAAACATTTATCAATATTAGGCATTACATCCCACCAGTGCATAATATCCACAGGTGAAGAAACAATAAAATAATCCACAAAGTCATCCGGAGTGTTGCCGAGATAGTGGATGATTTTGTTTGACCCGAGTGAATGACCGCCCAGAATTATATTTTTAAAGCCCATTTCTTCTTTTGCATATTTAACGTAACTTTCAACATCTTCGTAAACCATGTTGAAATCATCATTAAATGTTCCTGCATGTCTTTGTTTGCCTGTTGAAAAGTCGCTGTATGCAAAGCAGGAAAAAGAGTCGTGTGCGTGTGCAATTATACATGTAATTCCGTTTTCACTCAATAAATTTCCGGTAGTGTACAAAAGTTCGTTTTGAAAGACATTGGAGCATATTCCTGTAAGCATTACAAGAACCGTATCGTTTGTATTATCTCCGAATATTGCACCTTTAAGTTCAAGTCCCCGAGGGGTTACTACTTTTAATATGTCCATCTTTTGCTCCTTTAGCAATTGTTTAAAATGTTTTTATTATTTTTTGCCTGACGAATTGTGAAAATCAGATAATCCAGACAATCTATTTTCTTCTGATATTTGTGCAGAGTATCCAGCAATTTCATTCTGTGCTGTGTCAGTAATTTTATTTTTTCACAATGCGAAAGTTTGAAAAATTTTTCGATTGTTTCTGCATCGCACCCTGCATCTTTCAAATTTTGGAGTATTTGATTGTATTCGTTATCAGATTTCATTTATATTTTTAATCTCCTTTATTCATTATTTACTATTTTTTATAAAATAGCAAATACTTATATCACATAATTAAATATGCTTGACAGGTATATTTAGAAAATGTATTATAAAATTGTACAATGGAGGGTAAATATGGAAATAAGGGTCTTGAAATATTTTCTTACGGTAGCGCGGGAGGGAACAATTACCGGTGCGGCAAATGTGCTACATTTGACCCAGCCGACGCTTTCAAGGCAGCTTATGGATTTGGAAAAAGAACTCGGACACAAACTCCTGATACGCGGCAAACATAATGTTTCTCTGACTCAGGAAGGAATGATTCTCAGAAAACGTGCCGAAGAAATTGTTGATATGGTTGAAAAAACAGAGGCTGAATTCCAATCAATAACGGATATTTTAAGCGGGGATATTTATATCGGCGGCGGTGAATCCGATTGTATGAAATATATTGCGGAAATTATAAAAGAAATTCAAACCGACTATCCTGATATAAAATTTCATATTCACTCAGGTAATGCAGAAGATGTTACAGAAAGATTGGATAAAGGTCTTTTAGATTTCGGGGTTTTAATTCAGCCGGTGGATTTGTCTAAATATGATAATATTCCGCTGCCTGATAAAGATGTGTGGGGCGTTATTATGAGAAAAGACTCGCTGCTCGCGCAAAAAGAATATATAGAACTTGAAGACTTATACGGTTTGCCGCTGATTAATTCAAGGCAGGCTATGAGAAAAACTTCTTCAAAAAACCAATTTATAGAATGGTTTCACGGCGAGTTTGAAAAATTAAACACTGTAGCAACGATTAATCTGGTTTATAATGCAGCAGTTATGGTAAAAGCCGGAATCGGTTACGCAATCACTTTAGATAAACTTGTTGATGTATCACAGGAAAGTGAGTTGTGTTTCAGACCGCTAAAACCGCGTTTAGAATCGGGACTTGATATTGTATGGAAAAAATATCAGGTGTTTTCACCGGCAGCGGCACTTTTTCTAAACAGGTTAAAAGAAAAATTTTCCGGCTAGTATTTATATATAAAACTCCCCTCGCCAGAATTCGGAGAGGGGTGTTTTTTGAAATGTTATAA
>CALUVN010000046.1 GCA_944324235.1 Candidatus Gastranaerophilales bacterium
TTTGGTTACGTTTCTTTCTCTTTTACTCGCAATAAAAGAGAAAGAAATGAACTAAATAAAAAATATTAAAGCAAAATCTATTTCCTCGTTCTGTCAGATTGACCTCTGCGAGGTGAGGCGGTTTCTGTTATTTACAGCGGGTTTTATCCCAGGATAGGTTACTGCATTCGAGGTAATCCAGATTTTGATTCATAAGCACCCATGCTGTGCAGCCGTAACCCTGTGAATTTATAAGGTTACACCCATCTTCAAAGGAGTTTGTAAAATCATCTTGCAGTCCGGCCGGTACAATGCCGCTGGATGTTATATAAAATAAGTAAGTGTCTTTACCAAATACGTTTGGTTTGTTTATCCCGTTTAAATCGACAATAATTTGTCCGCAGACATTTTGTAGCGGAATACTGTTTCCATATATAATATCGCATCGCGGGCTTAGACCTGTAACATAAAGATGCATATTTTCTCCGACTATTGCTTGTGAGTAATTCTTCTTGATGCGGTCAGATGTAAAAACAGAAGGAACTTTTCCGTCTAACCCGCTATGTTCGTAGTGTTTCCTGTCTTCCTCCATAAATACCCGCATATCTTGCATCCCTTCCGACAGTGCAAGCAAGATGGCATAACCGTTTTCCTTCGGTGCATCACTTTTAAAGTGCCAGAAAGTGGGGTTGCCGTATATATTAGAAGTTGTTATATATGATTCGGTAAGATACCGGTAAGCTATTTTCAGTTGCGAAATGTAGGACTGTTCGTTCCCGAATTTAACACATTTTGCTACTAAAATTGAGATTACGCATATTAAAATACATACCGGTATTAGTGTTTGAGCCAGACTGTATGCGCCCTTTTTCAATTTTACCAACCTCCGTTAAGTTTTATTATAATTTTTAATATTAAAAAAATCAAATTCCATTTTTATGCTAAGATATCTATATGAATATAAAAGGGATATCTTTTAATACAACTTTTACTGCTCAGTCCGTCACCGCGCAGAATGAACGCAAGTCCTTTCTTGATGACATTCATTCAAAGGTCAAAAACTCATCCGATATGACTGATACTATTGTTGTGCCAAGAACTATATTTAAAGGTTATCTCGGGATTATGACTGGCACAACTCTCGTGACACTTGGCGGTTTAGTTGATAAAACAAAACACAATAAACTTTTTAAAGGTACTATGGCTGCAGGTTTATTGACATCATTGTACGGTACTTGGGCCTTTGTAAGACCTTTTATTGTTAAAGATGCAAATGGAGTCCAGAAACAAAAGTAGTTTTGCAGTCTATTTTAATGCCGGGGCAGAAATGCAGGCGGCTATAGCATCCATCAATCGTTTTACAGGTACGGTTTCAATTTTATCGTAATTAATTTTATTTGCGTACGGGATAATTGCTTTTTTAAAACCGGAAGATGCAGCTTCTTTCAATCTTTTTTCAATTCCGTTTACAGGGTGAATTTCTCCGGACAAACCGATTTCTCCTATGATGACAGTCTGTGGATCAACAACAACATCTCTTGCGCATGTTGCAACCGCAAGTGCAATTCCTAAATCCGCGCTCGGTTCATCTACGTCAATTCCTCCCATTACATTCACGTAAACATCCTGTTTTGAGAGGTTTAAGCCAACTCTTTTTTCTAAAACCGCAAGAATTTGTAAAAGTCTGCTCATATCAACACCGTTTGTTACTCTTCTCGGTGTAGGATAAGGCGTTGAACCAACTAATGCCTGAATTTCAACAAGTAAAGGTCTTGTGCCTTCATTAGTAACTATTATTGCACTTCCCGGTGCGGAAACCTGAGAGCGTTCATTTAAAAACAATTCGTTAGGGTTCGTAACTTCTATCAGACCTTTGTTTTGCATCTCAAATATCCCGACTTCAGATGTATTTCCAAAACGGTTTTTCATAGAGCGGAGCATTCTGTAGGATTTATATTTGTCACCTTCAAAGTAAATGACTGTGTCAACCATGTGTTCAAGAACTTTTGGCCCTGCGATATTACCGTCTTTAGTGACGTGACCGATAACTATAATTGTAATATTCTGGTTTTTGGCTATTTGCATCAGAATATTGCAGCATTCTCTGATTTGAGATACACTGCCTGCAGTACTTGTGATTGTTTGGGAGTAAATTGCCTGAATACTGTCTATTACAACAATATCAGGAGACATATTATCAATTTCAGCACGGATACTTTCAAGATTTGTTTGCGGGTAGATGTAGAGTTTATCGGAATTTATTTCAAGCCTTTCCGCGCGGAGTTTAAGCTGGCTGGCACTTTCTTCCGCTGAAACATACAGGACTTTTTTTCCGTTACTGCAAAGCTGACCGCTTGTTTGCAAAAGTATTGTCGATTTGCCGATGCCTGGATCTCCTGCAATGAGCACAAGTGAACCTTGAACCAGCCCGCCGCCGAGAATTCTGTCAAATTCTTTTATGTTTGTGCTGACACGTACTTCTTCACCTATATGAATATCCGATAACAGTTCAGGTTTTGTATTATTAAGAATCCCTTGCGGGGTTATATTCAAAGGTTTTATATCCGTTTGAACTTCTTCTGTAAATGTTCCCCAATTTCCGCATTCCGGACACTTCCCGAGATAGCCGGCTGTTTCATATCCGCAATTCTGACATATCCATTTTGTCTTAACTTTTGCCATAGAAAAATTATAGCATATAAATTAACAAATAGATTTTTATATAGATAACTATTAAAAAAGTCTTTACCAGCGATTTTTGATAAAGACTTTTTATGTTTAATTATTAAATTGTTCTTTATTTATTATTCAGATTTAGGCTTGCCGCATCTTTTACTCTTAATGCAAAATAAGGGTTATCTTTTTCAATTAAGAACAGAACAAATGTGTCATCAAAGTAGAAATTACGAGGGTCTTCCACTACAGGCAGCGGCATTGACATTTTCATAATTAATGCAGCTTCGCTTTTTAATTCTACCCCTTTATTGTTCATGCTGAAATCAATTGATTGCAGTGCAGCGTCAATTGTAAAATCTGTATTTTCAATTGTTTTTCCTGCAAGTTCAGAATATTCGTGGTTTGTTTTGAATTTGAGATTTGGCACTTTAAATTTATCTTTTTTAGTGAACATTTTTTCGCCTTTGTAGTCTTCTGATTTAGCAAGAACATCGTTATAAAGGCGGTCAAATGACTTATTGTCATCAGTTCTGTAAAGGATAATTTTATCGTTTCCTTTTGTATAGAGTTTTACTGCAAAATCTTTGTCAGAGTTGTAGAACAATACACTTACATTGTCTCTGAGCGGCGCTTTGCTGTTTTTATCAATACCAAAGTATTGTACTTTTGTTTTGTTGCTGCCGAATTTTTCTTTTTTCAATTCATCAAAAGCATTGATAAATTCAAAGTCTTTTTTCAGCATTGCGTAAACAAGGTATTTGCCGCTGTTCCAGTCCATATTTTTCAGTAAATCGCTGGTTTCGTTAAATTTTTCTTTTAAAGCTGTGTCAATTGTATTTTTTAATTCAGGGGTCATAGTACCGTGAGCAGTGTAGTATGAATTTTCTGAAATCATATCAGCTTTGAAAGCTTGTTTGTTTAATTCATCAGCAAGTTCAGGGTTGCCGCCTACAAAATTAACTGGACCATTTACTATTTCATCCATCAGGACATTCCAAACAAGTTCAAATGTTCCGACCCAGACTTTGTTTTCAGCCTGTGATTCTGCTGCAAATGTCGGTACGGTTTGCAATTCTGTGCTTACGTTTCTTTTAAAAAACGGAAATGCGAATGCTGATGAGCTTACCATTAACATCGCCAAAATCGTCAAAAACGTCTTTTTCATGTTAGTTTTTCTCCTCTATATTCAAAAATCTCAAAAAGCCTTTCCAGAAACCTTTTGCGTTTTTAGCATGCGGAATCGGTGCAGATTTGTAATATCTGTCGTAGCTTTTTATTATATTATCCGGTAAAGAATCACCTTTTTCAAGGGTAAATGAAATAAACTCAATATAGTCGTCTTGTTCTTCTCTGTACAAGGTATCACGCAGACGTAAATCTTCATCTGCTTCATAATGCACAAGAGCATGATATGCCGCTTTAATACTGCTATCTTCACTGTCAGGAGGAAATTGCAGTAAAGCCTCTCTTACACACATATCACCAATACGTACTTTTCTGACAAGTTCGGCGACTTTTACTCTATCTTCAAATTGTGACATTACTTAACTAAAAATTCACTGCATTCATTTTCTATAAACTTCATCATTTCAACATAATTGCCGTTGAAAAATTGTTCAGCAGTTTCTTTTATTGCTTCAGCAGCCATTTCGCTGCGGCTCAGCGTTACTTTATAAAAGAATTTTTTCCCAACCTTGTAACGGACAAGAATACTTTTTACCGTCAATCTGTCCATAACTGTTTTTATTGTTGTATAAGCTCGTTCTATCCCGTTTTTTGATAAGTCATCCACAATATCCTGTATGGAAATATCCATGTCCTCACAAGAGTCTGTTAAGTTCCAAAAAGAATTTAAAATATCAATTTCGAGCTTTCCGCATGCCATAGGTGTATTCCTCAACTTTCCATTAATTTGTTTTGTATGACTATCGATTACTAACATTGTAACATAGAATTTTTATTTTACAAGCACAGTATAGCAAAAGTTTACATTTAGTCAATATAAATCAAGTCAGGTTCTTTTATGAAGTTACTTTTTTTCTGTCTTAATTTTGCATTTTTACGTTTTGTTTTTTTTGACACTTTTCTGTAAGCATTATCGATGGAAATTTTTGCGAGAGCTTTTCCGTATCGTCTGTCGTAGAATGTAAGCCAGAATTTTCTGTTAACGTTATCTACAGCAAAAGAGATTTGCCCCGCAACTTTATCCCCCGGTTTTATCTGGCGGAACATTATTTTTGTATCGCCGAAAACAGAAGGTCTGAAAATGCGGTTGTAGTCGTTTACAAGTGCCATATCAAGTCCTGAGAATGTTTTATCCGACATGTTTGATATCAGTATTGTAAGAGTTATTGTATTAACTTCACCAAATGGGTCTTCTTCATGTTTAATATCGCTTATATTAATATCCAGTCCCGGATAAAAAAGTTCGTGCTGCATGAGAGCCGTATCCTTATACACAGGAAGGGGCACAGTGCTGTTTATTTTGACCTTAATTTCGTCCCCCGGAGCGATAAGTACATCGTGGCCTTTTCTGAGTAAAGCCATTCCTAACCCTATTGCACCGCCGACAGCCGCGCCTCCCAGAACCGTATATCCTTGAGATGCTATTGCCGCTTCAAGCCCGAGCCAGTTAAGCGCTAAAAATCCGCCGGCCACACCTCCGAGTGCCGTATAACCCACGTCCTGCGCCATAATTTTTGTTGTTTCAACTATAGGATGAAGCTTTGTTGACATTTTGCCTTCAATAGGAATTTCACGCCCGTCCGGAGTCATCAGATAGTCAAAATCAAGTTCTATCCAGCCTGAGCGGCCTAGTTTTTTAGGGTCTTCTATTTTAACTATTTTCCCGTGAGCTATTGTTCCTTTTGGAAGTATTACTCCATCGTCACCGTAGACCTCAGAGGTTACTTCTGCAAAAAATTCATCGCCTTCAACCGATAAATTTGAGTCCAAAACCTGAGAAACAGTCATTTCTATCACGTCTTTTTTCTCAAGCTTTTCAACCTCACCTGTGAACAATTCTTTTTGCTGTTCTGTCCACATATCGGATTGTTCAATTCCTCCGTGCAGGGTTTCGGCAAGTGCGGACTGATTGAATAAAAATATGCTTAACAAAAATAAGACAATTATCTTTTTCATACTGGTATTATACAACATTTATGGTAAAATAAAAAATATTAATAAAGAAGGAGAAAACAATGTTCAAACGCTGGTATGATTTGGATGCAACCGTTAGTTCCGCAATTTCCCAGTGGGAAAAAGCTGACGAAGAAGTTCAGACTATTTGTGCGGAATATGTAATCGATAAACTTAAAGATATGGATTTTGACGTTCCTATGTCGCTGGAAGACCAGTACAACTATATTATGCGCAGATGGTACGACAAGAATATCAAAGTTTCGCACGCTATGGAATATTTGAGAATTTCGCCTGAAGCAATAAGAAAAGAACTTGCACTTGATATTATCGAGTTTATTAAAACACGTAAAAATTCTTAACATGCTGGACAAAATGCCTTGCCGCGGTGTTTAATAGTAAAAAGGGAGAGTCTATCTTAAATGTCTGATGATATCAAACGCAAGGTTATTAATATTTTTTCCAGAAATAATGCGCAGGAAAATTCCGAACATGCAGAAAAGATAAAATTTTATGCAGGGTTCAATTATGTTAGAATAGACAGGGATAACAACGGTAACTATTTTAATCCCGAACACTTATTAAAATACGCGGAATCCTGCCATTACATCGTAAGAGTAATGAGGACTCATGACGGCGAAACGGTTTTGTATAATTATGATGTGCCTAACCGCGATTTGTTTAAGTTTATGAAATCCTTTGACGAAAACACTCTTGACGGAACCATAATTGAAATTGATAAATATTTCCCTGATGATTTAGCATAAGAAGTTTAGCAGAAATGAATAGTTTTTTTGAAAGATATCACGAAGCCTTATTTAATTGTAACAAGCCTTATCAATATGTAGGCGGAGAATTTCTGTCCAGAAATAAAAGCTTTGATGATGCAAAAGTGCGTTTTGCCTTTGTTTTTCCCGATAAATATGAAATCGGAATAAGCAACCTTGGTGTGCGAGTTTTGTATGAGCAGGTTAATGCTCAACCTGATTTTATGGCAGACAGATGCTATGCTCCAGAACCTGATTTCAAGCCTGAACCTCTTTATGCACTTGAAAGTAAGCGTCCTTTAAAAGATTTTGATGCACTTGGTTTTTCACTACAGTATGAGCTTGCATATCCTACGGTTTTAAAAATGCTTGATATGGCAGGAATTCCATACAGAAATGATGAACGCGGAGAAAATTCACCTATTATAATTGCAGGCGGGCCGTGTGCTTATAACCCGCTTCCTCTTGCTGATTTTATTGATGTTTTCATGATTGGAGACGGCGAAAGTTCAATTATTGAAGTATGCGAAATTCTTGAAAAGACAAAAGGGCTGCCACGCAAAGAACGGATTAAGGCGCTGGTGGAGGGGGAAAATTCAGGACGCTGGGCAAAATCTGTCGGCGGAAAAGTTAAAAAAAGAATTGACCAATTGGAGTATGATACAGCACTTAAATCTTATCCGATACCTTTTTCTTCTTCCGTTCACGACAGAGCAATAGTTGAAATAAGACGCGGCTGCGGCAGAATGTGCCGTTTTTGCCAGCCCGGACATGTTAATCTCCCTATTCGCGAGCGCAGTGCGGAAGATATTATTAAAATTACAAAAGAACTTGTTAAAAATACGGGTTACGAAGAATATTCTCTTCTTTCGCTTTCATCCAATGATTATTCAAATATAAAAGAAGTTATAAAAGAACTGGCTGTTGATTTTAACAGGAAAAAAGTTTCGGTATCTCTTCCAAGCCAGCGTATAGACGGTTTTAACCTTGAGCTTGCGGAACTTGTTCAAAGTGTACGTAAATCCACTATGACCCTTGCTCCTGAAGCAGGCAGCCAGAGATTGAGAAATGTTATCAAAAAAAATATTTCCGAGCAGCAAATTCTGGATGCCGTTTTAACCCTCTATGAAAACGGATGGTCAAGAGTTAAATTTTATTTTATCTGTGGACTGCCGACTGAAACGCAGGAAGATATGGACGAAATGGCTGAACTTTTGAGTAAGATTAAATATCAGTCAAAATTGATTAAAAAAGAAAAAGATTTGAAACATTCTCTTGATATAACCTGTACATTATCAATTTTTGTCCCGAAACCTTTCACTCCGTTCCAGTGGTGTCCTCAGATGAATCTGGACGAAGTTACAGCACATATTCATTATCTCAAGGAAAAAACAGATAAAATTAAAGGTGTCAAAATTAATTACCACGAAAAATTCGTATCTCAAATTGAAGCTGTGCTTACGCGCGGGGATGATGGTTTGTGCAAATACATAGAAGCTCTTTATAAAAAAGGCTGCTATCTTGATGCGTGGGGCGAATATTTTGATAAGAAAGTATGGCAGGATACCGCACAGGAATGCGGAATCTCACTTTCTGCACTGGCAGAAAAAGAATACCGACGTGATGAAGTTCTGCCTTGGGATTTTATAGATATCGGTGTTAATAAAGATTGGCTTGTTAATGAATACAATGCAGCATTTAGCGCACCAAAAGAAAATATCATAGTACCTACCTGTGAAAAAGGTTGTGTTAACTGCGGTGTATGTCCGAATTTTAAAACCCGTAAGGTTCTGGCAAAATCCTATAAAGCCGGCGATGCCGCCCAAAATCTGAAAATTGAGCACATAGACCCTAAAACCTGCCGCGGGTATGACAGCGAACTTTTCAGATATCGAATTAAACTTACCAAAACAGGTATTTTAAAGTATTTTTCTCATTTGGATTGGCAAAATACATTCTTCAAAGCTCTTGCCAGAACTGATTTGAATGTAGCCTTCTCTCTCGGGTTCAATCCGACTATGAAGGTGTCGATGGGGGTTGCTCTCCCGCTTTTTGCGGAAAGCCTTTCTGAATTTGTTGATATCGAACTTTATGACAATATGTCAACGGATGAACTTAAACTAAAGTTGGAGAAAGTCCTGCCTCAGGGTGCTGAAATTATAAGTATTGTTAAAATTGATAAATCGGCTAAATCCATTGATACAACTGCGCAATGGGCTGAATATAAAATTTCTCCATATAATTCACATCTTTACGATTTTAATAATTTGAAGTATGATACAGATAAGGTTTTATCTTCCGAAGAAATTTTTATCGAGAAGAAAAACAAAAAAGGTTTACTAAGCAAAGTTAATATAAAACCGTCTATAAAGTCTTACAGATTTGAAGATGAGTGTTTATATGTAATATTAAAAACCGGTCAAGGAACGGAAATTCCTGCATTACGTGCAGATATGCTGATGAAACTTATATCAGGAGAGACACTGTTTTCTATCACGCGTACAAGGTTCTTTGACGAACAGTTAGAAGAGTTATAAAAGTTTTAAAGGATTTTTTATGAGCGACAAAAATACGATTACTAAAAAAATTGTTATTGCAGAACGCGATAATATCGCTGCTGTACTGGAAAATCAAAAAGTAACCGACTTTTTTATCCACAGAGGAGAAGTTTTATTAGGTGATGTTTACCTTGCAACCGTAGATAATATTTTACCAAGTATTGATGCGGCATTTGTTAACGTCGGTACTGATAAAATGGGTTTCTTGCACGCACAGGATGTTATGGGTAAAGGTACTTTGAAAGAAAAACTTTCCCCTAAACAAAAACTTATTGTTCAGGTAGTGAAAGAACCTACAGGCCACAAAGGCCCTCGTGTTACTACAGAAATCAGCCTTCCTGGACGTTTCCTCGTGTTAATGCCTAATGAACCGGGGGTCAGCGTAAGTAAAAAAATAGAAAACTCCAAAGAACGTGCAAGATTAAAAGCTATTATGAATTTAATCAAACCTGTCGGTGTCGGTGTTATTATCAGAACCGAAGCAGAAGGCGTTTCAGAAGCTGATATTCAGGAAGATTTGGAAATTCTGCTTGAAAAATGGAACAATATCATTACTGCAGCAGAAACTATGACTCCTCCAAATCTCGTTTATCGCGATCAGGATTTGCTCTATAGAGTTATTCGTGAAGCTTGCACCGAAGATGTTAAAGAAATTATCGTTGACACTCCGTTCGCTATGAACAGAGTTCAGAATATCCTCCAGAACTGGCACATGAATAAAGGTATCAATGTTACTTTATATAAAGGTACAGAGCCTTTGCTTGTAGCAATGGATATTCACAAAGAAATTAAAGCTGCTTTGAATATTAAAGTTAATATGCCGTCAGGCGGGTATTTGTTTATTCAACAGACTGAAGCGCTTACCGTTATCGACGTTAACAGCGGCAAGTTCATAAGCTCTGCTACTCAGGACGAAACTATCAGAAAAACTAATATTGAAGCCGTTCACGAAATCGCCCGCCAGCTTCGTTTAAGAAATATCGGCGGTATGGTTATTATAGACTTTATCGATATGATTTCCCGTGCGGATAAACTCGCTATTATGGAAGAACTTGAAATCGCGCTTGAACCTGATAAGGCAAAACCTCAGGTAGGTCAGCTTTCTGATTTGGGTCTTGTCGAACTTACAAGACACCGTCAGGGACAAAGTTTGTCCGAAATCTTTACAAAACGCTGTCCGCACTGTCAGGGAAGCGGCTATTTCATGAACGATTTCAACTTCTCAACGCCTGTTGCAGAGGGTGAATATCGTGCAAAAGCTGCTAAATTGAAATTGCCGGTTAATAGTTTCAAAAAGAACAACAATAATAAAAACAACAATCAAAATAAAAATCAACAGCCGATTACAGAAGAACAACCTGTAGAAATGATTCAACCTGTTGAAATTAACGTTGAAAATCCTTATGTTGTTGCACAAAATGAAACAGAAAAACGCGAGAATAACAAAAACAGACGCAATAAAAACAAACGTAATAAGTTTGATAGAAACCGTGACCAGCAGCAGGATGCACAACCGCAAATTCAGGAAGATGTTCCTGTAGCGCAGACTTTAATCAAACCTAACGAAGAGATTAAAGCGGATATTCAGGCTGTAGAAGTTCAGCAGCCTGTGCAATCTGCCGAAATATCAGCAGAAGACAATAATAATTCAAAATCAAATAAAAAGGGCAGAAGAGGTTCTAAAAAGAAAAATGAGCCTGCTCAAGCTCCTGTTGCGGAAGTGATTACGGAACAGTCTGCGCAAACAGTTGATTCTGCGGATAGTTCTGAGTCTGCTCCTGCAGAAGAAAAGAAGGTCAGACGTCCTAACAGAGGATCTTCAAAACGCGGTCGCACTAAGAAAGTGAAATCTGAAAATGCTGAAGAATAAAAAAGTAATATTCCTTCTTGGAATTTCTTTGATGTTAATATTATTGAGTACTAATTCCGGTATATGTGTTGATGATATAGCAATGCATACGCCGGATTTGGCTCAGCATACATCAGTAAAACCTGTTATATATAAGTTTTTGAAGGTTATGGGCGGAGTGGCCTTATCTTCTATTATAATTTTTGCAGGTTTGTGGATTTATAATAAATTGTTTTTCAGACATTCAGGATTCGCAAGTGTTGATGACCAAAATACGCTTGCTACTCCTAAAAATGTTGATAGTGCAATTGCTTTCGTTATAAAACGGAATAAAATATAATGGAGAGGCACGTCTATGAGTAAAAAAGGTTTTGGCGCAGTAGATATGCTTTTAGCACTGGTAATTATTGCCGCGGTCTTTGCATTCGTGATGCCTGCATTGAAAGGTTTTGGCGGCGGTAGTCTTAAGGATTCTGCTATAAATTACGAAAGTGCACAGGAACAGATTGACAATAAGATTAATGAAATTGAGCAGATGCGTCAGCAATCAATTAACTATAACAGGCAAACTGAAACTCAGGAGTTTTAGTAGTTATTTTTTTCTCTAAAATCGTCTATTATTTTATGGCCTGTTTCTAAAAATTCTTTCATTTGTTTATCTGTTAATTTACCGCATGGTTCTTTTGTGTACCTGTTTATTATTGTACCGTCTCTGTATAGCTCATAGTCAAAGCCCCAAGGATTGAAATGTTTTTTTGTATCATTAAATGAAATGTCTTTAATTTTTCCATCTTTACCCATTGATATTGACCCTACAACGCGTTTAACATCCACGTATCCGTAATAGCTGTCTTTACGTTTGTTATAGACGTGGTATAGTTTTCCGGGCGTGCTGTAAGAAAATGCGTCTTCAAGTGTAATTGTTTTGTCATTTTGCAGTGTTGAGAGTATATCAAGAGCACTTTTTTCAGAAGAATTCAATTCTTTTTTTAATACTTTTTCTTTTTTTGCGGTTTCTATATACGTTTCCGGCAAATAAATTTTTTCTGTTGCTTTCAGATTATTCATTTGTTCTATAGTTGTCAGATTGTTTAATTTTGCAATCATTAGCATTCGCATACTTATTTCTTGATTTGATGCTTTTTTGCCCAGTGATTCTTTGGCAAGTGACCAGAGGCTGTCACCTGTTTTCAGCGTGTGCACCTTTTTACTTTTAATTTCCGGTAACTTAGCCATAACAGCATTTATATACTGTTGTTCTTGACTGATTTGTACAGACATATAATTTTCCCTTTCCATTTTCCCCTATAATTTAATTAACGAATTTGGAAAGAAAAAATTGCCTTAAAATTTATTTTACTGATGTAGAATATTTAAGATTCTTAATATTTTGGTTTTCGTGAATAATTTCAATCAGCTCCAGCAAAATTTTATTATAAGGGGTTGGGATATTGTGTTTCATCCCTAATTTAACTATTGTACCTGCAAATATATCCACTTCGGTTTTTCTTCCGGCTTCGACGTCTTGGAGCATTGAAGTTTTGCCTTCCGGAATCATTCCTCTGATTAGATTTATTGTTTCAGGTATAAGTTTTTCAGTATTTTGTACGCCTTCAGCTTTTGCGATTGCGACGCATTCATTCATTATCTCTTTTGCAAAATTTTGGAAAACCGTATTTTGCTGCATATCGCCGAATGTCATTCTTAATATCGCAGAAACCTGATTACAGGTTACATTCAACATAAATTTTGCCCATTGAGCATAATACATATCTGAAGGTATTTCGTATTTGATACCGATTTTATCAAAATATTTTTTCAAACGTAATATTTTTTCTGATAAAACAGTGTGCGGATTTTTTTCACCAAAATTGATAATGTTTACGTCATCGTGAGTAATATTTCTGCCCTCTCTTATTGCGCTGTGCCCTATAAAGAATGCAAGCAGTACTTTATCCCAGCCGTATTTTCCCGCGATAATTTCTTCGCTGGTGACTCCGTTTAGAAGAGAAAGTATAATTGTGTCATCTTTGACAAAATTTTTCATATTTTCAAGCGCTTCATTCAGACCGTTGTTTTTTGTAGCAATGATTATAAGGTCAGCCTTGAAATCATTGTCTGTCGGAAGAATGTAGTTGAAATTAAGTTCGCGGCCGTTGAAAATTATCGGTTCATTGAGATAGCGTTCTTTTCTTCTCTCATCTACAAGTATTCTTAAATTTTTCGGGGTTTTGTTATGAATTTTATCGGCGTATATACTTCCTATCGCGCCAAGTCCGCATATAATTACGTTTTTAATCTCACTTTCCATATTTGAATAATATCATGTTTTTATTGTCTTGTATACACTTTTTGTTAGTTTTCAGTTAGTAATTTTATTAAGATTTTATAAAGGACTGTTGTTACAATCACAAGAAAAGTTATTTGAGGTACACGTTTCCGCCCTGTTCACGCTATCGTTCTCAAAAGATTGTTCTTGTTGAGTTGTAATAATTTGATAGTTTTTTATTAGAACCTGAAATATATGAACGGGTTATATGTAGATGCAGCAATAGATGCTGATGAAAGTATAAACAGCACCAGAAGCCATATATTCACTAGCAGTTTTACAGGTTTTTTCTCTATGTGAATCATATTTCTGAAAATAGGCATTGCACAAAGGATTGCAGCTATGAGTGTTATAATTTCAATATTATCAACATAGTACATCATTGTATAAGTTATGTCGTGAACTTTTACAAGACCGAACATGTTTTTAAGGTACGTCCATGCATAAGTCATATTATCAGCTCTGAACATTACCCAGCCGAGGATAAATACGAATATTGTATAGATGTGTTTCAATATCTTGACAGGTAATTTGTCAGTATCATTGTGCCAGCCTGTCATTTTTTCAAGGATTATGAAAAATCCGTTCCAGATGCCCCAGAATACAAAGTTCCAGCTAGCCCCGTGCCAGATACCTGTCAGGAGGAATACAATTCCGAGGTTTATGTAAGTTCTGTTTTTGCTTATTCGGTTTCCGCCAAGCGGGATATATAAATATTGTTTGAACCATGTGGAGAGTGATATGTGCCATCTTCTCCAAAATTCCGTGATTGATTTGGAAATATACGGGTAGTTGAAGTTTTCCATGAACTGGAATCCGAATATAAGCCCGAGTCCTATTGCCATATCTGAATAACCGGAGAAATCATAATATAGCTGTAATGTATAAGAAATACTTCCAAGCCATGCAACAAGCGGAGAGAATGTATCTGCGGGCTGCGTAAATATTTTATCAGCAATAGCCCCAAGAGTGTTTGCAATAAGCATTTTCTTAGAAAGTCCGATGATGAATCTTTTGACGCCGATAGTTACCTTGTCAAAATTAACTTCTCTATCTTCAATCTGTTCTGCAACATCGTGGTATTTGACAATAGGCCCAGCGATTAACTGCGGGAACAGGCATATATACAGTGCTAATTTATATATGTCTTTTTGAGCTTTGCAATCTCCTCTGAATACATCAATAACATAGGATAAGGCCTGAAATGTATAGAATGATATCCCGATAGGCATAATAACATCAATAGCATTGATATGAGAGTGGAAAAGATTATTAATATTATCAATGATAAAGTTAAAATATTTAAAGTAAATTAACAGCCCCAAATCGACAATAATAGTAAAAATTAGCCAGAGTTTTTTATGATTAAATTTTTCGACAGCAATTGCGCCTGCATAGTTAATTAGAATAGTGAGGAGCATAATTGCGAGATATTTAGGTTCACCCCAGGCATAGAAAAGGATGCTTGCGGCGAGCAGAATCGGGTTATGAAACCGTTTCTGGCTTAGCAGGTATAGTGCGCACACTATAGGTAAAAACATAAATACAAATGTCATTGAACTAAATAGCATTAGTTGTTATTCGCCTCCTGATTAATTTTTATAAAAGTATTTAAATTCTGACAATCTTAAGGTGTCATAAATTAGTATTAGAGCATCGGGTTTCGTTTTTTTTATAAAATTTTCGTATTCTTTTACTGTTTTTGTATAGTTGGTTCTTTTACCTTTTCCATCGTAACCAATTCTAAATTTATCTATTATTTTGAAATTTGTATTAAGAAAATAGGCTAAATTTTCTTGATATGAACTTCCTAAAATAAGCAATTTGTAATTTCCGATTTCATTGATGTGGGTAAAATACGGGAATTTACCAGATATTTTAATTTGTTCCGGATGTTTATAATCATAATATGTGTATTGAGTATTAAATAAATTATTGTCATGAATATTTAAGTTTATATATGTTTGTCCATTGGTATATTTACGGTTAGAATCCCAGCGGATTTTTGTATTTTGTGAAATGTTGAATTCGCTTAGCGGAGTTATTGTTAACGCAGGAAAGTCCTTTGACAAAGTATTAATTATCGTTTTATATAACAAATATGCTCCATCATCGGTTAAGTGATGATCAACTTTATAGTAAAAATATTTTGATGGATTTTTTTTATGTTCATTTCTAAAAATATCTTCAGTATAAATAATATTCAGATTGTATTTTTCTTTAGCATAATTTACAAATTTTATAGTTCTGTCTTCTTTTAGTTGGGCATATTTACTGTCAAAATTTTTGTAAAAAGATTCTTTTATCGGTGTAATTACAACATAAAATTTTACGTTGTTTTGCTCGCAGAAATTTTGTAATTTAAGAATATTTTGACTTAAAGTATCTAATTCTTCGGTGGGGTACGGGATGAAAGTTTTATGTTTTTGAAACATCCAGCCACTTTGTTTATAAACACAACCTTTAGTAAATTCAACATAATTATGTTTTATTTTGTAATAAATTTGATGCTGGGCAAATATAGTCTTTTC
Source organism: Candidatus Gastranaerophilales bacterium (assembly GCA_944324235.1). Lineage (GTDB taxonomy): Bacteria > Cyanobacteriota > Vampirovibrionia > Gastranaerophilales > Gastranaerophilaceae > CALUVN01. The sequence goes on from CALUVN010000046.1 coordinate 15,828, forward strand.
TCTAAAATTAAATCTATCTCCGAACCACTTGTCAAAATCTTTTCCGTAGTTGAAGTTCAAGCCGCCTTTTGTTTTGAATAACGGTTTGTAAGT
>CALUVN010000047.1 GCA_944324235.1 Candidatus Gastranaerophilales bacterium
TCAAAAGTTGCTTTTAATAGCTTTGCACCTTCCAGAATACTCTTATAATCCACATTTTCATCAGCCGAATGCATACTGCAAACATTTGCAAGTCCTAAAAGATATGGTACAAACTTTTCACCTTTGGCATTTATATTGTTTGCATAAATATGAGTCTCCGCACCTGCGTGGAAAGATGATATTTCAGGAGTAATTCCGAGTTTTTTGGCTACTGTCTCAAAAAGTATCGGAATGTATTCATCTTTAACCTCTTCAAACGGCGGCAGATGTTCTTCAAATGTAATCTGCGCTTCTGCAAGCTTTTCATAATGTTTATTGAATTTTTTGACACATTCAATCATAACATTTTTCAATGCTTCTTCCATCTCACGGCTTGAACTTCTTATAGAATAACTTGCACAAGCATCTGTATTAATTATATTAGTAACATTTACGTCGCCGGATTTTATTCCTCCAAGATTGCAAGATGTTACAACCTGATTATTTTTTGAATAAAATACACCCTGCGGCATTTGGGATATAAGTTCAGCTATAAGTTTTGCTGCATTTTTTCTTGATGTATCAGCTATATCTATACCTGAATGTCCGCCTTTTGCTGACTTTATTTTAATATCAACATGAGTATAACTTGCTCCGGAAGTTAATAATTGTCCGAGACTATCACTATCCAAAACTAATACATATTTTGAATTTATTTTTGAAAAGTCAAGATTTTTTATTCCTGACATGCCGGACTCTTCATCTCTTGTAAACACAATTTCAAGTCCGCCATGCTCTTCATTGGATTCAACTATTTTTTTTGCCAGATATAATGCATTTGCCACGCCGATTTTGTCATCAGCTCCAAGAGTTCTCCCTTCAGCACGAAGCAAATCACCGTCAAGATACACATGAACAGGACTGTCATCGCCAATTACATCCATATGCGCAGAAAGTAATAGCGGCTGTTTCGAACAGTCTGTAGCATCAACTTTTATTATAACATTACCGTACTTGTCAAGCTGACATTTCAATCCGTTCTCATCTGAGTAAGATTTTATAAACTCTGCCACTTTTTCTTCATGCAACGATGGTGACGGTATTTCCGCAAGTCTGCAAAATAAATCTACAATCTCATACTCGTTTCTGATTTCTTCTAATAACATAGGATACCTCTCTTTTTATATTAATCATATTACCATAGAAGAGATATCATGCGCAAATTTTTTCTGTGCCTGCAGAATTACTATCTGTAGGAATAGTTAGCATTTTCCCCATAACTAAACTGTAATCGGACGGTGAAAATTTTGCTATACCGTTATTGGGCGCAAAGTTGAGTCCATTTATATACAATTTTTGATCGGCATTATAAAAATCCACTCTTACCAGATAAAAATTCTTACTTAATTTTCTTGCCACCTCAAGCATCCTATGCATATTTGCCGGTGGAGGTGTAATTATTCCGGAATTCTTGTATTCACAGGTAAAAGGCTGAAGTTCCCAATCTAAATCATATATATCTCGTGTTTTAGCTTTTTGAGTATGCTTGTCTACATAGACATACTTTGGTTCGCCGTTAAAACATAACACCTTGAATTCATTAATGTCGCCGCGACTGTCCTCTATGTATTCCTCCACTATAACTTTAGGAGTTATACCTTTATACTGGCATTCCGGTGTGTTGCCGCTATAGTCTTCCGATAACCACTTAACTACTTTTTTATAAAGTGATTTTCTATTTACTACATTAATATTTTTTACTTTTATACCTGAATATTTACTGTTATTACACTTTAGTACAAATTGTGATGGCAATGTATTAAAATCAATATCTTCTGGCTTTTCCCATATTCCGGCAACAGGTATAAGATATTCATCTCCGATGGTCTCTGCTATATAACTTCTTGCCGCTATTTTATCGGAGAGCTGCATTTTTAATTTATTTGAATCATAAAGCTTCAACCACTGAATCTTTTCATTAATTGTTTGAGGTTTTTCCAGTTTTAAAACTTCTCCGGTATTATCTTCATACCATTTTTCCAATGCATCGCAGTACTCAGCATCAGTAACTTCTTTTTTAATTTTAAAATCAAATCCAAATATCTGGAACTTTTTATAAAATCCAACGTCTTTATATGAAAATAATACTACGTTGACAAGAGGCAGTGTAATTTCCAGAAACATAGACCCCTCCTTTCTTGTAAAGTCTTAATCTAACGATTTTAAAATCAAAAACATACTATTTCAATTAGTCATGTTTCTATATTTTGTATCATTTTACTACGAATTTAAATTAATTATACACTTATCACGTAGTTTGTTCATAATTCGTAAAAATATTAAAATATAATATAAGGAATTAAGAAATTGAATTTAAAAAGTTTGTTCGGAAAACGTATAAGAGAATTAAGAAAAAAAGCAGAACTTACCCAGGAGGAGCTGTCTTGTAAAGTAGATGTTGATTCTAAAAGCATCAGCAGAATTGAAACAGGGAAATTTTTACCTTCACTCGATTTGCTTTACAGAATGTCCAGAGTTTTCAATGTTGAATACAATGAAATGCTAAAATTTGAACATTTGAATCCTCCATCCGATTTGCATAATGAATGTGCAAAAATTTTGGCTAATCTGCCTGATGACAAAATTCGTCTTGCATATAAATTGCTCAAAGTATTGGCTGAAGACTAATTCAAGTCAACAATACTTACGCCGTCGCCGCCTTCTGCTTCTTCACCGGGTCTGAATTTGGCGACATAAGGTGATGTTGAGAGAAAATCTCTGACAGCACTTTTTAGCGCGCCCGTACCATGCCCGTGAATTATTTGTACCTCATGGAGATTTGCAAGGCTTGCCTTATCCAGATAAAACTCAAGGTTATCCAGAGCCTCCTCTACTCTAAACCCGCGAATATCAAGTATTGATGATACATTTATTCTTTTCAATTCAAAACTTTCCAATTTTGAAGGCTGGTATGCATTCGGTTTATGCTGTGCTCTTGCATCAAACGGAGCAAGTCTGTCTGTTTTCATTTTGGTTCGAATGTTCCCCATTTGCACCAGAACGTTACCGCTTTTATCAGGGACGGAAAGTAAAGTAACCGGCTGATGCAAATCTTTCAACATCAGCGTATCTCCTGGAATAACTATAGACCAATCAACGGTTTCATATTTTTCTTTGTCTTCAAACTCCTCGATTTTATTACGATAATCCTCTTCAAGACGGGCCAGACGAGCGTATGAGCGTCTTGCAATTTTTTCTGATTTTTCTTTTCTAAGTTCATCTAAGATGCTCTTAATCTCTGATTTAGCGTCTAACAATTCGTAATTAAACTTATCCTTTATAACTTTTATGGTTTTCTTTTTGTCTTTTTTAATGGCAGAAAGGTTTTCTTCATATTCCTGCTTAAGAATTCTTGAGTCTTCTTTTAAATTTTCTGCCTCTGCAAGGTTTTGAGAAAGTTTCTGCTGGGTTTCCTGAAGTTTTTCCACAACAACAATCGACGGGTCTTTTTGAGATACCAGAATATTTTTTGCCTTTTCTACAATATCAGCATCCAGTCCGAGATTTGAAGATATTGAAATCGCATTACTCAGCCCCGGAATTCCTATCAAAAGCTTATAAGTCGGACGAAGAGTTGATGTATCAAATTCAACTGATGCGTTTTTAAAATACGGATTTACATATTCAAGAGTTTTAAGCTCGCCGTAATGGGTTGTTATTGTCGAAATAACATTTTTTTCGGCAAACTTTTCAAGAATACATTCAGCAAGCACAGCACCTTCCAGAGGATCAGTACCTGCACAAATTTCATCAAGTATTACGAATGTATCTTCGTTGCTGTTGTGTAAAATCTCTATCAAACTCGTCATGTGAGATGAAAAAGTGGACAGGCTTTGTAAAATATTCTGCTCGTCTCCGATATCCGCAAAAACCTTTTTGAACGGATGGATTTTAGCTGCCGTACAAGGAAGGAATAAACCTGCTTTAGTCATAAGCAGGAAAAGACCTATTGTTTTTATTGTAACTGTTTTACCGCCTGTATTTGAACCTGTAATTACAACGGATTTATAATCCTTACCGATTTCAAAATTATTTGAAACAACGCGCTCAACAGTCCCGATTAATAACGGGTGTTTCATATTTTCGATTTCAAGAATTCTGTTTTCCGTAAGCTCTGGCTCTACTGCATGCAATTTTACAGCGTAACGAGCCTTTGCAAAATGAAAATCAATTTGTGCTAAAAGACTTTCACTAAGCTTTATATCAACAATTTTTGATTTAACTTCACGGGTCAAATCAGTTAAAATTTTGACACATTCTGCGTGAATTTTTGATTTTAATTCTCTAATCTTGTTATTTAACGGAACTATTTGTTCAGGTTCAATGAAAAATGTTCTGCTGGTTGCGGATACATCGTGCACAATCCCCGGAACTTTACTTTTGGAAGATGCCATAACCTGAAAAACAATTCTGCCGTCACGGGTTGTGTATATGCTGTCCTGAAGATGTTTTGTAAATTCAGGTGAATTTAAAAGATCTGAAATATGCTGTTTCAGATTTCTTTCTGTATCCTTTAAAGATGAGTTAAGCGCAAACAATTCAGGAGTCGCGTCAGGTTTGATATTTAATGAATCATCAAATGTTAAAAAAATTCTGTCTTCAAGCACTTTGTCGTACATTAACTCTCTGGATATCTGATGTAATCTTGTCCCCGAATCCAGATTTTCTGCGAGAAATTTCTTTGTTACACGTGAAGAACGCAATGTTTTTGCGATATCTACCAGTTCTTCTTCCGTAAGATAAGTACCTATAACGTTTTTCTGTATTTCCTCAATATCTGCAATATACTCAATCGGAACTTCCATTGCATTATCGAGAATGTATTTGGCTTCTTTAGTAAACCTTATCGCAGATTTTATAGATTCAAAATCCTCATAAACAGGCGCTTTCAAGCACAAATTGCGACTCTGGGAGAATTTTGCAAATCCTGCAAGCTTTTCCCTGATTTTATCAAATTCTAAACCTCTTAACGTTTTTGCCTGTATGTCCATAACACCATTAAAAAACAAGCATGCTTTATTTGCAATTAATTATTAACTTTCTTGCACAAAGTCTGTTTTTTGAGTAACATGTAAACAGAGTTTGTAGGAATGAGGGATATTTATTTATGGCTGTAGAAAGACAACACGTAAAGGAACAAGATAAAATTCAACGCCGTTCTAATTTTGAACCGGTAGAAAGTAATTTAACCGAAGAACAGGTAAAACTTGAAGCATCAAGATGCTTAAACTGCAAAAATCCGAGATGCGTTCAAGGATGTCCGGTAAACATCCAGATTCCGCAGTTTATATCTGCAATAAAAGAAGGGAATCTTGAAAAAGCAGGGGATATAATCAGAGAAACCAGTATGCTACCTTCCGTATGCGGACGTGTCTGCCCGCAGGAAAGACAGTGCGAAGGGAACTGCGTTCTTGGAATAAAAGGTTTGCCTGTGGCAATCGGTGCTCTTGAAAGATATGTCGGTGATAATACAAAAGCTGAAATGCCGGAAATCAAACCTTCCGGTAAAAAAGTTGCTATTGTAGGTTCAGGTTGTGCCGGAATAACTGCCGCAGCGGATTTAAGAAAAGCAGGACACGAAGTTGTTGTATTTGAAGCCTTACACGAACTCGGCGGTGTTCTTCGTTACGGAATACCTCCGTTCAGACTTCCGAGAGTCGTTCTTGACAGAGAAATCGACAACCTTAAAGCAATGGGCGTAGAATTCAAAACTAATGTTATTGTCGGCAAATCCATCACTTTAAAACAATTAAAAGAAGACGGATTTGATGCAATATTTATCTGCTCAGGCGCAGGATTGCCGAAAATGCTTCACGTGCCGGGAGAAAACCTTAACGGAGTATTCTCAGCAAATGAATTTTTAACCCGCGTAAACCTTATGCACGCAGGACAGCCTGACAGCCCGACACCGTTAAAGGTCGGCGAAAAAGTTGCTGTATTCGGCGGCGGCAACGTTGCAATGGATGCTGCAAGAACGGCGGTCAGAGTAGGGTTTAAAGAAGTTTACATCATTTACAGACGTACTGAAAAAGAACTTCCTGCAAGACTTGAAGAAATTAGACACGCAAAAGAAGAAGGCGTTATTTTTAAATTCTTGTACGCACCAAAAGAAATTCTTGGCGAAAACGGCTATGTAAAAGCTGTGGAACTTGAAGTTATGGAGCTTGGCGAACCTGATGAGTCAGGAAGAAGAAAACCTGTTCCTACAGGTAAAACAGAAACTGTTGAGCTGGATACGGTTATTGTTGCACTCGGCACTGGCCCTAACCCGATTATTCAACGTTCTGCAGAAGCTGACGGACTTGATTTGGAAACTGACAAACGCGGATATATCACTGTTGACGCTGATAATCGTGCAACGTCCATACCTACGGTATATGCCGGCGGCGACGTAGCTCCTGTTGGAGAATCAAACGCAATTAATGCAATGGGTGCAGGTAAAAAAGCAGCGAAAGCTATCAATGAACTTCTTAAATAAAATCTTATCAGTAATATTTTCTGTTATATTGTTAAGCTCTCAGTCGCTTGCGCTGGAGCTTGACTTATCTGTGGATGAAGAAATCAGAAAAAATTACAATCCTTCAAAGCTGGAAAATGAAACCTTGCCGCCCCTGCCCAAAGTAAACGGTTCATCCACACCGCAGCCGACTGGTACAGGAACTTCTACACCTCCGAAAACTTTACCTTCCGGAAGCCAAACCACACAGGGTCAGTCTGCAGGATTTCAAAAATATCCTGTAAAAACAGGGGAATACAAGAAAAAAAACGGTATAAAAGTTCGCAGCGGACAAAAATTTACCGTACGTTCACAACAAGCAGTATCCTCCGCAACAAGAGAAGGCGCAAGAATTTCATTTGCATTGAGTTATGATACACAACTCAAACGCAGCGGGTTTATAATTCCGGCAGGCACAGTCTTTCACGGAGAAATTATTGAAACTCATAACCCTCAAATTACAGGAAACGGCGGTTTGCTCGTAATGCAAGTTGACAGCGTCACTTATAACGGAAGCACCACACATATTGAGGCTAAAATTACTAAAGCAAACCACAAAAAAATATTTATTAATAACATAAAAGGAGAACGCGGTTATATTGACGGTATGGTTAAATCAATGAGACCGGGCAGAAAGTTTTTCAACACAATGATGCGCTGGACAAACAAACTGTCCGATTTAGGAATTCTTGTTATCCTTACTCCTATTACCGTTGTTTCCGGTGCAGTCGTATATGGGGTTAACATGATTGGCTCTCCTGTGTTTGCGATATTCTCGAAAGGCGGCAAAGTGTATTTCCCTGCAGGCACGGAATTTGAAATTAAAATGCTTGAAGAAGCCTACCTTTAAAACTGATAACAAATAAAAAATCCACCCATATAACCGGTGGATTTTTTTATATGTAAAATTTTTCTTTTTCCTTTTTTCTTTATATATTAATTATTGCTGAGAACAAGTCTGAATGTTGCAAGATTTTTGATAGACAGCATTGTGTGTTTGTTGTGCTGTTCTTCAGAAATATTGAAGATGCGGATTATACGTTGAATTTCTTCAAGGTCTTTTCTTGAATTAATTTTATATACATTTTTGATTGGATCTGCAACTACTGACATCATTGTATTTAATTCTTGTTCTTTCATAATTTATACATCCTCTTTTCCGTTATATTTTAATAAAGGATTTTTTGCTCCGAAAATTGCCTTTTTTGATGAATGTGTTGTTACATTTGTTAACAAAAAGTATATACGCAAGCTATACGGTCTTTTTCGCCTTGCGCCATAATTCATCAAATTCTTCAAAGGAATATTCAGTCAGCGGTTTTGTTGCGAGTTCTTCCATTTTTCTGAATCTGGTCATAAATTTTTTATTTGATTTTAAAAGAGCCTGCTCAGCATCTATCTTATTCCAGCGTGCAAGATTCACCACTGCAAACAGGATATCGCCGAACTCTTCTTCCATATGCTCTCTGTTACCTTCCTTTTTAGCGTCCTTAAACTCTTCAAACTCTGAATAGATACAATCGTATAAAGACTCTTCATCCGGCCATTCAAAACCTGTTTTAACAGCTTTTTTGCTTATTTTTTGAGCACTCATCAGGGCAGATTGAGCCTTTGAAATTCCATCCATAGCAGATTTTCGGTGTTTCTTTTCTTCAGCTTTGAGCTTATCCCAGTTATCAAGGATATCTTTTGTGGAATTAACCTTTGTATCGCCAAACACATGCGGATGACGGTGAATTAATTTATCCTTAATACCTTTAGCAACATCTTCAATAGTAAAAGCACCTTCTTCAGACGCAATCTGCGCATGCAAAACTACCTGCAGCAAAACATCACCCAGCTCTTCTTTTAAATGAACCATGTCATTATCATCAATTGCATCAACAGCCTCATAAGCTTCTTCAATCATATTCGGACGCAAAGAGGAATGAGTTTGCTCTCTGTCCCACTGACAGCCGTCAGGAGCACGTAATTTTGCGATTACTGCTATCAACTCTTCTAAATTTTCATATCCCATACCATGATTTTACCACGAAAATCTGTAACTAAAGTATGAAAAAGAGACTAAAAAATCAACCTAATGGTTGAGCAAATAATAAAACTCTATGATATCCTAGATGTGTGGATAATATAGAAGAGAGGTTATTACATGGCAAATTTATCAATCGCAAAAATCGGACAAAGAATATTTAATTCTTCTTTGCACGAAAAAACAGTTGCTAGATCTTCAAATCCATTTGCAGCGTCATCATTCAAGGGTAATGTACTTACAGCAGATGTTTTTGAAAGTTCTAAAGCAGCTACGGCTCAAGCAAAAGACAAGCTGACTTACAGTACATTAGTCGGTTCTCTGGCAAATGTCGGAAACAGAATCCAACAAGGAATTGAATCTGTTATCGCATTCGGAAACAGAATGAAAGAAGGTATCTCTAACTTCTGGAATATGATGAAAACTACAGAAGTTTCTTTTGAACCTGCAAAAAAAGCATTAAATCAAGAAATTACTCTTGATCCGGTGAAAAAAGCTATGGGCTCAGCTACTGAATCCATAAAAGAAAACTGGAGCAGAATATTCGACAGAATACCTACTGCAAAACAGATTTCTCAAATGCCTATTGCTGAAATCAAACCTATGTTAATTAGTGAAGAAGCTTCTTTAGCAGCTTCAAAGGCAGCAGCGTAAGGAGGTTTCGATGTTTAATAAAAATAATACAGATAAATCATTCAAAAGAATAAGCAATATTATCGAAGGACTTTCTATGCATGAAGACCCTGAATCAATCAGTCTTCTTGAAGAAGTCGGAACAAATTCCTCTGTTGATACCATCAGAGAAATGACAGCACGTGCACTTGTTAAAAAGAATATGCATGACTCTCTTGCTGTTGTAATTACAAACAAAGGCAAAGGCATTAACGATATGAATACTGTTGTTGCTATGAGCACTATTAATGAACTTTTGTCATTAAAAGATAAAACAGAAGCAATGAAAGTATTAGAAGACACTGTAAATATGCATTCTGACGAGGAAGTTAGAGATAACGCCCGTTCAGTAAAAGCTTTAATGGCTCTCAGCTAATATATACTAATAAAACTAATTTCGAATTTATATATATAATAAAAAGCTCCAATACCGAAAGTTGGAGCTTTTTAGTGCGAATAATAATAAATAATAAATAATAAATAAGTATTAATAAAACAGGCATCACCTGTAGATGAAGCCTGTTATCAATTTTATATATACTATATGAAAAAACTATCTGACAGAAGACCAGTAAGGTTTTGCTTTGTCATCAGGGTTTTCATTAACCGCAGCATACCCTGAGCAGCCTAACCCTCTATACGATTCGCCGGATGCAGGAGAATTTGAAATTGTACAATCACCGGTTCGTTCAGTATCAATAGTATTTTTCTTGGAAAGGTTGAACGTAAACACATCGACACCAAGCCTGTTCGGGCCTTTTACCCCGTTAACATCAACAAAGTAACGCTGTGGATTCGTTTCATCGCCAAGCCAGATAATAGAGCCGTTAGAAAGAATTAGAGCTGAATTTTCAAAATCAGCAGCCTCAATTGATGCCTCCTCAGTACCTGTTAAATTATAATATGTAATTGGTGAACTGCCGCATTCATTATAACTTTTACAGTATTGTGCACCGGAAAGATTTTTCTTTAATGCTTCAAGCTGGCGTTTTTTACGAGTAACAAAGTTACTGCTTGCATCTTGACTTCCTGTGACTGCAGCAAAAATCCTTTTATAAGTTATGTTGTTAAATCCTTTTTTAGGGTTGTTTTTAAGTTTACCCCAACTCCAACCATTACCGGGACGGCCGCTCGAACCACCTTCTTGATTAAACCAGCCGCCGCCTGAATCTTCGGAGCTATCAGAAGAAGAATCTTTATCATCACTGCCGGAACTGCCCTCTCCGAATATCAGATCTTTTAAAAATTCACCGACATTATTATACCCATATTTATCAACAAGAGCATTATAAGCATCATTTACCGCTTGTTGTGCGTCTTTATCGCCCAAAATAGCACCCAGAATATTATCAAGAATTTGTCCGACTAATTGCTGAGTCGTTTCATCATTCATATCCGGCATTGAACCTCCGCCGGAATTATCTTCATCACCTTCATCGGTTGAACCGCCGCCGTCACCGGCATCAGGAGGTTTTATGTCTCCGCTATCCCCTCCTGATGGAGGATCTGAAACATCCGGCTCTTCAGCGGTATTTGCACATAGTACAAACTCTTCATAAGGAAAAGTTCCTTGAGCAAGCATCATTCTGTTTGACTGTGAAAGGACTGAATAAGCTTTCTCAAATTGAGTTTCAAGGGCTTTTGCCTCATATTTTTTAATTAAGGTTGGAAGAGTTAATGCCGCGACGACACCGATTATTCCAAGCGTAATTAAAACTTCAGCAAGTGTAAAGGCATTTATTTGTCTTTTCATTTGTCCTCCATCATATTTATTAGTGTTAATTAATAAGTAAAACCGTCTGCTTTCATTCTATCAATAACTTCCTGCAACTGTTCGTCACTGCATACAAAGGAAACCCTAAAGTATCCTTCACCATGTGCACCGAAAGCATTTCCCGGAACAGTAACAATACCTGATTTTTCCAACAAATCAGCACAAAAATCAAATGCGCTTGAATACTTTCTCGGAATTGGCAGCCACAGATAGAATGTTGTATGTGGAACTTTATTTTCATCAATATTCCAGCCAAGTTCTCTAAATCCATTCACTAAAATTGCCTGTTTACGTTTATATCCTTCATTCATTTCTGCGATGTACTCGTCACCTTCTTTTGAATTAAGCACATCAGCTGCAGCCTTTTGAAGTGCTTTAAAAATACCGTTATCTATAGTTGATTTGCATTTTCCAAATCTTGATATAACGGTTTTGTTACCGCAAATCCAACCTAATCTCCAGCCTGTAATTGCATATGGCTTAGAGAAAGAGAAAAATTCAACAGCAACATCTTTGGCACCGTCCAATTCGAAGACACTAAACGGTTTTTCATCTTCACTGAAGTACAACTCACAATAAGCAGCATCTGAGATTAAAAGGATACCGTGTTTTTTACAAAAATCAATTACTGATTGTACATATTCTCTTGTAGCGCTCGCGCCGAGCGGATTATTCGGATAGTTAATAATCAGAGCTTTGACCTTATTTTTATCATATCCGTCTTTTTCCAATTGATTAAAAACACTCTCCATTTCAGGCATATAACTATTTTCTTCAGTTAACGGAACAGGATAGGCTAAACCGCCTGAACATTGAATAAATTGTGAGTACGAAGCATAACCTGGATCAGGAACCATAATAATATCTTTTTCTTTCACTTCATGTTTCGGATTAACAATAGCTCTTATAAGATTTGCGATACCTTCTTTTGAACCTATAAGCGAAAAGATTTCCGTATTAACATCCAAATCAACATTAAAACGTCTTTGCATGTACTTACCAATAGCTTCACGGAAAAATTGTTCTCCTTTTGGCACTGAATACATATGAATACCTGTTTCTCCAAGTGCATTTTTCAGGCTGTCTATTACATATTTAGGCGGATTGGCGGTTGGTGCGCCCATAGATAATGAGATAGGTGCTCTGTTTTTTGCTTTCAATTCAGGGGTAAGCTTGTTTGTTTTTTCTTTCAGCTTAAACATAATATATGTATCAAGTGTCATCACATTTTCATTAAATAAATCTTCTTCAAAATTTCTCATATTTTTTCCTCTTTTCAATTAAGCAATCATTTTCATAGGGCCTTCCAGCGAAGCTGTAACAAATTGTTTTGTGTATTCATTATCCATTTTTAACATATCATCAGGAGTACCTTCATAAACAATTTTTCCGTCATATAGCATTATGACTCTGTCTGCAGTTCTTCTTATAGTTGACATCTGGTGGGTTACAACAATTGAAGCGGCGTTTGTCTCTTCCTTCAACCGGACAATATAATCTTCAATCAACGTTGACGAAATAGGATCAAGTCCAGCGGTAGGCTCATCGTAAAGAATAATATTAGGTTCTGTCACAATTGCACGTGCAAAACTTACACGTTTTTGCATACCACCTGAAAGTTCTGACGGGAATTTGTTTTCAATACCTTTCAAACCGACAAGCTCTAATTTTTTTGAGACAATCTCAGCTAAGTCTTTCTGCGAATATTTTTTTCTGAGTTCTCGACGTTCCTGAAGTGCAAAAGTAATATTATCGGCAACATTTAAAGAATCAAACAGCGCCGAATATTGAAAGACCATTGCAATATCACCGTCACCAGTTATAATTTCGCCGGAATCACGTTCCGTAAGTCCGCAGATAAGTTTCAAAATAGTACTTTTTCCGGAACCGCTAAAACCCACAATAGCAAGCGTTTCTCTATCATTAACCCTGAATGAAACATTATCTATGACTTTTCTGTCATCGTATATTTTTACAAGATTTTTAACTTCTATACTCATAACCTATTCCATTATACCTCTTTAATAGAAAAATGCTATTGCAAATATCATATCTATAATAACAATTGCCACAAATGACCATACAACAGCCTTTGTTGTAGCGAGCCCGACACCTTTTGCCCCGCCTGAAGCATAATACCCGCAGGTACAACTTATAAGCGCAATCGCGCCGCCAAAACATGAAGATTTCAAAAGACTTACAAATAAATCTTTTATGTACACTCCCAGCCAGGCTGAATCAAAATATGCTCTGTATGACAAACCTGCCGATAAATCAGAAGTTACAGCTCCGGCAAGAACTCCGACAAATGAAGCCAAAATTACTATAAACGGCATCATTATTATTCCTGATAAAACACGCGGAACAAATAAATATCTTACAGGATTTACCTTCAAAACAGTTATAGCATCGATTTGTTCAGTAACTCTCATAGTAGCTATTTCCGATGCCATGGAAGAACCTATCATTGAAATAATTGCAAAAGCAGACATTACAGCACCGGCTTCCCTGACTATTAAAATTACAAGCAGCATCCCGACAAAATTACCGCCGCCCTGCTTTACCATTTCAGCAGCAACCTGCGAGGCAATAATAATTGACGTCATTGCACTAATTGAAAGTGTTATAGGCAGAGATGTTATTCCATACCGGTAACACTGCTCCATTAATTCTTTCCAACTAATTTCACCTTTAAGAATAAATTTAGAAACCTGACACAATTGTACCGTTATCTGCCCCAGTGTTTCCATAAAAACAGTTAAATCTTCAAGTATGCCTTTGAAAATTCTGTAAGTTGCCGACTGTCTGTAATATTTTGCCAAGGTTATCATTTTTATATTATACAAAAAATTTAGAATTTGTGTCAATTTGTAATTTGTGCTATTCTATAGCTTATGATAGAGCTGATGATATTATTTTCGTTACTAAAAAGAGACCTGACAATGTATGCGGTGCATAAATTTATTATCGAAAATTTTTCACCGTTTACACAGCCCAGTTTTGGAGCTATAAAACCGGCTCTTGTACGACTTGAAAAAGGTGAATTTATTTCAGCCAGAAAAATAATGTCAGAAGGCGGCAGGCTTTCAGTTTATTATTCTGTAACACGAAAAGGCCTTGAGGAATTAAAGCGGCTGCTTATTGAGGAATTAAGCGACAACCCTCTTCAGTTTCTGTCTAATGCACGCGTAAAACTTTGCTGCGCGGCTTTTTTAGACAGCGAAGAGCGTGCTAAAATGTTTTTCAATATAAAAAATCTTGCAGCACAGCACAAATTTCAGGCCGAAAATATTCTCAATGACGAATATAATACCGTTACCTTTTATCAGCGTATCGTTCTGGACAATGCGGTTTGCGAGTATAAAAATTTCATAAGCTTAGTGGAAGGATTGGAAAAAGAAAATGCCGGCGCTGGTAAATAAAGTATTGGAAGGGTCAATAGCAGAAGAACTTGAAATAGAAGCCGGTGATGAAATTTTATCTATCGACGGATCTGAAATGTCAGATATGATAGATTATAATTTTTTGTGTAAATCAGATTTAATTACAATAGAAATTAAGAAAAAAGCTACTGGCGACATTGAAGAAATAGAAATTGAAAAAGATTATGATGAAGATCTCGGTATAGTTTTTGAAAGTGCTGTCTTTGACAGAGTAAAACCCTGCCTTAACAAGTGTATTTTCTGCTTTGTAGACCAGCAGCCGAAAGGTTTGAGAGAAACTCTGTACGTGAAAGATGATGATTATAGGCTTTCTTATCTTCAGGGGACTTATATAACCCTCACAAATTTGACAGAAAAAGATAAAGAACGGATAAAAAGTATGCATTTGGGTCCGTTTTACGTATCTGTTCATACAACTAATCCTGAACTAAGAGTTAAAATGCTGAGAAATCCGAATGCCGGTAAAGCTCTTGAAAATTTAAAATGGTTCAGGAAAAATAAAATACCGTTTCACGCTCAGATTGTCTTATGTCCGGGATATAACGACGGCAAAGAATTAGAACGTACTCTTTCTGATTTGTCAGAACTGAAAAATACAGTGCTATCAGTTGCGATTGTTCCTGTTGGGGTTACGCAGTTTAGAACTGAAAAGCTTGTACGGGTAGATAAAAAGTGTGCAATTGAGACACTGGATATTGCTTCAAAATACAAAAGAGTTTGTTGTTCTGATGAATTCTTTCTGTTAGCTGAACGAGAAATTCCACCTGCATCATACTATGGTAATTTTTCTCAGCTGGAAGACGGCGTCGGCTCTATTCGATTGCTTCTGGAAGACTTCAAATCCTTAAAATTGCCCAAATCAATATCTCAATCAAAAAAAATTATTTTTGCCACATCTTTTGCAGCGAAATATGCTCTCGAAAAAATTTGTGCAAAACTGAATAATATCAAAAATTTAACAACTGAGGTCGTGCCCGTAAAATCAAATTACTGGGGGCAAGATATAACCGTTGCCGGACTTATCACAACAGAAGATTTGATAAACAGCCTTAAAGACAAAAAAGGCGACTTTGTGGTTATTCCATCGGTAATGCTCAGACCCTACAGTGAAGATTTTCTTGATGGGAAAACTCTGTCTTACGTAAAAGAAAAAACCGGCAAAGAATTTTTCGTCATTAATAATATATATTCAATGAAAGAACTTGTAGATTATTTATCGGCTTTGTAAAATTTTAT
>CALUVN010000048.1 GCA_944324235.1 Candidatus Gastranaerophilales bacterium
TCTTTTTGTGTTTCCATTACCCCACCTTAATTTTAATGCCGAACAAGTAGAAAATTTTGTGCATGCCCTTGTCGCGAATTGGTGCGTATCTTTCGTAATATCTTATGAATTTATTACGCTGGCGCACGTATGGCTTGTTCCCTTTTTCTATGATATTTGTCAAAAATCTCTCTAATTTCGCGTAGCCGTTAAAGTCATAATCCCCGCGCATTGCAGGTTCTCTCAACATCGCCATATACTTGTCGTCGTCATTATCAAGTTCTTTTACTTTTTCTATGACTTCTTCAAAACTTGCGTAGTCGTTGCAATTGATAAATGCTTTAGGATTAAAATCCTTCACTGCTTCCGGATTGCCCCAGTATATCGGGATTGAATTCGCCATCAGCGGATGAAAAAGTTTCTCCGTTGTGTAGCCGTTTGTCTCTCTGTTTTCAAACGCTATTGTGAATTTGTAATTGCTCAAAAATTCCAGTTTTCCTGCCTGCCAGTCCCCGTTTCTCGGTGAAATTGCATCCTGCATATTATTCAAAACTTTTCCCGGACAGTCTACGTGTTTATATTCCGCCAGCTTTTTACAAAATTCTGCTCTTAATGTTGCGCCCTCGCCGTTCCTGCAGTTTGAATAAACAAAATTGCAGAATTTTCTTTGCGCTAATTCTGGCGATAAATTTTGCCTGTTTTGAATTTCTGGCTGTATTTTCAGATTGTATTCCGTAAATCGCAGGTATCTGTCTTCAAATGTTATGTGGTGAAATCCTATTCCATAATCGCATTCGTTAAAATCTGGCACTACATTTTCGTTCGTGTAGTATATTTTTACGCAATCCGTGTACTCGCAATGTTTTGTTCCAAAACAAGAGTAAAACAAAAAATCCGGCTTTTCTGAAATTTCCACATCGTAATGCTTTTGTAAAATCTCCAAAAACAAATTGTTTTCGCCTTTTACAAAAGTATCATCGTGGTCACAGAAATTTACTTTAATTTTTTGTTTTGTCATAATTTTTATTTGCTGACTCCTGTCCAGTATTTTTCAAGCCAGCGCGTCGGTTTGATATATCTGAATCCGCATTTGCCGAAGTATCCTTCATAAGCTTGTTTTGGCGTCGGTTTTCCGTGGAATATGAGAATTTTGGATTCTTCAGGATCTCGTGGCACTTTGAACCAGCATAGTGGAAATTTATGCAGGCAGTTGCGTTTGAAACTTACACACCAATTTTTATCCCAGTATTTTAATATACCTTTTCTGTACATTTCGTAAGTTAAAAATGCCTGTTCATTTTTGTAACGTTTTCTGATATCTTTGCCTTCCTGATAGAAGTGTTCAATTATATCAGGGTGTTTACCTATTTCAAATCTGAACACTGATGAATTCCCGATAATGTCATGCGGAAAATCCCAGTCTTTTATTATCAGAAATTCCCCTTCTGCTTCAAAAAACGGAGTTAAATCGTCACGGATTATTATATCCAAATCTAAAAACAGTGCCTGTCCTTGCAAATCAGCAAGTTTTTCGTTAAATACCGTTAGTTTTTTCCACATTCTGTCAGGAATTCCTTCTTCGTTGAGCGGCGGAATCTCTCTGATTTCGACATTTGGATTTATGCCTTCTGCGTTATCTGTAAAGCATACGAATCTGTGCGGAATTTTTAAATTCCGTTCTACCATGTCATAGAGTCGGTTTACATAGTCCGCATCAAACTTATCGCCCCATTTCATACAAATAACATTTTTGTCCATAACCAATTTATTACTCCCTTTATGGCTATTCTTTTGTTTTATTTTAGCATAAAAATTTTTTTACTGTTACACAAATTTCTTAATAAAAATTTATATAATACCCTGAGCTTCCATTGCTTTGGAAAGTTTTGTGAACGATGCAATGTTTGCGCCTGCAACGTAATTGTTGCCCAGGTTGTATTTTTCTGCTGAGTTTTTGCAGGATTTAAAGATATCTTTCATAATATTTTCAAGCATTTGGTCAACTTCTTCAAAAGACAGGTAATATCTCATACTGTTCTGACTCATTTCAATAGCTGACGTAGCTACTCCTCCTGCATTGGCAGCTTTTGCCGGTGCAACAAGAACTTTATTTGCAAGAAAATATTCGGTTGCCTCTTTTGTACAAGGCATATTTGCACCTTCACCAATTGCTATGACCCCGTTTGCCGTAAGTTTTTTCGCATCTTCAAGGGTAAGCTCATTTTGTGTTGCACAAGGAAGCGCTATATCCGTTTTTATATTCCAGATAGGAGATTCATTGCCTTTTTTTTCAAAGTATCTGGTTTCTGCATATCTGTTGAGATATTCTTTAATTCTTCCGCGTCTTACTTCTTTTATTTCTTTAATTTCTTCAAGGTTGAGCCCGTCCGGATGGTAAATGCATCCGTTAGAATCGCTCATTGCAACAACGTTAGCTCCCATCATCTGGGCTTTTTCGCACGCGTAAATTGCAACGTTTCCTGATCCTGAAATCGTTACGGTTTTACCTGAAAGACACTGGTAATTATTTGCATTAAGCATTTCTCTCATAAAATAAATAAGACCGTAACCTGTTGCTTCTTTTCTTACAAGAGAACCGCCGTATTCCAATCCTTTACCAGTAATCACTCCGGCTTCGTAGCAATTTCTTATACGTCTGTATTGCCCGTAAAGATATCCTATTTCTCTTGCGCCGACTCCGATGTCGCCTGCCGGTACATCAACATCCGGTCCTATATGTCTCTGCAATTCCGTCATAAAACTCTGGCAGAATCTCATAATTTCGTTATCGGATTTTCCTTTAGGATCAAAATCGCTGCCGCCTTTTGCTCCTCCTATAGGAAGTCCTGTTAAGGCATTTTTGAAAATCTGTTCAAATGCCAGAAACTTCATAATACTGATATTTACGCTCGGATCAAATCTCAATCCGCCTTTGTAAGGCCCGATAAGACCGTTGAATTGTACGCGAAAACCTCTGTTTACACGTGTCTGTCCGTTGTCATCCACCCATGGAACTCTGAATGCTATAATTCTTTCCGGTTCAACCATTCTTTCCAAAAGCGCCAGTTTTGAAAATTCCGGATGTTCGTTTACAACAGGTTCTATTGTTGTTAAAACCTCGTCTACTGCCTGAAAAAATTCCGGTTCATTGGCGTTTTTTGCTTTTGTTTCTCCCAACACTTTTTCCAAATATGCATTCATAATAAGTTCCCCTACAATTTTTGTACAATTTATATTAACACT
The DNA here is from genome assembly GCA_944324235.1 of Candidatus Gastranaerophilales bacterium. Classification (GTDB taxonomy): domain Bacteria; phylum Cyanobacteriota; class Vampirovibrionia; order Gastranaerophilales; family Gastranaerophilaceae; genus CALUVN01. The sequence goes on from CALUVN010000048.1 coordinate 3,223, forward strand.
AATTTTAAACTTTTGCAAATTGATAATTGAAAATTTAGATAACATGTTGTATTATGATAAAAAATGTTTTGTACATGTAGGTCTATATGACAGGGGGTAAAAAGTGTTTCAGCAATTAGAAAAATTCCAATTAGCGATACTCGGGTTATTGCTTGCGGTAGCTCTTGTTTGGGGCGCAAAGAGTATTACATCATCTGTTCCTAAAGATGGAATTTCGGTTACAGGTTCAGCTTATGAAATTGTAAAGTCGGATTCTGCACGTCTTGAATTTCAAATTACAACCAAGCAGCCGACTAAAGCTGCGGCATATACTCTTGTTCAGAAACAAATTCCTGATGTTGTAGCATTTTTAAATTCTAAGGGTATTGAAGCTAAAGATATTGATGTGCAGGCTTATACCGGATATTATTCTTATAAAACAAATTTAAACGGAATGTCCACAGGTGTTGTAGATGCGTATAATCTTTCTCAGCCTGTAGTTATCAAGTCTAACGATGTAGAAAAAATCAAGACTATTTCAACTGAAATTCAAGGATTACTTGATAAAGGCATTGATATCAATGTTTACAGACCGGAATACTTTTATTCTAACCTTGCGGATTTGAAGGTAAAACTTCTTCAGGAAGCAACAAAAGATGCAAAACAACGTGCGGCAGCAATGCTTAAAGCAACAAATAACAGAGTCGGAAGAATTCAATCTGTCAGAATGGGAGTTTTCCAAATCACTCCGGTTGACTCCACCAATGTTTCCGATATGGGGATAAGCGATACTTCAACTATAGATAAAAAAGTTACATCTGTTGCCAATGTGGTATTTCAAATTAAATAAGGAGATATAATTTATGAAAAAAAATATATTGTTAACCGGAGCGGCAATAACATTATCTGCACTTACGGTACAGGCAATGCCGGATGGTATGCCGAATTTTTCACCGGGGTCATTAAATCCTGCTATGTCCCCCGGAGCTTTTGGTGCTTATGAAATGCAGCTGATGAAAGATCAGCGCCAGCGTCAATATATAGATGAAGATTTTAAATTGTATCAGAAAAAGAAAGAATTGGAAAAATCAGGTGAAGTTGATACTGATATTATTAACGATGAACGCTTGAAGTTGCAATCCGATTCCGAGGAAGGCAGTACTTTTATAAAGCGTGTTAAAAACAGAAGCAAATCTAATCCTAAGTATATCAAACAGGACGGAAAAGTTATAATACGTGAAGACGGCAGTCCGGAAGCTAAAGAAATAAAAGTTAAAAATCAACAATTACAATCTGAAGATGCAGCTGTTGAGGAAAAGGACTTAAACCAGCAAAATGCACCGGCAGAAACTGAAAATATTGTTAATCCGGAGAGTAACAACCCGTCTACAGAGGATAACAGTCCGAAATTAAGAGAAGATGATTCATTATCTTCCGGACAAAATACTCCTGTTGTTTATCCTGCCGCAAGACAGGCTAAAGCAAAACCTTGGCTTGACGAAATTACTCCGGGTGTTCCGACCATTCAGTCATCACCTGAGGATGGTAATTTTGACTTAGATTAGTATAAAATAACAGCGATTGAACCAAGAATTACGATTATAGCGCCTGCAGATTTTTTCAGCAGGTGCTTTTCGTTAAATATTTTATACCCCAAAAATACATTGAGAAGTATTGAAAGCTGAAATAATGAAAGTGCATATCCTACGTTAATTTTTGCAAAGGTGTACGCGGTTGTAATCATTACCAGTCCGAAACATATTGCGGTTAGAAAATAATAAGAAGAATCTTTTGCCTGTATTTTATGTAATTTAATTTTTCGTAATTTTAGAATTAAAAAAGAAAATACAGCACCGAAGACGCAGGTACTTATACAAGATGCCAGAATTCCTGATGCTAAAATAACTTTTTTTATAAACACAGCCTCAATTGCAGTAAGAAATAGCGCATAAAATCTATATTGGATATCTTTTCTTTTGAACAGTGCCGGTGAAAATTTTTCATCAACAGTATCAAAAACAAGGTAGCTCCCGTATATTATTAAAATGATGCCAAGTATGCCAGCAGGGGATGGAATTTCTTTTAAGAGTACAATTCCTCCGATTAGCCCTATTACGGATTTATATGCGTTAATCGGGCCGAGAACCGATAATTCTCCTTTTTCAAGAGCCTTTATAAGAAAACTGTTTCCAGCAGCTCCGAATATTCCGCCGAGGATTGAATATAACCAGAAATCAAAGTTTAAAGCCCCCGCTGAAAGTTGTGGTATCAGCGGGAGACAAAATATTGTCAAAATCAGATATGTGATAAAGTTAATGCTGTATGGCGATTCATTTTGGGCGGTTAGTTTTTTCTGAAAAACGTTTGAAAATGAATTAGAAAAAATTCTTAAAATTACAGCTATTGTTATTGTTAGATTTTGCAATTTTATAACCTGATTTTATTTTTGTTTTTTCTGCCATTTTTTTACTTTTACAGTCGGAACAACAGACATTCCCGGTACGATATTATATTCGGAAATATCTTCTGTGAATACAATTTTTACAGGAACTCTCTGTACAATTTTTACATAGCTGCCGACTGCGTTTTCCGGAGGAAAAAGGCTGGATTTTGCACCTGTTGCTCTTTGAATGCTGTCAATTTTACCCTGAAATTTCTTACCCGGATATGTGTCTATCTTAATTGTTACCGGTTCATCTTTTTGCATGTGGGTTAATTGGATTTCTTTGTAGTTTGCAACGACCCAGACTTTTTTAGGTACAATTGATAAAAGCGGCTGTGCAACTTGAACGTAATTACCTTGTTCTACACTTCTTGCTGTTATTTTACCTGATTGCGGCGCTTTGATTTTTGTATATGAAAGATCCAGTTCAGCCTGTTCTACTTCTGCTTCCAGTCGTTTTATTTCTGCGGCTATTGCTTCTGATTTTGCTTTTTGTGATTTCAATAAAGCTTCAGCACCTTTCAGGTGTTGCATTGATGCATTCAAGTTTGCCTGTGCAACGGTTAATTCGGTATTGCTTTTATCAAAGTCTTGTTTTGATGCAATTCCTGCTTTGTACATATCTGTATATCTTTTGTTATCTTTTCTGGCAAAATCGTATTTGGACTTTGCTGATTCAATATTTTCAGTTGACTGGTGAACATTAGACTGGCTTTCTTCGATTTGGCGTTCAGTAATGTTCATATTGGCTTTTGCTTCTTCTAATTTTGCCTGAGTTTGTTTTAGTTTAACTTCATAATCAGTCGGGTCAATTTCTGCAATAAGCTGACCTTCAATAACATCATCATTATCATCGACAAGCAGATTTATTACCGGCCCTGCAACACGCGGGGCGACTGTAATAATATGACCTTCAACAAAGGCGTCATCAGTTGTCTGGTAGTATGTTGAGCGGATTGCCCAGAATATGCCGAGTAATACTAATATTACTGCTGTTATTGTCGGAATGATTACTCTTTTTTTCTTGTATTCAGGTCTGTTCTTTTTAGCTTTTATTTTTTCTTCTTCGGTTAGGGGGGATTTTTTCTTTTCTTCTTTCATATCAACCTCTTTTTATATTTGTATATTTACTTTATCTTTTATATTGTCAGTAATTTTTTGAAGAATTTTGCTGCACATTAATAATTCTTCTTCAGTTAGTCCTTTTGTTGATTCTTCCCATACCTTAAGGATTAGCGGCTGGGTTTCTCTATAAATTTTTTCACCTTTTTCTGTTATATAGATTTTATAAATTTTTTTGCCGTTTACTTCTGTTTTTTTTGTGATGCATTCAAGCTTTTCCAGAATATTTAAAATTCTGGTTACGTTTGCTCTGTCTTTCAGAGTAATTGCAGAAATTTCACGCTGGTAGACTGCCCCGTGGCTAACAAGAACTCCAAGTACTGTATATTGTTCGGGAGTAATCGGGCATGAACTCAGGCTTTGTATGGCAAATATTCTGGATAATAATCCTGCTTTTGCTATACTGTAACCGATTTTTGTCTGTTGTAAAATTTCTTTTTGCATGATTTATATCCTTGTGTTATTATAATAACACAAGAAATTTTTAATTGTAAACAGCCGGAGATTTTTTATGAAAAAACATAGTATATTAGTATTATTTATCCTGTTATTTTTATTAAATTTACCCGTTTTAGCGAAAAAGCATGAAGATAATTCGTATAAACTTGCATATATAAATATTGACTGGTGGGAAAAATATAAAGATCCTATTTTGCGCGAATATATGTTAAAAATCTACAATGACAATCCTGATATAAAAATTGCCACAATAAAATCAGAACAGAGTAATCAGGTTGTAAAAATGTCACTGGGGCAGGAGTTACCTCAAATCGGGTTTAATCCTACTATTTCCAGAGAATTCGCATCAAGTGATTTACAGTATGGCGCAATGATGATTCCTAACTATTACCAGAGCAGATTTTTGCTTCCGCTGACAATGAGCTACGAAGTTGATATCTGGGGAAAAAACAGACAGGTAACAAAGAGTTTTTCAAAAGAGCTTGAAATGGAAAAACAAAATGAACGCGCTTCATATATTCTTGTAACAACGGCGTTTGCCTCTGATTATTTTAACCTTATTAAGGCTGATGCTATAATGAAAAATCAACAGGAACTTGTGGATATTCAAAAACAAATTGTTGATTATACTTCACAAAAATATGATTCGGGACTTTGTCCGTTGTCGGTACTTCTTGAGGAAAAACAGCTTTTGACAAATTATGAAGAGCAGCTTAACAGTTTGAAAGAAAAACAGGATGTTCTAGAAAATCAGCTTTATGTTTATATAGGGGACAGAACAAATCATGAGATTAAAAGAGCCGCATTTGAGGATTTGTATCTGGTAACAATCCCTGAAAGTATTGATTCTACTGCTATTAAATACCGTCCTGATATGATTAGAACGGAAAAATATATAGAAAAAACAGGTTTGCTCGTAAAAGTTGCGCGTAAAGAATTTTTGCCAAGTTTTACTTTATACGGGCAGGTCGGGTTTAATGCTTATCAGTTAAACAAAATATTTACACACCACACATTTCTCTCTAATATTGGCGTAATGCCTAATCTTGATATCTTTACCGGCGGAACAAAAATTGCAAGATTCAGATACAGAAAACTTGAATACCAAAAGGCTCTCCAATATTACGAAAAGACAGTTTTGACATCTATTCAGGAGCTTAACGATTCTCTGGTAAGTGCTAAAACAACAGATAAAAACCGTCAAATTTGCGATGAAAGATATGATATTGAACAGCAAAAATTTGATCTTGCAAATAGAAAACACGAAATAGGTGCTTCCGGAAATATAGAGTTTTTGAAGGCTCAGGAAAGGTTAATTGAAAGTGAAAATTCAAAAATTTCAGGACGAATTAACTACCTTATTTCCACGATTAATCTATACAAGGCTGTAGGCGGTCTGGATTATAATAATCTTGAAGAAAGCACTCTTTAGAGTTACGCTTTCTTTATGAATATATTTGCCGGTAAAAGTTTCAAAAAACCAGTAGAGATAATTTCTGTTTTTGACAGCAAATCGTTTCGCGGCGCGTTTGAAAAAATTGAAAAATTCAGCAAAACTCATTATATTTTAGGCTATATTCGTTATGAGGCCAAGGATGTTTTTTTAGGCAAAGATATAACTACAAAGTGTCCTCTTTTGTATTTTGAAGTTTATGAGGATTATGAAGATTTCAATCCGGACGAAACTGAGGATATTTTTTTGTTGCCAGAACCGGTGATATCATTTGAAGACTATGCACGCGGTATATCTGCAATAAAAGATTACATCTCAACAGGTGATACTTATGAGGTTAATTATACTTATGATTGGAATGTAGTTTACCCTTTTGACGGTTTAGAGTTATACAAATCTCTGTTGAAGCGGCAAAAAACACCTTACAATGCCTATATAAAAAATTCTTACGAAGAAATCCTGTCCTTTTCGCCTGAACTGTTTTTTGAAGTTGAAGACGGTAAAATTTTTACAAAGCCGATGAAAGGAACAATAAAACGCGGCAAGGATGAAAAAGAAGACAGTGCTAATATTGAATTTTTGAAAAATGATATCAAAAACCGTGCGGAAAATGTTATGATTGTTGATTTACTCAGAAATGATTTGAGTAAAATCGCAAAGACCGGAACCGTAAAGGTGCCGAAACTTTTTGATATTGAAACACATAAAACTCTTCATCAGATGACCTCGGAGATTACGGCGGAAATTCGAGACGGTGTAAGTTTATACGATATTTTTGATGCAATATTTCCTTGCGGCTCTATTACAGGTGCGCCTAAAATCAGGACAATGGAAATTATTGATGAGCTTGAATACGGTTTGAGAAATGTCTATTGCGGAGCTATCGGGTTGATTACTCCTCAAAAAATGATATTCAGTGTTCCGATTAGAATTTTGCAGCGGCCATGCGGATGTAATGTTTTTAAGTATCGTTCCGGAGGCGCTGTTGTCTGGGATTCTTCGGCTGAAGAAGAATGGAGCGAAACTATTATAAAGACTTCGTTTCTATTTCCAAATCGGAGTGATTTAAAATTGATAGAAACTGTTAAGGTCGAAAACGGAAAAGCTGTTTTATTTGATGAACACATGGAAAGATTATGTAATTCAGCCAGAAAATTAAATTTTGCATTGCCCGAAAATTTGCCGTCTGTCCCGCAGGACTTTAGCGGAATCCTTAGAATTTTACTCTCTCAAAACGGTGAAATTGAACTTCAAAAAAAAGCTTTGACCCCGCTGACTTTCACCTCGGTAAAAATTTCGCCGCAAAAAGTGAATTCCGGATCTCCTTTTCTTTATCACAAAACAAGTTACAGACCTTATTACAAAAATACAGACGAAATTTTCTTTAATGAAAAGGGTGAGTTAACTGAAAATTCAATAGCCAATATTGTTATAGAGAAAAATGGCAAAATGTACACGCCTCCTGTTGAATGCGGACTGTTAAACGGTGTTTTGCGTAATAAAATGCTGTGCCGCGGAGAGTTAATTGAAAAGATTCTATACCTTGATGATGTTAAAACGGCCGATAATATCTATCTTATTAACTCCGTACGAGGAATGTGGAGGGTGGATTTGTGCTTATAATCGATAATTATGACTCGTTTACGTATAACATTGTTGAGTACTTGAAGGAACTCGGTGTCGAACCGCTTGTTTTTGAAAACGACAAGATAACTGTTGATGAATTAAAATCAATGAATTTTTCGTCAATTATAATTTCTCCAGGACCTAAAAATCCTGATGATGCTGGTGTTTCAATGGAGGTAATAAAAGAATTTTATCAAACAAAGAAAATCCTCGGTGTCTGTCTCGGACATCAGTGTTTAGCACAATTTTTCGGTGCAAAGATTATCAAAGATAAGTCGCCTTTTCACGGAAAAATTTCTGAAATCAAAGTTCTGCAATCTTCAAAGTTGTACAAAAACCTTCCTGAAACTTTTAATGTAACACGTTATCATTCCTTAATTGTGGACGAAAAAACTTTGCCTGATTGTTTATTGGTTAATGCTCGGACTTCAGACGGTCTGATAATGGGGTTTGAACATAAGACTCTGCCGCTTTATGGCGTACAATATCATCCTGAAGCTATTTTGACAGAGTTTGGGCATGAAATTTTCAATAATTTTATAAATTCCTGACCTGAAGAATAAGTTTACTATTATTGCGTTAATTTTACATATAATGTATAATGTATTTACGAGGTGTATAATGGGCAAACTTATATTATTAATAATCATCTTAGCTGGTTTATATTATATTGGTACAAATTATAAATCAATTGACCTTGAAGCAACTAAAAATGCTGTAATTCAAACTATTGAAACAAAAGGCGCTATCGGTAAAGTGCGTGACGGACGTGCTAAACGTCAAAAAGAAATTTTAGATGCGACAAGTTTCTAAAATCAGTTGAAAATTACCGTAAAAATAATTAGCCCTGTAGTCGCTTTAGTTTATTTCTCTTTTGCTTTATTTTTTAGAAAAGTAAAATACATAAAGAGAGGCTATTATGTTAAATTTATTATTAAGATGGGTTGTTTACGCTCTTGCAATTATATTTGTATCCTGGGTCGTTCCCGGAATTGAAGTTGAAAGTTTTTTAAGTGCATTGTTGGTTTGCGTTATTCTTGCATTGATAAACACATTTATCAAGCCGCTTATTCAAATCATTACCCTGCCGGTTAATGTCTTAACTCTCGGTTTGTTTTCATTTGTAATTAACGCGTTATTATTGATGCTTGCAGGTGCAATAGCTCCGGGGTTTGAAGTCGAAGGCTTTTTAAGTGCTCTTATAGGTTCAGTTCTGTTATCACTGTTTGCTGTTGGTATCAGTAGAATTTAGAGCGGTTTTTGAAGGAAAATTTAATTGCGACAGAATGGTTGCGGTAATCATAAAACCGCAGCCTGCCAGCTCTCTTGCTGTTAATACTTCATGCAGAATTAAAAATCCGCCGATGACCGCGAAAACTGATTCTAAACTTAATATTAGCGAAGCGACAACAGGTGAAGTATTTCTTTGTCCGGCTATCTGTAATGTATATGCTACACCGCAAGCAAAAAATCCGGAATAAATTATTGCATCTTTAGCCTGTATAATGTTATGTATTGTTGGGGTTTCGTAAATGAGCATTGGTATTATTGATAAAATACCTGCTATGAAAAATTGTATGCATGAAAGTTTTATAGGGTTTACTTTTGGCGAAAAGTAATTTATTACCATAATATGAATAGCAAACATTAGTGCACTTATAATAAGCAGTAAATCTGCCGGTGCAATGCTAAAGCCTGTTTTGCAGCATAGAAGGTATAATCCTATTACGGCAAGTGTAACACTTATCCACACATTTGTAGTAATTTTATGTTTGTAAAATATAGACAGAATTGGTACAATTACTATATAAAGCGCGGTTATAAAACCTGCTTTTCCTGCCGAGGTGTATATCAAACTTATTTGTTGCAGTGTCATACCTAAAAAGAGTACTATGCCGCAGGCAATACCGCCCTGAATGAGACGTATGCGTCTTGTTCTAAGTTTTTCAGGTGTATATTTTCTCTGTTTATTCTTTTGCATTAATTTAAATAAAAGAATTACAGGAAGTAAACTTATGCTGCCGAGAATTGCACGGACTGCATTAAATGTGTACGGCCCGAGAAATTCCATGCCTACCCGTTGTGCGGTAAATGTCAGCCCCCATATTACGGCTACTGTCAATAATGCGATATTTGCGTAAATCTGTTTATTCAATATTTTTTCTCCTAATGGTATTATAGGCGAAACTTATTTTTTAGTAAACTTTTCTTTTTATATAAGTTTACTATACTATATAGTTATGGTATTATCTTTAGCGGATATAAATTTTATGAAAAAAGTTGTATTACTAATATTGATATATTTTATCCCGGTGATGTGTATGGCGCTTGAAGAGGTGCAAAAGGTTAATCTTCAACAGGCAATTGATATTACTGTGGAGAATAATATTGATTTAAAAGCATCATATCTCGAAGAGGCCATCGCAAAAAATAATATAAAAATAGCAAACAGACTGCAGAATCCTGACTTTAACGCTTTTTATTTTTTAGGTGCGGCCGGAAGGAGCGAACCTAATCAACTCGGTTTCTCTGAACTTATTGAAATCGGTAAGCGCGGTGTTAGAAAAAATCTCGCAAAAGCAAATCTTGAACTTGTATTGAAAAATGTTGATTACCGCAAATTCAGTATAGAAATGGATGTACGGGAAGCGTATGTCAATCTGGTTGCGGCAAAATCCGTACTTGATACAATGGAACAGCAACAGGAACTTCAGGAGGAACTTCTTGAGATTGCCCAGCGACATGTAAAATCGGGTTTTGTGCCGGAAATTGATGCTATTCAGGCAACAATTGCGCTTAATCAAATGATTACACAGGTCAACACTGCAAAAGCTAACGTGAAAAGTGCGTTGTTTGAATTTAATAAAATTATTAATTCCAAGGAAAATATTTTCTACGATTCTATTGATAAAGTATTGTATGAAAACAACAATTTTGAGGAGTTAATGACACCTCAGCCAACAACAAAATTCCCTGATTTTGATTTAATTTCCAATCGTGCATTAGAAAATCGTTATGATATAAAAATTGCAAAACAAGAAATTGAAGTCGCCAAACAAAATCTTAAAGTAATTATGCGTAAAAGAGTACCTGATTTAGAGTTAGTTGGCGGGTATGCGTATCAAACTATGACACAAACCGATGACAGACGCTATAACAGCGGGGCATATGTCGGTGGCAATATTGTAAATCTCCCTGTTTTCTATAATTATGCTCCGGAAATCAAGAACGCAAAATTGCAGCTTGAGCAGGCTGAATTAAATTACGAATCCGTAAAAAACAGGGCAATAAAAGATTTAAATGCCGCGTATTATAAGCTTATGATTTCAGCTGCAAATTTGAATGATTATGAAACAAAAATTCTGACAAGTTCCGAAAAATTAATTGATTTATCCGTGCAGGATTATGAAACTGGAAAATCCGACCTTACATCATTAATCGTTATGAAGCAGTCATACAAATCTATAATTGTCGGTTACACTATGGCGCTTGCAGAATATTACAATAGTTGGACAAATTTTTTACGTGAAGTTAATTCCGATGAATTTGACCTGTTTGTTTCTGAATTATAGTTAATTTATTTTTTTTTGCGCTGTTTGGTTGGCAGTTATTTGTGGTAATATTTTTTTATGAAAAAATCTACAATAAAACTAATAATTTTTACTATTTTGGGTATCATTGCTTCAATAATTTTTTATCAGATAAGTAAACACCCGAATCCGATGATGCTGCCAAGAACTGTATCCCAAATTACGGTTGGTATGTATATTTGTCCTTTTATAGGTGTTATTTATTGGCTGTTTTCCAGAGCTTTTGATGAATAAATATGCAATACACAGGTTAGGAAAGATTCCTGACCTGTGTATTATTGAGCATATATTTTTCAAAATTAATGTTTTGATTGTTTTACAAAATTGATGCCTAGTTCCTGAAGTTTGTCAAGAATTGATGTGGTCTGTCTTGCTGTAGGGGATGAAATATCAATTCTGTCTGAATGAAAATCGGCTTGTACCTGATTTGCTTTTACAATTTTGTTTACTTGGTTGTATGCATATTGAACTTTTTGTTCTGCTGGTATTCTAATTTTTGTTGCCACTTCCGGGTTTACTTTAATCATTTTTCTTACTCCTACTTTTTATGATGATACAAAATGGAGCGTAGGGGATTCGAACCCCTGACCCCGACACTGCCAGTGTCGTGCGCTACCAACTGCGCTAACGCCCCTTCCGTCGGTAAATGAAGATATTTAATTATCATGGTGGCGAGCGCAGTAGCCCCCCACCCAAAATCAGACATTAAGTCAGATTTTGTGCGGGTCCCTGCTAACGCCCCGCCGGATAAATTTATTTAATTATCAATGTAGGGCTTCACCGTCGCCCAACCCAAATCAGCAATTAAGCCGTATTTTGTGCGGGTCTCTGCTAATGCCCCGCCGGATAAATCTATTTAATTATCAATGTTGAGCTTCACCATCGCCCAACCCAAATCAGCAATTA
>CALUVN010000049.1 GCA_944324235.1 Candidatus Gastranaerophilales bacterium
TTGAATAGTTATCATTTATTGTAGCATTAGACTCAGTCGTTATTCTTGAATTAATATCAATTTTTACTGAATTTATTATCTTTTTCGTATCTTTCAGCAGTCCATTTATTAGTAAAATAAACTGTAATTATTGTTACAAATGCTGTTAAAAGCCCTGTTCCAAGAGTAGCTCCAAACATCCACCAATCTGTTACATTATTTATTATTTGACTTTCCATTTATTACTCCATTATTTTTCTTGTTTTTATTTATTTTGTTTTCTTTGTGCCGGATAAAATTAATATCTAAGATTCTCCTTTATCTATCATAGCACAAAAATCAACCCCAAATACTACACATATTATATCGTCAATATAAAACAAATTCGTAGGCAAATAATGATGTTAAATCAAGTCTGACATCATTTTTATTTCTTACAAATACCTGTTTATTAAAAATATCGTCCTCTGATAAAATAATTACAGGGTCGCCGCTGCTAGATATAATAGAATGCTTGTCCTCTATAACAAATGTAAACAAAAGTTCGCATTCATAATCAAGAGTAATACCGGTTTTATCAAGAAATCTAAGAAGTGCTGTGTATGTTCCGGACGGAAGTTCCCCTATATTTTCAAGTTTTAAGTTTACATTTTTCTGAGATGAACCTGTTATATCAAAAGTATCAAGGTAAAATCGCTGCCAACCTTGATTACTTATCTGAAACACCGGTGCAGTATTGGCGGACCAAAATGCAATACAAACCGTTCAGGCAGAGTTGCCTGAAATTTTGCACATAGAAAAAATAATTGTTGAAGGTACGGAATATGAAAAAGATGATATACTTACAAATATTGATATTAAAAGTGTTGAACCGGTAAGTGAAACCTGTTACAGGTTAAACCTCAGCCCTTTTACAATAAGAATACATACAAATCTGGCGGAGCCAATACAGGTTAGTGCTAAATTTGAGGAATGTTGCAGTACTTGCGGACGTTATCCGATGAAAAATGAGGATTTGTCAGTGACACCATCATCTTATACAATTCAAAATCCGCATGATAAGATTGAAACTGATTTCTTTACGCCACATGTCCTTGCACATGAAGGTACTGTATGTACAACTTATAATGCAAAATTAATAATTACTCTCGGACGTGTTTAATATGATAAAAAAATTTTTAACGCTATTTATTATCTTAACATTAATCTCTCCAACAGTTTTTGCAAGAGTAGGAGAACCTTCATTTGTTTTTGCAATTGATGATTATTTTCAGGAGACCAATACATCAAGCGATAGAAATAATAAAAATGACGGTGGACTTTCCGGCGGTGCAGTTACAGCAATAACATTAGGTTCAATAGGAGGTGCCGCGCTTTTAGGTCTCGGGGGATGGCTTTACAAAAGAAAAGCCGAACAGAGTCTTGCTGCAGGTTGTATTCAGGGAACGCCTAATCCTCTTATACCATTTTGTATGGAGCGAGATTGCAATGCTGCAATTTATGCACGCATAAATGAGAATTACCCGTATTTAAGGAAAGCCTTGAGTTTGAACGAAATTCATTACTGTCCGGACTCAAAATACTTGCTAATATATGATACAACTATTGACAAACGCAAATTTGACTCAGTAAAATTTGAAATACCTCAAGGAACAAAGTCACTAAATATAACTCAGGTTAGCGACACTTTTAAAGCGAAAGACATGACCGTTGAACTGTTTTTATATAAAGATAACACGAATAGTTCAGAACCGGATATGAGGGAATTAACAAATCCTGCAGATAAAAAATCTGCAGACACAGGAATAATAATGAAGTCAGTGAATGCTGATTTCAAAAATTACCCGTATGCAGCCTATGTTGTATCAAATTATTCTGACAAAAAAATCTACGCGGTTGTAATAGAATTCATCTTTAATAATTAAAAATGTTATTAAGATAAGCATACACCGGAGTCCGAAAATATACAGATTTTATTTTAGAAGTTTTCCAATTCTATCTTATAAATTTGACGGTAATCCATAGTTAATCTGTTTGTTTTAACTGCATTTGTCAGACGCACAGACTCTTTTGCTGTTTGCGGGAACTCCAGACGCTCTACACGGTTAAATTGCGGTTGTGTTTTTAGTTCATCTATTAGATATTCTATTACCTTTATGTTTATAGGATTTGCACTATCAATCCATAAAACTTTCGGATTAGTTCCGAAATTTCCAAGATAAAGATTTACGCTATCTTCTTTGTTATTTCCGTATGCAAATTTATACCTGCCATTAGATAACTTATAGGTGCGTGATTTAATATATTCACTCATTTCAGGCATTAAATCTTTTTTTATATCCGAATCATTTATTGTAATTTCACGCAGACGATTCAGTTCTTGCTTTTCATTATGGTTTAATCCTGAACGAGCTTCTTTATCCTGCAGAGTTATTCTTTTTATATTATCTTCAACCAGCAGTTTTGCTAACAGCTGTCGTTCAGCCCCGGGAAGATTACAAACTTCAAACATCTCTCGCAGCATCTCTGAATCCGTTTTTGTCATTTCTTTATTCAGCAATTTTTTTATCCTTAGATTATTGCTCTGTACCTCCGGTAAAATATCCCTCCCGTCTTGTGATAATACATCCGCGAGATGTTCTGAATAAGACTTTTGCGGTTCTGCGATAAACCGTAAAAGAGCCTTCCTTGATGATTTTTGTAAACAGGTTGTGGAAAAAGCGCCGGACACTTCATCCGGTACGCAGAAACTTGAAAACAGGTTAAAAGGAATATTATCATCAATAGAAAGTAGATATAATTTATTTTCCCGTTTTAAATTATATAAGTTTTGCCATGTATCAAAAGGCAAATCTAAATCTTCTACATCTTTTAAAGGAAGTTCTTTCAACTTTCGGAGATAAGCCTTATCTTGAGCGGCAGAACTTTTTAGAACAGAGGCTATATTCGTTTTATCAGGGAAATCAATATAAACATATTTTAACTTACCGTCTCTTGTCAGTAAATCTTGATTTATCAAATGCGGATTTTTACTTGTTATCAAAAAAGTAAGCGCATTACCTTTATCTGCAATACCGGCAGGCTCTTCACTGCAATAATCCGTTACGCCTTTTATTAAGTTTACTATATTTTGATTATAATTATTTTTTTCAGTCAGTTTTTTCTCTGCATCTGTCAAATAAAAATCCAGTGTACTCTCCGCCTCACTTGAATTCACACCCATAAATCTTTCTGCATTTTGAATGTATATTATGGTTTTCGTCTTATTTTGAGTATACCGGACTTTAGCTTCTTGTAATATTCTCTTTACATCTTTGTTAAAAAATTCTTTGCCTGTGTCTGTCAAATCAATTATTCGTATATTTTTGTCGGCAATTCTATTTACAATATAATCTTTAAACAAATTTAACTCATCATCATTAACTCCTGCCAGCATAAAAATAGGAGGCATTTTTTTGCTCCCGTGAAGATTTTGTCTTATTAGCGGCTGGATAAATTTTGCCTCTATCTCATGTTTTTCTGCACGATTGGCAAGACATTCAAAGTTTTTTTCACTGCCTTTGAATGTCAATATATCTCTATAAACATTGTTATACCCCGGCAGATAATTTATTCTGTCTGTTATACAGTCTGAAATATTTTGACTAACTGTTGCCGGCAGGTGAGTATTATTTTGAATTTGCAGATAACTATAATGAATCGGGAATATTTTCATATTTTTTATTTATTTTTATTTTTTTTAGCATCCAGATAGAGCTTTCGAAGAGTCTCTTCCAGAGTATTTACCCGTTGAACAAATACATCTTTATCTTCGGCAGAAATCTTCAAATCATCTGCACCAAGCTTAAAATCATGAAGATGCTTATAGCTTACCGAGGTTCTTTCAATTTCATCTAAGAATTTGAATGCCGTGTCCTTACTCATTTGTCCTGAATAATTATAAAATAATTTTGCTAAATTGGCAGGATCACCGTTCCCTTTAACTGTCTGTATAATATTACTTTGTCTATTGTGCGGGATAGCAAACTTGCTGTAAACATCGGCATATTTGTTCAATATCTTATCCGTAACCGGCTTAAACTCCGCAAAAACTTCCACTGCAGAAGTTACTTCATCCATAAAAGACATATGAACATTTTCATACTGTGAAAAATTGAAATCTTTTACAAGCTGCCCGTTTTGTTCAAACCAATCCAAACCCTCAAGCATTGAATCTTCTGTTTTTGATGCTTCATTGGTTATTGCCTGAACTTTTTTTACAATTGTTGATTTATCTTTAAAATCAGCCTCTGTAATCTGTATATCCCGAAATACAGAAGAATTCTGCGGTTTTATCGGTTTTTCCGCAACCGGTTCTATATTAGGTTTAGGAGTTTTCTTAAAAAGATTTGAGAAGAACTGTCCTATTTTTTTTCTGTTTAACAGGATGATAACAGCACCCAAAACCCCGAGAGCAGCACCTGTATAGGCTACGACCTTTTTGGATGACGGACCTGAAGAATTTTTAGTCTGTGGATTAGTCTTAACCGGAGAATCAGCCGGTTTGGACATCTTCATTGTATTGAATACAGAGGAGCTCCTAAATGTTGTTGTATTATTAATATTAATTTTCATACTCATATTTAAACCTAAAAATATTAATTTTTGCTAAATAATGTCAAAAAATTTACAATTATAATTTTTTATTTTTTTTGTTTCGTTTGTACCTTTCGTAGAGAATAGCTTCCTGTTCGTCTATACTGCTGATAAAATTCGCTTTTTCTTCAGTATTCATACCGGATATTAATTCGGCAGAAAACTTGACATCATGGAAGTGTCTGTAATTAGATGAAGTTCTTTTTAATTCGTCAAAGAAAGCATACGCTGTATCTTTGCTCATAATCTCAGAATATTTATTAAAAATACTTACAAGATTTGATGCATCATTGTTGCGTTTTGAGGTATCAGACATATTGTTTTCCGGTGATGCTGCAAATTTTTTGTATAGCTTTACGTATTTTTTCAATACATCGTCCGTCATCGGGTTAAACTCTGCAAACAGATCAACGGTTGAAGAAATCTCTTCCACCAGCGAAGTAGAACAATTTTCATATATTGAAAAATTACAATCTTTGATTTTTTCACCGTTTTTGTCAAACCAGTCTAAAACATCCAACACAGTTGCTTCATTTTCAGGTGCAAGATTTATTATACGATTTACCTTTTTTATGATAGTGTTGTTGTCTTCAAGGTCTGTATCCTTTATGCTAACCGTCGGCATAAAGGATGTGTTACTTCTTTTGGCTGTTTCACGTATATCTAAATATGATTTTCTGCCCGAATCATTTTCAGGCAGTTTGGAAATCTTAGAATCCATCATTTCTACAATATCACCAAATTTTGCATTTTCATTATTGAGTGCATCACGTAACTTTGTCATAAAGTCATTTATATCATTATCGGAAGTTTTAGACTTTGGAACGTTTTGCGCACTTAAACCATTTTGCTCTTTATCGTTTTTTCTTTTTATTCCAGAAGAAGTTGTTGCAGCTGTAGCGGAAGACTCCTGGACAACAGAGCGGGTTTTACTTGATGGAATAGAAGCTCCCCCTGCCACATTCGCAGTTTTTTCGGACTTATTGTATTTTTGTTTTTCTTTTTGTTTGGCTACAATATAACGTTTTTCACTTTTGCTGAGCGGAGGTTTCATTCCCAAAAATTCATAGAGTTTACGAACTATCCATTCTTTTCCTGTTTCACCTATTTCACGGTAATGCTCTTCCTTTGCGTTGCCGGAATACTGCTTTTTTGAAGAAAAGGAAACCTGATAATTTGTATAACTTTGTATTGGACTTATTGGTCTAATATTCATAATCGATATCTCCTAATATTCATCATCGTCAGGTTCTGCACCCTGAGACATATATTCTTCAAAAGTCATATTATCTAATCTTTGATATTCTTCAATTTCTTTTAAACGCTCTATTTCTTTGTCGTTGATTTGTCCGAGCTTTTGTTTTGCAAGAAGATTTTCTTTGTCAGACTCTTCCAGCATTCTTATATATTCAAGTCTTGCCCGATATTTTTCGTCCAGAGCGTTCATTTTTTCAAGTTTTATTAGCTCTTCTCTTTCGCCGACATCCAATGGTGCGAGAAGTTTATAAATTTCGTAGAATTTATTGTATCTTTTTGGACCGATATCACGTTTTTCCCGCATTAAGACTTTTAAGAAATGAGTATAATACGGTGTTTCCGGCTTTTCAAGATAATTTTGGAACGCGTCTTCGGAAACTTTTCTATATCTGTCATTGCTATATGCACCGAGCTGTTTTGTAGGTTTGTACATAGCAGCTATTTTATCGTATGGAATTGCATCGTAATTAATATATAGTCTATCCAAATTTCCATTCTTTTTATATTCTTTCAGAGTTGCTTTAGCTTTATCTGTTAAACCGATAAGCGTATCAATATCTTCTATATTTTCAACACTCTTTGCCCCTTCAAGCGCTTCTGAATTTAATCTTGCATAATGTTTAACAACTTCTTCAATATTACTGCCTTCTGCAGGATTGATAGCGATATAAGGGAGTTTACCATCCCTTGTCAATAAATCCGGATGGATAAGATGCGGATAATTAGTTGTTATAAATACTGTCAGACCGCCTCTTTGGATATCATTTTCATCTGCCGGAGCCTGACTGCAGTGGTCAAGAAATCCTTTAAAGAAGTTTACGTTATCAACAAGATTTGTATCTTCATCATATTTTTCCAGAAGTTTTTTATCAGCATCGTCAAGTGAATAATCAAGGTTTTCTTTTGCATATTCAGGAGTCATTGCAAGAATTTTTTCGGCTTCATTAATTAATAATATTGTTCTTGTGCCATAAGGAGACTTTACATCATCTTTCCCCAAGAATCTTCTTCTTGCTGCGCGCAGTTTATTATTAAAATCTTTTACAAGAACCTCACTGTCTTTTTCTTCTGTCATATCATCCACAACAACATGACCGGCAGATTGTTCTGCTATGGCATCAAGGAAAGTTGTTTTTCCGGTACCGGTTGCACCGTGCAATAAGATTGCTGACGGGATTTTTACATCAGGATGTTCAAGAGATTTTGCAAGCGGTACTACAAACATTCTTTCAATTTTACTTTTTTCTGCACCGTAGCCGGCAATACGATCATGTAAGCCGCCTTTTGCATTAAACATTTTATTGACGGCATTTTGTGCTTCATTTAAATTATTTAATCTAATACCTATTGCTATCTTATCATCAGAATCTTTCAATGCGGTATCACATGTTTTTATTATATCTTCTAAATATTTTTTTCGATTGTTAATATCTTGTATTTCACGATTTCTGCTATAAAAATCATTCATCCATTTATCACGTATTCGAGACTTTTTACTCCAGTTGTACCAGGAAAGATTTCTGTTGGATATTTCAGATTCGGCATTTGCAGCGGCTTTATCATATTCTTTTGAATAATCCCAATTTTTAGCCTTATTAAGTTCCGCCTGAGCTGCATTTTTTCTGTCAGTCAAAACCTTTTTAGCATCTTTTAATTTTTGAATATCAATATCATCACCTTTAAAAGACACCAGACTCATTCCGGGAGTATGAAATCCCGGCAAAGTTGTTGTATTTTGATTTTGTGGCGCGGTATTATTATTTTGCACGACATTTTTCTTATTAGTAATTTGCGGTTTTGTGTTGATTGTTTCAAACGTAACTTTCATATTTTTCTCCTTTATATCTAGTGTTTGTGAGTATGACCATCGTGTGTATGCTCGTGGTAATGTTCGACAGAAACATCATCCAGTTCAACTTCATCTTCTTTATGACTGTGGGTATGGTTGGCGTGTCCGGTCAAGTGCTCTCTATAGTGAAGTGCATCATGAGATAACTCTTCTTTTGAAAATCGGATTTCTCTGTTAATCTCCAGCATAAACTTTGCAGCTTTTTTATCTTTTTCAGAGTTTGACAGGCGTAACATCTGATTTAATTTATTTACCTTGGATTCCGAAAGTTCTGAATCTATACTTATCTCTCTTCCGTACAGGATTTCTAGTTCAGTTTTTTCTGTTTCTAACTGTCGTTGTTTTTCAACAAGTTTTTGAAGTTTGGTCTCAAATTCTTCGCCCCATCTAATCGGTCGGGCGTTATTATCTATTTTTAAGAGGAAATCCAGAGATTCTTTTTTTGAATTAAAATCCGGACTTGCGCCAATATTACTTAAATTAATCAATGTTTCATAAGTATTTGGGCCGTATGTGCTGTCAATTTTGTTTTTCACAATAGCGGCAAGCTCTGTAATGTCTTTTTTGTTCACAAGGGCAAGCTCATTATTGGAACTGAATAAATTGTTATCAATCTGATTTAAAAGGATTGCCGCTGTATGAACCTGAAGACTGCCTTGTGCTCGCCGTAGTTGTTCAGGTGTAATTTTATTGTTTTTAACTTTTATATCCTGCAATAAATTTAACGAAATTAAATTTTGTACAGGGTCTTTAAATATTGGGGATTTGTTCATTTCCGTTCTTAATTCTTCGTTATTCATCAAGCTCCAGAGAGGAATAAATTCGGCTTCATTTTTCTGGCGGTTTGTAAATTGCATCAGAAAATTCATAGCTTCTTTATTGGAATTATTCGCAATATCTAAATATTCCAGCCTTGTTTTTTTATAATTTGCTTCCTGCGCTTTCGCATTTTGCAGTTTTAGTTGATTGAGAAATATACTGGAAATCTCTTTTGAGCGAACCTGATGTTTTTCACACCAGCCAAAGCTCACCGGGAGAAATTGATTGCCCGTAGACGCATAATTATTTACCGAAAATTTTTCAGAGTTTTGTTTTGTTCTGGTGAAATTATTGTTTGTATATAATCTTATTTGGTTGACCGGTTGCAACATAATAATCCTTTCTATTCCGTAATTTTTTTAATATAGTCATTCATTGCTTTTCTTACACATTCTGCCTCTATGTAATTCATCGGAGTATTACCGAGGATGTCTTTTGAATTAATTTTCGGGTCTTTTGAGAGCATCAAATTCAAAATAATTGCGTTATCCGTTTTACAGGCATCGTGCAAAATACTTTGTCCGTTATTATCTGTCAATTCCAGATTCGGTTTATGCTCCAGTAAAAATTTTATATTACCGAGCACTGTCATTTTTTCTTTGGAATTATTCGTGTACAAATAATTTTCTACAGCAAACATCAGAGGAGTTTTGCCGTCTGCATTTTGTTTGTTTATATCAAATTTATTATCCAGAAGTAGTTTTATGAGCTCTTTACTGTGAACTGTCTTGTTAGCACAAGCCCAGTGGAGTAAGGTATTATCCTCAAAATCAATTTTTACTTCCGGCATCGGCGGCTGCAGATTCTTGAGTTCTTTAATTAAATTATACGTAACTGCTGCCTGTTGTCCTGCATCAAGAGTATCGTAAGTTTCAATCAAATCCTGAACTGTAGTAAACTTACGCACAGGAGAATCATCTAAATCAAAAATTCCCTCTGCTCCAGGCATTATATTATTATATTTGTACATGTCCTCATATTTTTCATAAAGTTCTATGAGTTTATCCTCTGTTAGATAATCTTTCGGAGTCTTGCCATTTTTATTTAGGGCAAACACATCTGCAAAATTTTCCAGAAGCAATACTATAGCTTGTTCATCCTGATTACTGCATGCATAATGCAAAGGAGTCTGCCCCTCGTTATTTGATATATTAACAGAGCATCCTTTCTGCAGAAGATTTTTCATAACCTCATAATTTTCAAGATTGACTGCATTTATAATTGCGGTGTTACCGTCAGCATCACGGGAATTGATGTTAAAACCGTTTGCAAGACAGAAATCAATAAAATTGTTAGCAACATCTTCGTTGGTAATTTGTGAATACACAAGCAGTGCATTTTCACCGGTATTATTTAAAGTATTTTTATCTGCGCCATATTTCAATAAATTTAAACTAATATTATGTTTGTTCTTATTTAGAGCTGTTTTTAGCGGAGTGTCTCCGGCTTTATTCTTATGTTCAATATTAAATCCACGATGAATTGCATTCAATGCAATCTGCAGTCCTATATTTTCATCCTCAAGAGCAGGCGCAATATTTAAAAGTGTATTCTGCTGTGAATCTTCAAAATCCGCAGGAATTTCTACTGATACAAGAACATCCCTGATATTAGATATTTGCTCGACCTGTTTTTCCTCAGGTGAAACAATTTTGTCATAATCAGGAATATTAGGATATTGTTCAAATAAATCTTGAATTTCCTGAGATGCAAAACGACTCAGACTTTTATATTTTTCTATATCAAAGTTATGATTTTTAGCTTTCAACATAACATATACACAGTCAAGTAAATTATGATTGATAGCTCGCTCCATAACTGTTTTCTTCCCGGTTTCAGCCCAGCCGTTAAGCTTTTCAATATTTCCAAGATCATTTCTCTTAAAACATTCCTGTAAAAGATACGGTCTGTTCAAAGTTGTTAGTATGAATATCGGAGTGCAAGAGAAATTATCGTTTGACGGAACTATATATTTCCTGTTCGGTTCAAAATACGGATTTTTTATAATTTCGAGCAAAATTTCGTCATATTGCTTATCTTCAAAATTATTGTATAATTTTAAGACCAAATTACCAAACATATCGTGTAAATCATTACTATTCTGTGAAATTCGTGCGGCTTGCAGCTGACAATCATTTTCCTGATAATGTTTCGGACGTTCAAAAATGGAATATTCCGGAGTTTTTATATTAAATTTTCCTGACTTTATATTAAAATTCAAATCTTCCATGAAGATTTTTTCAGGGCGCTCAAGTGGTAAAAATTTTCTCAGTCTCGGAAGAAAATCTCCTCTTGTATACCATATCTGATTATTCAAGCGCAAATCCAAATCACCAATTTTGTTGATAATTTTAGAATTGCTGACTGTACAGGAAGAATTGTAACCGATTAAGGATTTTTTATTACAGCTTGCATAAGAATCATTAATACCGGTAAAATCACCCCAGCCAACCAGCCCGCCGGCTTTTTCTAAAGTATTAACTTCTCCGTTAAAACAGGAATTACTAATAGTTGTCATATTTGAATACCCTGCAATACCGCCGCATTCTTCTTTAGCCCTCAAGACAGCGTTGGAATAATTTGAATCAAGCTGGCTATATTCATCATAACCAATCATTCCGCCTACTGCATTTTTAGTCGCGGTTACGGCGGCTCTGGAATAACAGTTTGAAATATTATTGTTAGCACTAAGACCGATGAGTCCGCCTATTTTGTTTAAACCGGAAATCTTGCCATTTAAAATATTACAGTTATCCAATTCACAATTTTGTGCAATCCCGCAAAGAATTCCGCTTTGAGTCTTTGTTTTAAGGCTGGAGTCTTGCAGGTTTATATTTTTTAGTTTTGCAGACTTACATACCCCGAACAAACCGCAATTACTTTTGTCCGGAGCTTCAATATTTAAACCTCTGATAACATAATCATTTCCGTCAAATTTACCGCGGAACGGCTTTTTTACAGTTCCTATAGGTTTAAAATCTTTTATATTAGACAAATCTATATCGCGTGTCAGTACAAAACTTTTATTCCACATAGCCGGACTGTTTGAAAGCGCAGCTAATTTTTCAGGTGAATCTATAATGATTCTATTTGAAGCAGCCGTTATTGTATTATCTGCAGAAATATTACAAGGTCTAAATCCGGCTTCATAAAGTTTAGACGTTGAATAAATACTCGTAAATGTAATATTCCGTTCATTATTAACCCTATTAAAATTATATCGGTCTGAAGACGAAGTTTGTATCCCCATTGCAGGCAAGTAATATTGAGGAGAAATTTTTAATACTTTCATTGTTTTCTATATTCCCCCTTATTAATTATATCCATAGTTTCTTCTTTTTTAGCAATAAATGCATTTTTTAAATCCTCTGCCGAAACTGCATCTATGTTATAGTCAACAGCTTTTTTCACGGCTTTATTTATGACAGAGGTGATTGTTGCGCTTGACAAGCCATCGGTTAATTCTGTTAATTGTTTAATAAATTCTATATCATTTAATAGATTTTTTGTCTTGACTCTATTTTCCAGAGAACTTTCTATCAACCCGAAACGTGCCTCGGTATCTGGCAAATCAATAAAAATTTTATCGTCAAATCTGCCGTCTCTTACAATGGCATCGTTCAAATCCTGAATTTCATTTGTCGCAGCAATAATAATTATTCCATCGCGTCCGGCATTATTCATTTCTTCTTTTAAAGTGTTTAAGTCGTCGGTTTTATAAGATTCATTGTCTTTCGGATTTCTGAAAAATGAATCGCATTCATCAAAAAACAGAATACTTGCCTCATTTGTATTCTTAAATTTTGTTCGCAACTGGTCAAATGCCTGCTTTAATCTGTTTGAAGTTTCATTTATGTATTTACTTCCGAATTCGGACATTTTAATCTGATACAATGGTAATCCTGCCTGTGCAGTAACTGCTTTTACTATATAAGTTTTTCCACAGCCAGGAGGTCCGTATAATAAAATCCCGTTTGGAATATTAATACGATTTTCTTTATATTCCTTTTGTTTTTGAGGATCGAAAGAGGCTACCACCGTGTTATACAAGGTTCTTTTTGCAATCTCCATACCTTTTACTTCATCAAGAGATTTCGGGTCATAATCTTTCAATACTTCACGCTTCAAGAATGTATCGTAAATGATTGTTTTGCTTTTTTCAGAAATATCTATCTTTCTATCTGCAGCATATTTGGTCATTTCATTTTTCAAAGAATCATAGCCTAAATCTTTATGCAAAAATTTAGCTTTTTTAATAATACTGGCTATTGCTGCAGGTGAGAACTGACAGGATATAGTAGCTAAATCCGTAATTTCTTCATCTGACATTTCTATATTTTTTGTATGCAATTTTATTAGATTAGCCCTGTCTTGCAATGTAAGAGGTAAGACTTCTATGTGTTCGTCAAAACGGTTAGGTGAAATTGCGCCCGGTTCAATGGAGAACATTTTGTCAGTTGCTGCCAGCAAAATAATTCCTTTTTGCGAAGAATTTTCTATTAACTGCATCAGTCTTGTAGTTTTTGTATTATCCCGATAGTTGTCTATTTTTGGAAGAAATGTATCTATATTGTCTATAAATACTGGCGTTTGCTTTCCGTTTTTGAGGAAATTTTCCTTTGCAGTTTCAAGTATTTTTTCAAAATCAGCTATTGAGGAAACCTGACGATATTCTTCATTCATTGCTTTGAATAATGATTCTACGAGAAAAGTTTTTCCGGAACCGCTGCTTCCGTATATTAAAAATCCGTTAATCGGAATGAATTCCTTGTTCTTATACGGCTGGATAATTAAAGTATTTAGTTTTTCTTTTGCACTGTCCAATCCTATAACATCATCCAGCACATGATTTGTATTTCCTGTTTTTGCGTTACTAACAGGAGAGTTAATTCTATCGGGCGCATTCGTTTCTTCAATTTCATCAAAAAAGCTGAAAGTATCCTCTGTTTTTGGAATTTCTTCAGCTTCAGAAAGTTCATTCAATTTGTCAGACGCAGCGGGTTCGACAGTCGTGTCCTCTACAGGCAGTTGTCTGCCGCATAAATTATACAATTTTTGTTTAATCAACTCATCCCGTGCATAATCAACAGCTTCGTTGCCATCATTATTCTTTGCCGTTATTATTTTTATTCTTTCATCTTTCTTTTTATTCAGCAAAAGATTAATCGCTTTTTTAATAAGCATTTGATTATCATTCATCAGAACAACGTGCAAAAAGTTATTACCGGTATTCGTTTCAGTTGCATTTACGTCAAAATCAAGCGAAGAAAGAGCTTTCAATTGTTTTTTTGTATCATTATTCCTTGAGGCTTCAAAAAAATCATTTTCCAATTGGCCGCGGAAAGTTATTTTACTGTGTCTTTTGTCATTATTTATGTAAAAATAATTGTTATAATTTGCAATAGAAAACTCATTAATCCCGGTTATTCGCATTTTCTTCCCTTTTAAAATCCTTTTAGTTGCGAAAACTTCTAATAAAATAATTTTGCGTAATTTTTCATCTAAAAAGCAAAAGTTTTACATTTCTTTACTTTATTGTTATTTTTATCAGCATTTTGTAATGAAAAAAACGCATCCAGCTTACGGCTACTTGTTTTATATTAATATTAAAATATGGACTATAGAAAATTTAAAGAATTAAACGAGGATATTATTTCAATAAGAAGAACCGTTTTTGAAAAAGAACAAGGGTTCCAAAATGAGTTTGATGAAATTGACCAAAACTGTTCTCATATTGTGCTTTATGATAATGACAAACCAGTTGCGGTTTGCAGATTTTTCAAAGAAAACGGAGTGTATCATATCGGGCGGGTTGCTATCGTAAAAGAATATCGCGGCAAACATTTAGGAAAGTATATTTTACAGATAGCGGAAAATGAAATAAAAAAAGACGGCGGAAGTAATATTGTTGTATCAGCTCAGGTAAGAGTAAAAGATTTTTATGCTAAGAATGGATATTCAGAAACGGGAGAGATATTCTTTGATGAATATTGCGAACATATAAATATGATTTCATCACTACTCTCCATAAGATAATGTATCATAAACTTTTGCAACAATTTTCCAATCACCATTAATCTTATTCATAATTAATAAATCTGTGAATTTATACCCGTGCCAATTATCTTCAATAACCCTCACTACCGCAAT
>CALUVN010000050.1 GCA_944324235.1 Candidatus Gastranaerophilales bacterium
TATCTTACCCGTTCCGTCGCCCTCTAGTTCTACGTTGTAACGGTTATTTTCTGTTTTTTCCAGCCAGATTTGTTCATTTGAGCCGTCTGCCTGACGTTCCTCATAATAACGTCCGGTTGTTCCGGCTGAGCCGGCTATTTTATCGTCGAAGTATATCAGACCTCCATTTGTTGCATTCAATGTCAGGGTTGTATCATGAACTGTATAAACACTTCGCTTCAAATCTTCATCATTCTGTAAAGTTTTATACTGTCCAGCTTCAATATATATAGCGTTTGACTCTTCGACTCCGTTGTTGATTACTTTGTTGCCGGAAAAGATACTTTCGCCGTTATCTGCTGTTATTCTCAAATCAGTTGTAGAATATATTGCACCGCCTTTGGCCTCGCCCGTTTCACTTTCTGCGTAGTTGTTATAGAAAGAAGAGTTGGTTATTGATGGATAGGTACTATCTGAAAGTTTATTAAAATCTATATCGACAAACACCTCTTTTTCTTCTTCGGATATATTATCCTGACCACTTATTGAGTTGCCTATTTGTCCACTGTTATAAATCGCACCGCCTAGAGCCTCTGTTGTATCTGATTTTACGTGGTTACCGATGAACAGGGAGTCATGTATAGGAGCTTTTGACATTTCTGATAACAAGCTGTCTGTGGTTATAAGATTTTCTGCCGGTATATCTATAGGCTCGGTTGTTACAACTCCCTCCATTGCACCGCTTGCTAGTTGTTCTTTCATTGCTGTCCATTCTTCGTCATTGAGCGTTTCCGTTATATCTTCACGTATTATCTTATTGCCTGCATTTATCGCATCCTGAAATTTTTCAAGTGTCAGCATTTTTCCGGTTTTATCACTTGCCATATAAAAACTAACACTTTCACCAGTGACAGCATTCTTGAATGTATTTTTAGTATATGAATAATCAGTATCCTTATATAGTTCATTTAAATTTAAACTTTTACAGATGAAACTTCGGTTAGATATTGCTGCACCCGAAGCAATATCATTAGCTTTGGTAATAGAATTACCTATAAAATTACCGCTGATACTATTGATAGCCGGTAAAGAAGAGTTATACACTTCATATTGGTCAATAACCCCATTTGTATTAGCAATAAAATTGCCTTTTATTTCACCGATAGAAGCTCCACCACCATTAATAATTACTTTTGAATTGCCTATGAAATTGCCTTCTATGCTATTAATTATAGAGGTAGATGTTATTGAATTATTAGATATAAGTGTTGTACTTGTATTACCAATAAAATCCCCTTTAATATCACCGATGCTACCTTCATTCTTAATTCCGTATGAAGTGCCAATAAAATCACCAGTAATATCTCCGATGTTGCCTTCATTCTTAATTCCGTATTGCGGACCGATAAAATCTTTATTAATATCGCCATAATTTCCATCATTATAAATTCCGGAGTCAGGAATCCTGCTGCTGTCAACTGAATACGAAATATCATAATCATCGGAGCTTCCTGCAGTCAATCCCAAAACATCAATACCCTCTACGCTTGTCGGCGTATATTTGTAATAATTAACCGAATCCGCAACATCCGGATGCCCCAAATCAGTTTTGTTCAAATCTACACGATAATAAACAGGTACAAACTCACCCAATGCATCGTTATACTCAAATTTTGTTATAGTGTTTTCACCCTGCTTATCTACAGGGGTAAGTGAATATAGTCCGTTATTCTCCAAAACCACAGGAGCTAATTCTTGAGCACAAACAGGAGAAGATCCCAGCAATGCCGCAGCCAGCAATATTCTAGGAGCTACCCCCCCCCCTAAATCTGCATAATTCAAGGATTTTAGCATATTATCGAGTTTAAATAAATCTTTTTCACCCCTCATGGCATATCCTCCATATATGTTCCATATATTTATAGTATAACATTATTTTTGTAAATTTAAAGATGTTTTGAAAGAAATTGTTACAAATTTAACAATCTTAACAATTTTAATATTTTGAATAACTAACAAAATTTAACAAAACCGCAATTTTTTAATACTTCATGGTTTTAATATATATATGGTAGTGATGATAGAAAACTCTGCAAATTTACCGATGAAAAATCCCGAATTGAATGTCGGGGTTCTTACGCCGCCGAATTCTTTTCATAAGCCTGTTCTTTATTCGGATAAAGATGCTACTGATTCGTTCAAAAAAATGGGAGACGATGTCAGAAAAAATTCAAAACCTTTCGAAAAACAAAAAAAGACACCGATTGGTGTAAAACTGTTTTACTGGACGGTCGGAATAACTACTGCTGTTTTGGGCGGTAAAAAACTGCACGCATTTATCAAAAAGCCATAATCCCCTCCTTACTACTTTTTTTATTATTTAATTTATTGTATTATGTTTTTGAGAGTAAATCAGGGGGATATGATGAAAAAATTTTTGATAATTTTTGCGTTATTTTTATTTGGCAGTGCTGTACTTGCAGCGGACTTCAATGTCTTTAAACTTGAAAACGGTCAAACGGTTGTTATACAGGAAGTAAAAAATAATCCTATTGTAATAGTCGATACATGGATTAAAACAGGCTCAATAGACGAAAACGATACGAATAACGGAGTCGCACATTTTCTGGAACACCTGTTTTTCAAAGGTACAAAAACCCACGGGCCAGGAGAGTTTGATAAAACAATCGAGAACAAAGGCGGGATTACAAATGCCGCTACCAGCAAAGATTTTACGCACTATTACATAACTATCCCTTCTAAATACTTTAACCTCGCCATGGAAATGCATGCCGATATGCTGCAGAACCCGCTTATTCCGGGAAATGAAATGGAAAAAGAACGCAAAGTTGTATTAGAAGAAATTTCCAAAGACGCAAACTCACCTGACAGGTTAGTTTTTGATAACCTCGTTGACTTAATGTACAAAACCCACCCGTACAAAAGAAAAGTTATAGGCCGCTCAGATGTAATTGAAACTATCACCAGAGATTCTGTTCTTGATTTCTTTTTCCAAAATTACTATCCGGGCAACATGGTAACTGTTGTAATCGGAGATGTTAATACGCAGGATGCTCTCAACAAAGTTCAGAACGAATTCAGCGGTGAAATTAAAAAAGTAAAACGTAATTCTTATAAAAAAGAACAACCGCTTAAACAACAGGTAAGAAAAACAGCTTATGCAAATACTAAAAGCGGATATATGCTTATAGGGTTTCGCAGTGTTGACATAAACAACAAAGATTCTTACGCTCTTGACGTCCTTGCAACAATTCTCGGCGACGGACGGTCTTCAATATTTTATCAAAATATAAAAGACAAAAAACAGCTTGCATATTCAATCGCAGCGACAAACTCCGTAATGAGAGATGACGGAATATTCTATATTTCCGCAAACTTTATACCTGATAAACTGGACAAACTTGAAAAAACTATTTTTGAAGAAATAGCAGAAGTACAAAAAAACGGAGTTACGCAAGAACAGGTTAATCTTGCACAAAATATTATTGAGCGGGATACGTATTATTCACGCGAATCAATATCAAATATCGCAACCGAAATCGGATATACAGTCGCTCTAACAGGAGATGTAAAATTCTACGAGACCTACCTTGACAATATTAAAAAGGTGACTCCGCAGGATGTAAAACGGGTTGCCAATAAATATCTTGGTCCTGATAAAAGCGCTGTATCCATTGTGCTTCCTGAAACAGAAAAAGAAGTACAAATTTCCAATAAAACACAAAATCCCATTACGGCAAACCCTGTCGGCGAAAATAACGGCACTCAAAAATTTGCACTCTCAAACGGTGCCACATTGCTTTTAAATGAAAATAAAAATAACGATATTATTGCAATATCAATATATGCAAAAGGCGGAGAATTTTTACAAAGCATACCGGGAACAGCAAATCTTACAGCATCGCTTCTTTTAAAAGGAACTGACAAATACACAGCTCTTGAACTTGCTCAATATCTGGATGATAACGGAATAAAAATTTCTCCGTCCACAAAAGCCGATGCTTTTATGATTTCAGTTTTGACTACAAAACCCCAGCTTGATAAAACGCTTGAAATTTTGGACGACATAATCAACAATTCTAAATTTGATGATTATGAACTTGAAAAAGCCCGTGCTGAAAAATTAAATGTAATAAAAAGAAACCGCGATATCCCTATTCAGCTTGCACTGGAAGAGTACAAGACACTTATTTTTGAAGGCTCTCCATATTCAAATTCAACTAAAATCCTTGAAAAATATCTGCCTTCAATCCAAAGAGACGATGTTGTTAAATATGCCGCAAAAATATTTAACCCGACTAACCTTGTAATCTCTGTTAACGGCGATGTTGATAAAGATAAAATTACAACCGCTGTCGGAAAAATTTTCAGTGCAAAACCTGAAGACGCTTTTGATTATTCAAAATATAAAGTTCCTTCTCTAACTGAAACGAAAACAGTGACAAAAACAATCCCTAATCTTCAAACAGACTGGATTGTATACGGCTGGCAAACCTCAGGCGTTATGTCACAAAAAGATTACGCTACTCTGTCAGTAATCGACGCTATTTTAGGTTCGGGAATGAGTTCAAGATTATTCAAAAACCTTCGTGATGCGCACGG
This sequence comes from Candidatus Gastranaerophilales bacterium, assembly GCA_944324235.1. Taxonomy (GTDB): domain Bacteria; phylum Cyanobacteriota; class Vampirovibrionia; order Gastranaerophilales; family Gastranaerophilaceae; genus CALUVN01. The sequence goes on from CALUVN010000050.1 coordinate 4,603, forward strand.
TCTTGCATATCAGCTCGGTTCAGCATTCGGCGCGAATATTTTGAAAGGTGCGTTTGTTGTTTATATCGGTACAAACCCTGAAAATTTGGATATAGCTCAGGAAAAACTGCTTGCGGAAATAAACAGACTGAAATCAGAATATGTAAGCAGCAAAGAGCTGACCGATGCAAAAGAAAAACTCACAGGGAATTACATAATAGCACTTGAAACAAACCTTGAAAAAGCATCAAATGCGGCGTGGTTTGAAGCTTCCGGCAGAGGTTATGACTTCGGTGATAAATATCTTGAACTGATAAACAGTGTTACGGAAGCCGATATCGTAGAAGTTGCCAATAAATATTTTACAAATAACTATGTTCGCTCAATAGTCAAAGATTAATTTCAACGAAAAAAGCCCGTCATTATAATGGCGGGCTTTTTTATCGCTACTTATTTTTATTTAACATCTTTTGTTTTAACGTCAAATTCGTACTTATTAATTCTCTGAAATTTTTCAAGCACTTTTCTAAACTGATCTTTTACAGTTAAAACAACATAATCACCCGGCTGCATACCTTCTTTTACTGCATATAATGCATGTTGAGTTTGTCCGTTTAAATGAACCTTCTGATAAATAACCGTAACATCATCTTTACCGAATTTATCATATTCTCCGACTTTATGCATAAATTTATTTATCTTGGCATCACACTGTAAATATGAATTTGTTTTAGTGTAATAGTTTTTGGCAGCATTTATAAAATCAGGTGAAACTTTTGCCTGAAATGAAAAATTAGAATTTTTATTGCTTGAATTAATTTGCATATACTTCTCCTTTAGACGCAGAAAAATTTCTGAAAAATATTTTTTGCTATTGTAATGTTTTTTTGTTACAAATCTTAAATAGAACTTTTATGATAAAATTAGTTTATGGATAGGAAAAATAAAAAGGCTGCAGTAGCATTAAGCGGCGGAGTTGACAGCGCTGTAGCGGCATTACTTTTAAAAAATCAAGGCTATGAAGTCATCGGGATAACGGGTAAAATGGTTAACTCGCCCGGGGCAGATAAAGTATGCGAAAATGCTAAAATCGTTGCCGATAAACTAGGAATTCAACATTATATTTATGATGTAACAGAGAATTTTGAGGAAAAAATTATAAAATATTTTGAGAATTCTTATGCTACAGGAAAGACCCCTAACCCGTGCATTATGTGCAATCAGTTTATTAAATTCGGGGAGCTGCTGTATTATGCCGTAAACGAACTTGGTGCAAACTTTTACTCAACAGGCCACTACGCAAAAATAATAAATGAAAACGGGATTTATAAACTTTATCCTGCAAAAGATTCTCACAAAGACCAGCTTTATTTCCTGTACAGACTTAACCAAAAACAGCTTTCCAGAATGCTGTTTCCGCTCGCAGATTATGAAAAAAATCAGGTCAGACAAATGGCTGTTGATGCAGACCTTCCGCCAAAATCTTCAAAAGAAAGTCAGGACATCTGTTTTATTGAAAAGCCAAACACTACAAAAAAATATCTTAATGATAAATTCGGAATAAAAAAAGGTGACTTTATAGATATAAAAGACGGTAAAAAATGGGGAGAACACACAGGCACATATCAATATACAATAGGCCAAAGAAAAGGTATCGGAATAGCAGCTCCTTATCCTTTATATGTTATAGACATTGATGCAGGGAAAAATATAGTTTATCTCGGACGCGAAGAAGATAATTACAAAAAACAATTATCAGTCACTGATGTAAATTTAACATATCCTGATTGCCCGCAGGAGTTTGATGCAATGGTAAAAATCCGCTACAACATGCACTCCCAAAAAGCGCACGTAAAACTTAACGGACAAAATGCAGATATAGAATTTTACGAGCCTGTAAATTCAATCACAAAAGGGCAGGCTGGTGTATTTTACGATATAAACGACGGGCATCTGATTGGCGGCGGCTGGGTGAATTAGATAAGCTTTACATTTAATTTTCACAGACTTATCATGGAATTAAGAGGAGGCTGAATTATTATGTATAACCCTAAATCAAGCAAAGCCGAAGAGTTTATTTGTCATGAAGAAGTTCTGGCATCACTTGAATATGCTTCACAGAATAAAAATAATGTAGAAGTTATAGACAAAATTTTAGAAAAAGCCAGATTGAAAAAAGGACTTTCTCACCGAGAAGCGGCAGTACTTCTTGACTGTGACATCAAAGAAAAAAATGACGAAATTTTTGCTCTCGCAGAACAAATAAAAAAAGATTATTACGGAAACAGAATTGTTTTGTTTGCGCCTCTTTATCTTTCAAACTATTGTGTTAACGGATGCGTTTACTGTCCTTACCACGCAAAAAATAAACACATCCCGAGAAGAAAACTTTCTCAGGATGAAATAAAAAAAGAAGTTGAAGCACTTCAGGATATGGGACACAAACGGCTTGCAATTGAAGCCGGTGAAGATCCCGTAAACAATCCGATAGAATATATTCTTGAATCAATCAAAACCATTTACAGTGTAAAACATAAAAACGGTTCTATAAGACGTGTAAACGTCAACATTGCGGCAACAACAGTTGAAAATTATAAAAAACTGCACGAAGCAGGAATAGGAACTTATATTCTGTTTCAGGAAACTTATCACAAAGAATCTTACAAAAAACTTCACCCGACAGGGCCGAAACATAATTATGCCTATCACACAGAGGCAATGGACAGAGCAATGCAGGGCGGAATTGACGACGTAGGTTTAGGCGTTTTATTCGGATTAGAATCCTACAGATATGAATTTTCGGCACTTTTAATGCATGCAGAACACCTTGAAGCAGTTTTCGGAGTAGGTCCGCACACAATAAGCGTACCGAGAATTAAAAAAGCAGATGACATCGACCCTGATGAATTTGACAACGGAATCGATGACGATACATTTGCAAAAATTGCAGCCTGCATAAGAATCGCAGTTCCTTATACCGGAATGATAATATCCACCCGCGAAAGTGAAGAATGCCGCAAGCGTTTGCTACATCTGGGTATTTCACAAATAAGCGGCGGTTCAAAAACGAGTGTCGGCGGCTACTTTAACCCGATGCCGGAAGATGAAAATTCAGCTCAATTCGATGTATCTGACAGACGCCCGCTGGATGAAGTTATAAAATGGCTTATGACCCTCGGGTATATTCCAAGCTTCTGCACCGCCTGTTACAGAAACGGCAGAACAGGAGAAAGATTTATGGACATCTGCAAAAGCCAGCAAATCCATAACTACTGTCAGCCAAATGCAATTATGACACTGAAAGAATATCTCGAAGATTACGCATCAGTTGAAACAAAAAAAGTCGGCGAAGCTCTTATAGCACAAGAAGTTGAAAAACTTCAAAATGCAAATATCCAAACAGCCGTTAAAGAAGATTTGGTAAAAATTCATAACGGAGAACGCGACTTTACGTTTTAATAAAATTTATAAACAATTTTGTAAACGGACGGTTAAAAAAGCCATAAAGCTTTAAGCCGTCCATTTTTAACGCTTTTTTATCAGCACAAACAATTGTAAGTGATGAATCTTTAGCACACTTTCCGATAATCTTGCCTGCAGGGTAAAAATTTTTAAGCTCAACAATCTTCAATTTATAAGGGTTTGGGATAAGAAAATTTCTGCCGACCGTAACATAAGAAGGCCCCCAAGGATGAAGAGCACGAATTTTGGCATGGATTTCCTCTGCCGTTGAAGTTTCAAAATCCAGCATAAGATCATCTCTTGTAATATTCTCGCAGTAAGTTGCATTATCTTCATTTTGCGGAACAGGGATTATAGTTCCGCAGCCGATGTTCTGTAAAATATTTGCCGCCTCAAATCTTGCTTCAAAAGTTATTTTATTTTTTAATTCTTTCCCTGTATCGTTGGGAAGAATTTCTACTTCTTTCTGGCTCAAAATTGCACCATGGTCAAACTTTTCATCAATTAAATGCAGAGTTAAACCGGATTTGGTTTCAAGATTTTTTATAGCATTATAATAAGGATTTGCGCCGCGATATTTCGGCAGAAGAGCCGGATGAAGATTTATTGATGCAATTTTGGGAACATCAAACACGTCTTTTTTAATTTTTTCACGCCATGTACCGACAAGTAGTACATCTGTATTATTTTTTATCAAAAATTCTCTAAATTTTTTACAGTTTGCCGATTTAACTTTTACCTCGGGGATTTTAAACTTTTTTATAAACGTAACATCAGGATTAGTCTTAAAAAAATCATGCAGAAAAAGTTTAAACGGGTTTAAAACAACCCGTTCATAGCGTAATACTCCCGAAATCTCGCAACCGGCATCCTGTGCGCCTTTTACAAGATTAATCAGCATTGCACCTTTTCCAAGAATAACGACTTTCATAAATTTTATTTTCGCACATGAGTAAACTTTTGTAAAATTGTAAATTTTACAATTAAAGTTTTGCGCAAAATAGGCCGATATAATAATTGTGTTATTTTTATAAAAGGAGAAAACATGGTTGACTTTAACGGAAATGTATCAAGTAGTAGAGGCAGTGTGCCCCAAAAGGCCGAAGGATATGGCTCTAATCCGCTTACAGAAGAAATTGCAAAAAAGATTTTAATTGATTTTAAACAAAAAGACACCGATACCTCAATGCGCGTATCTTTTGATGAACTATCAAATGCAATTATTAAAGAATATGTTGCTAACGATTACAAACGTACAGATGCACACAAGCAAGGCGAAACAATTGCCGATTTGTTAAATTATTATCAGGAACGTGCAAAAGAATATGACGCAAACGGTGACGGAGCATTGAATATCGATGAATACACGGCTATGTTTCGGGAAAAATTTGAACAAGCGGAAAAAGAGGCTGAACAAAATCGAAATATTCCTCCTGCTGATAACAAGACTGTAGCTGCAAATAATTACGACAGCAGCGCCGTTAAATTTGAAAAAAATTACGCAACTGGTAAAAAATCTTCAGAAATTATAAATAAATTTGTAGAAGAATAACACTGCAAAAAACAATACAAAAAAAGACCGTATAACGACGGTCTTTTTTTTAATATTTCATTTTAGAAGCTCTGTCCATTTCGCGTTTCTGATCTTTTTTAGCTATATCATCACGTTTATCATGGATTTTTTTACCTTTAGCAAGCCCTATCTCAACTTTTGCAAATCCGTGAGATAAAAACACTTCCAAAGGCACAACAGTATAACCGTCTTTTTTTATTTTATTTGAGATTTTAAGAATTTCTTTTTTATTCAGCAGCAGTTTTCTTGTCCGTTCCGCCTGATGATTAAATCTGTTTCCCTGCTCATAAGGCGAAATATGACAGTTATATAAGAAAATTTCATTATCCTCAATTTTACAAAAACTGTCTTTTAGGTTGATTGCATTTTTTCTGATAGACTTAATTTCCGTACCTGTCAGAACAATCCCTGCAATATATTTTTCAAAAATAGTAAAATCGTGGAACGCTTTTCTGTTTGTCGTGATAACTTTTTTGTCCATAAGTAGATTATAGCACAGAAAAATTACTTAATTTGTTTAAAAAATTCTTCAGATATCAGCTGAGAATACTTTGAATTTTCATTAACGGCAAGCAGCATTCTCTGTTCACCTTCAGAATTTTCAACAACAGCAACAATACCTGCTATATTACCAAACGGGAGTTTACTAACCTTTGCCTCAAACTTGACGTATGGCACGCTTTTACCGTAAGCCGTGAGAGTTCCGCGCTTTGTAACTTTTAACTCCTCAACTGCTGCAGACTGATATTTAAATTTACCGACTGAAGTTTTTAATTTCTGTTCTATATCAGGAGACTGAATGTCTTCACTCGTCAAAATTTCTTTTTTACCGGAATCAAGAACCGCAAGCTTTTGACCGGAAGCTTTATGCTCTGCAACAACGGCATTATACCCCATTATGCCTGCAGCTTTTTCGATTTCAAATTCTTCATTTATTGCACTGAAATCCCCGACTTTTTTAGCTTTTTCAATCATGCTGTCCTGCGAATGTTTAAAATAAGGTCCTACATATTTAATCACCAAATCTTTCCCTCCGATTGATATAAAACCTATGATAGCAAGGGTAAGAATGATTGCATTTATAAAGTTTTTTAAACATCCCATGTTGAATTCCTCATATTATCCTGATACAATAATTATAAATATGACAAAATCAGAAATCAATAACATTAATACTTGGGATGTGGATATTGAGGAGTTAACTCCTGTTATGCAGCAATACTTGGAGTGTAAGCGTCAAAACCCTGATGCTGTATTATTTTACAGACTCGGAGATTTTTACGAAACATTCTTTGAAGATGCGGTTTTGATGTCAAAAGAACTGGAATTAACACTTACAGGCCGTGACGCCGGCGCTAAATACGGCAGAATTCCGCTAGCCGGTATTCCCGCAAAAGCTGTAACAGGATATTTGGAAAAACTTGTCCAGAAAAATATCAAAGTCGCAATCTGCGACCAGCTTGAAGATCCCAAATTCGCAAAAGGACTTGTAAAACGCGGAGTAACAAGAATTATAACTTCCGGAACTCTCACTGAAAGCGATTTTTTAAACCAGAATACAAACAACTATATCTGCGCGTTATTTAAAGATGAAAAAAGCGACATATACGGATTTGCATACGCGGACATCTCAACCGGTGAATTCAAAACCACACAAGCTCCGCTTGCACTTATTATGTCTGAACTTGCACGGATAAGACCTGCGGAAGTTATCGCACCTTCCATAGAGCAAAAACTCCAGCCGTTCCAAATTGTACCGGAATCTAAAATTAACCTGCCGGATGAAATTGTTAAACTTTATAATTGCTCTAAAATACCATCGTCAGTATTTGATGAACATTTTGCCCAAAACAACCTAAAAGCAGTATTTGAGGCCCAAAGCCTTGAATCTTTCGGATATACAAAATACAAAACAGGTTTTAGAGCCGCAGGAGCTCTGCTTGCGTATGTATGGGAAAACCTCAAGGACAACCTGCCGAAATTCGACAGAATAGAACCTTACGAACTTTCCGAATATATGATTCTTGACAGCAGCACCAGAAAAAATCTTGAACTCATTGAAACTCTGCGTGAAAAAAATAAATACGGGTCTCTTTTCTGGTCAATCGACAGAACAAAAACAAATATGGGTTCAAGGCTTTTGAAAAGCTGGATTTGCCAGCCGCTGAAAAAAGTTGAAGACATTCTTGAACGTCAGAACATTATTAGCGAATTTGTTGAAAATAATGATGTAAGAATTAATGTAAATAATATTTTAGAAAAAATTTATGATATTCAAAGACTTGCCACAAGAATGAGCAACAGCTCAGCAAATCCTAAAGATTTTCTGAGCCTGAAATCATCATTAAAAATGCTTCCTGATTTGCTGGATGCTGCAAAGCCGCTTGAAAATAATCCGCTTGACAGTATTGAACAATACAGAGACGAAATAGCCGAGTACGTACAGCTTATAGAAAGAACTATAGCAGAAGACGCCCCTATGCTTATAAAAGAAGGCGGAATTCTGAAAGAAGGAATAAACGGAGAACTCGACTACTACAGAGACCTTTTGACAGGCGGAGAAAATTGGCTTAAAGATTTTGAAGAAAAAGAAAAAGAAGCAACAGGAATTAAAACTTTAAAAGTAGGATACAACAGAGTATTCGGATATTTTATAGAAGTTACAAACTCATTCCGTAACCTTGTACCTGCACATTATGTAAGAAAACAGACGTTAACGGGCGCAGAACGTTTTATTACAGATGAATTAAAAAAACACGAAGACGATGTTCTGTCTGCTAAATTCAAAGCAACTGAGCTTGAATATAAACTGTTCTGCGATTTCAGAGAATATTCAAAAGAATTTGTTACAAAAATCAGAGAAATCGCAGATGCTATAGCAAAAACAGATGTATACTCCGCACTGGCGCAAACGGCAGTAGAAAATGACTATTGCAAACCGATTATAGACGAATCGGATGACTTTATTATTAAAAACGGCAGACACCCTGTACTGGAAAAAATTCTTCCGCTCGGAGAATACGTTGCAAACGATTTGGAATTAAAAAGTAAGTCCCACGATACAACGCAGTTTATGATATTAACAGGCCCTAACATGGCCGGTAAATCGACATATATGAGACAAAATGCACTCATAGCATTGCTTGCACAAATAGGTTCATGGGTACCTGCAGATTATGCAAAAGTCGGTGTTTTTGATAAAATATTCACACGTGTTGGGGCATCTGATGACTTAACCTTAGGGCAATCAACATTTATGGTGGAAATGATTGAAACAGCCTTTATCCTGAATGCTGCAACAGACAAAAGCCTTATCTTACTTGACGAAATCGGAAGAGGTACAAGCACTTACGACGGAGTTGCAATAGCGTGGGCCGTTGCAGAGTATATTGCGACAAAAATCAAAGCAAGATGTATATTTGCAACTCACTACCACGAATTAAACGTTATGACAAAAACGTATCCGCAAATCAAAAATTACCGGATAACAATAAGCGAAGAAAACGGTCATATCGAGTTTTTGAGAAAAATAGTTCAAGGCGGCGCCAGCAAAAGTTATGGTATTCAAGTTGCCAAAATGGCAGGTCTGCCTAACGCGGTTATTAAAAAATCTGAAGATTTAATGCTTAAAATGCAAAAAGATTTCTCAAATAACCTTGCAACAAGAAGAAAAACTGAAGAAAACGTTCCTGAAGTTCCACAGTTAAATCTATTCGGGAGCTAAAAATAGTTAATTTTTGTAAAAATTTTTCAAAAAAAACAGCAAAAAATTTCATTTATGCGTTTTAATGTAAAAGAATAATAAGGAGAAAATATGCAGTTAGTAGGTCTTAATACGCAAGTAGCTTTTCAGGCAACCAAAGCAGAAAAGAAAACAGAAGCAAATGCAGCTGTTAATACTTCAACTGCACCGATGGCAAATGATTCCTTCGAAAAACCGGAACAGAAAAAAACATTTAAAGAAAGACTTGGCGGAATTGCAAAATTCTTTGTAAACTTTAAAGAAATGGCTGTCGGCATAGCTAAAGGGCTATTATATGGAGGAGCAGCCGCAGGCGTAATTGTTTTAGGCGACCGCGCAATCAATTTAAAACATACAATGAAAGGCGGAATGGCAGCATCTATTGTAGGCGGAGGTATTGCAGCATTCCACATTATTAAGGCTCGTCTTAAATCAAATCAAAGAACTGCAAATGTTGACCACCAATTAAAAATCGGTCATAGAGACAAGTAGAGTTTATATAAAAACATTCATTTAAAATGCCTTTGAAAGTTTTTTGAGCGTCTTCTAAAGGCGCATTCTCAGTCTGCGGAAATAATATTGATGCAAACATCATGTTTGCCAAACGTTATGTTTGCCGTAGGAAGGTTCGGAAACGTAGTTTCTGATGACTCGTTTCTTTTGGTCGCGTGTTTTTCTTTCTTATCCAATATTCTTTCTATTTGCATCGCAACAAAAAGAAAGAATATTGGTGCGGGGCTTGGGGGTGCACAACCCCCTTTTTGCCAAACATCATGTTTCTACCCCTCACCCTAACCCTCTCCCTCAAGGGGCGAGGGAACTATGAAATACGGTTTATACAAAAGCCGGCATTTCAAAGTTTTTCAAAATTTCTTGAATACTTAATAAAGGCAACTGCTTCAATATTGCAAAGTAGTATTGATGCAAACTTATGTTTGCCCCCCTCACCCTAACCCTCTCCCTCAAGGGGCGAGGGAACTATAAACTACAGTTTATCCAAAAGCCGACTGTTAAAAGACTTTGAAAGTTTTTTGATTATCATTGTGCGCAGCACTGTAACGGACTATTCACTCTTCACCATTCACACTTCACTCATCTTGATGCAAACGTTTCGTTTGCCAATAAAAAACGACCATTTAAAGGGTCGTAAAGGGAAATAAAGGAAAAAAAGGAAAACTATATAAAAAGGGTTCAAAAGCGATTGAAAGTGAAAAAAAACGTATAGGATATATTAGGAGGTACTATGCAACCGCTTTTGA
>CALUVN010000051.1 GCA_944324235.1 Candidatus Gastranaerophilales bacterium
CATCAAATGTATTATTTTGTTGGATTTTTAGATGTTTTATAATTCAAATTGTCTGTAGCTATTGTCTATTTCGTCTGCTCTATGCCGATATAACGCAATGTGACCGCAGGCGTTGAATGATTAAAATCATCTGCAGCATCGCGACATCCTTAAACTGCTTGTAATGATGGTAACCAAAACTTTTTCTCATACTGTGCGTTCCTATATTTGCACTTACACCAACGGCTTTACAGGCTTCATTTAGCATTCTATATACCTGAGAACGATCAAGCCGCTGATTTTTCTGACTTAAAAACAACGGCTCACTATCTTCTCTATTATTTATAAAAGAATTGATTAAATTCTTTAACTTTTCATTTATAGGAAATTTTTTAAACTTTCCTGTCTTTTGCTCCTTTATTTCTATATGAGTTTTCTCTCGTACATCCGCTACATTTAAATTTAAGATATCAGATATCCTTAACCCGCTATTTGTGCCGAGCACAAACAGCAATCGATTGCGTGGACTCCTCGACATCAAAAATTCTTCGACCAGTCTTATCTGATACCTGTCTCGTATAGGTTCAACTGTTTGTTTCATACTTACCTGCCTTTCTTATTATCAATCTTTTTTGATTAATAAAAAGGCAGAAAATTTTACATGTATAAACCTATACAGTCTGCGGAACGTCTTTGAGAGTTTCCAGATATTTAACCGCATAGACAGCGCCCACAGCTCCATCAGAAGCTGCAGTAATTACCTGCCTTAGCGGAGTTTTACGGACATCGCCCACTGCATACACTCCATCTATAGAAGTTTTCATTGTTTCATCCGTAATAATAAATCCGCCGGCATCCTGCTCCAATTGCCCGCTGATATTTTCAACATTAGGAACAATTCCTATGTACGGGAAAATACCGTTAATAGCAAGATTTTTTCTCTCTTTTGTTTTTACATTTTCCAAAACTGCAGTGTGAACTAAATCGTCTCCAACAATTTCTTTTACAACGGTATCCCAGATAAATTCTAATTTAGGATTTTTAAATGCACGTTCCTGAACAATTTTGTCAGCTCTAAGTTCATCGCGGCGGTGAATTACATAAACTTTATCCGCAAATTTTGTAAGATACATTGCCTCTTCAACAGCAGCATTCCCGCCGCCTACAACCGCAACAGTCTTTTCCTTATAAAAAGCACCGTCACATACTGCACAATAACTTACTCCTCGTCCGACAAATTCTTTTTCTCCCGGGACACCCAATTTCATTGGCTGCGCACCGGTTGCGATAATAACACTTTTGGCTCTGAATTCAGCTTCTTTTGTTAAAATAATTTTCGGATTTGATTTCAAATCAATCTTTTCGATTTCCTGCATAGGGAATTTTTGAACACCGAATTTATCGGCATGCTCTTCAAATTTTTCCATTAAATCATAACCACCTACAACAGAAAATCCAGGATAGTTTTCCAACTCCAGATAATTTGACGGCTGCCCGCCAAACATGTTTATATCAACAATTGCAGTAGAAATTGCGCCGCGGCTTGCATAAATTCCTGCTGACAAGCCCGCAGGGCCCCCGCCTAATATAACAGTATCAAATTCGTAAATCTGCATTTATTTATCCTCTTTTCCTAAAATATACTCATTCCTGACAGTTTTTCACCCCTGACAGAATATTGCGCGGTAAAAGTACTGATAACCTGTCCGTTTACATCAGACATTACCTGCCAGTACCAGGTGTTTTTACCTGTAAAATAATCCTTATTTAAATTCAACTCTACAATTTCAGTTACTCTTTGATTACTTTGCACCTCTGAGACTCTTGTAAACTTGATAGAAGTTTCGCTAGCCTGATTCAAATTCAAACTTGCTGACGCTCCGGTAAACGGATTACTGAGATTTAAGACGTCACCCTCGCGCGATAAGTTCCACAAATCCACAGAGGAGGAGTTAAACTTGGCAGGAGCATTTGTCCGCTGCAATTTTGAAACAACACGCCAATTCCCGTAAAAAGTATTCGGGACACTGTCAATCATTGAGACCCCTGCTTTTAAAGTATAGCCGTCATCCGCAATTGCTGCCGGTAAAGTTATTAATATAAAAAATATTATTAATAATAATCGTTTAAGTTTCATCTTCTAATAATATAATAAGAACCTGATACTTGTCAAAAAACTAAAAATTAAACCGGAGCCATTTTTGACTGAAGCACCTGTGCGGATTCTTCATAACCGGCTCTGCCCATCAGTGCGTAGGTATAATTTTTAGCCTGCTCAACACCGGGCTGATTGAAAGTATCAATATTATAAAGTTCGCCGGCGATTGCCGTTTGAACTTCAAACATATACAAAAGCTGTCCTATATTGTATCCGTCGACTTTCGGCAGGGTAATCGTTACTGTCGGACGATTATAATCAGAAAGAGCAACGCGTGTTGAATCAGCTTCAGCATTCAACAAGTCGTTTATTGTTTTACCGCCGAGGTAGCCGATGCCTGTGTATTCAAAAATACGAGGGATTTCAACAACATTATCAAATTCTTCTACACGAATAAAGTTAATAATTTTGTTATTAGGGCCTTCGTTATAAAGTTGAATTTGGGAATGCTGGTCTGTAACACCTAACGCCTTAATCGGAGTAGGACCGATTTGCACATCATTACCGTCTTTATCTTTATTTTTACCGAGAGACTCTGCCCAGAGTTGTGCATACCAGTCTGCAACATATCTCAGTCGGCTTGAATAAGGCATCATAACAGACATGTTTTTGCCTTTACGTGTGTCGAGAAGATAATGAATAAGAGCGTTTTGAGCTGCAATATTTTCACGGATATCAACATTTTTCAAGGCCAAATCCATATCCTTGATTCCGTTTGTAATCTCGTCAATATTAATTCCGACAAGGGCAAACGGCAGCAAACCTACTGCTGAAAATACAGAAAATCTTCCGCCGACATCATCAGGAACTACAAAAGTTTTATAACCTTCCTGTTCCGCAATTTGTCTTAAAATACCGGTCTTTTTATCAGTTGTTGCAACCACATTTTTTCGATAATCGTCACCGAGTTCGCGTTCCAATATATCTTTAACAATCAGAAACTGAGACATTGTTTCTGCTGTGGAACCGGATTTGGTAATAACGTTAACAAGAGTTTTCTTTAAATCTAAAATCTCTAACAAACCGGTAATAGAATCAGGGTCAATATTATCAAGAAAGAAAATTCGAGGGAGACCTTCGCGCTGTTCAGGGGTGAGTAAATTCCAGTAAGGTTTTAAAAGAGCTTCCGTAACAGCTAAACCGCCGAGTGCCGAACCGCCTATACCAAGTACCAGAATATTATCAAACCGACCCTCAACCATAGATGCGTATTCTTTTACATACCACACAGTCTCTTCGCTGTATCCGAGGTTCATCCACTGAAGCCACTGACCCGGTTTATCTTTTCGCTTATTCAAATCGGCTATAATATGTGTAATTCTGTCTTTGTACTCGTTGAATGAACTTTCGATATCCAACCCGTTTTCCTCGCCAATAAGCATCGCATCTACATTTCTGTAATCGAGTTTAATCATTTTTACCCCTCTAAGATTTTTCTCTCTAATTTATTTAAAAGTAAACGTAATTTATACTCTTATTGTATCCGCTGAACGGGTGATTTCAAGTAAAATAAACAGAATTTTTAATATTTATTTACTTACAATCACAACTGAACCTTAGCTTTTTTAGGCAGTCTTTTCTTGCGGGTTTGTTCTTCAACACGTTTTTGTTTATACCCGTAAATAACATAAATCAAAACACCCATTACCAGCCATAGAGGGAAATACAAAGATGACGTTTTCAAAAATTTCATTGAATAAATCATCAAACCTCCGCAGGTAAAAATTCCCAGCACAGGAAACAGCGGACACAGCGGAACTTTAAAAGGTCTTGGTCTTTCCGGATCGGTTTTTCTTAAAATTAAAACCGCAATACAAATAATTATAAATGAAGTGAAAGTTCCAAAATTGCAAAGTTCAGCTGAAATATTTAAATCCATAAATAACGCACATACAATTACGACAATACCTGAAATCCATGTCAAAACATGCGGCGTTCTGTATTTTTTATGGATAAGACGCAAAGACTTCGGCAAAAATTTATCACGACTCATTGCGTACAAAATTCTTGTAGTACCCAGCTGATAAATTAAAAGCACTGAAGTTAAGGCACATAAAGCACCAACAGAAATTAAACCGGCAAACCAGTTAATACCAATTGCGCGCATAGCATGAGCAATTGGAGCTTGAATATCAATATGTCCGAGCGGTACATTACCGGTTAAAACAAGCGCAACGCAAACATACAAAATTGTACATATAATAAGCGTTCCTAAAATAGCAATCGGTAAATCTCTTTGCGGATTTTCGGTTTCTTCTGCTGTTGTAGAAATCGCGTCAAATCCGATATAAGCAAAGAAAATCAAAAATGCACCCATGAAAATTCCTTCAAAACCGCCAGGCGCAAAAGGCGTCCAATTTTCAGGCTTAACATAAAAAGCACCAACGACGATAAAAGAAATAATCATAAACATATTAACGCCGACCATAATACTTGCGACGCGGGTTGATTCTTTAATTCCGCGGATTAAAAGCACAGTCAAAACAAGTACAATGGCAATCGCAGGAAGATTTATTGCAACCGGAATTTTGTCAAACAAATACGGCATTTGCGTATGCGGATCAAGCCCGAATTTATCACAATAAGCAAACATAAATCTGTAATCGTTTCTGAGCCACATTGGGAAATTCACAACAAAATCAGGAAGTACTGCTTTAAAGCCTTTTAAAAACTGCACGAAATATCCAGTCCACGCACTTGCAACGGTAATATTTCCGATAGCGTATTCCAGCATCAAAATCCAGCCGACCATCCACGCCATAAATTCGCCCATAGTAGCATATGTATATGTATAAGCACTTCCGGCTACAGGTATCATAGCTGCAATTTCACTGTAGCAAAGAGCTGAAAAAACACAGGCAATAGCTGCAAGAACCATGGAGATTATGATTGCAGAACCGGCACCTACTCCTTCAGGTCCGCCCTGAATTGCAGTACCGATTATCGTAAAAATACCTGTGCCGACAACGGCTCCAATGCCGATTACAATCAAATCAAAAACATTCAAAGTTTTTTTCAACTCTGATTTTTTGCTGGTCGCAATTAATTCATCGGGGCTTTTTTTGCTAAGTGCATTAGCCAAAATAGTCTTAATATTCATTTTAATTTCATTAATTCCTGTTTTTCATGTACAAGTCTTTTATGGATTTCATTTTCGTTAGTTCTGTTTCTTGAAAATCCATAATAGAGGTAAATCAAAGCGCCAACCCCGAGCCATAACGGGAATAACAGCGCAGAACTTGAAATAGACTGCATTTTATAAATCATCAAACCGCCGCAGCATATAATACCAAGCGCAGGCAGCCATGGTGAGAACGGAACTTTAAAAGGTCTTGGTCTGTATGGCTCTGTTTTTCTCAAAATCAGAACTGCAATACAAACAACAATAAATGAAGTAAATGTTCCGAAGTTACAAAGCTCAGCTGCAACATTCAAATCAAGAGTCAAAATTCCGAGCACCGAAAGCAGTCCGACAGTCCATGTAAGAACATGCGGAGTATGGAATTTCGGGTGTAATTTCTGAAATCTTTGGGAAATAAAATGGTCTCTGCTCATAGCGAAAAGAATTCTTGTAGCAGCCATCTCCATAACAATAAGAACAGATGTCAAACCTGCAAGAGAGCCTAAAGATATCAAACCTGCAGCCCAGTTATGGTGAACCATTTTCATACAATAAGCCATAGGCGCTGCCAGAAATGCAGCAGGTACACTGCCGCTGGTATCCTGCATACCTGTCAATACAAGAGCAACAAGAACATAAACTATTGTTGTTACGACAAGCGAACCTATAATACCTATCGGCAAATCTTTCTGAGGATTTTTACATTCTTCTGCAGCAGTTGCGATAGCATCAAATCCTATGTATGCAAAAAATATTAAAAATGCACCTGCAAAAATTCCCTCAAATCCGTTCGGAGCAAAAGGCGTCCAGTTGTCAGGCTTGATATAAAAAGCACCTACAAGAACGAATAATGCAATTACGGCAAGTTTAACAAATACCATAATCCCTGCCATTTTTGTTGAATCTTTAGTTCCTCTTACAAGAATCATAGTGCTTAATAAAACCATAACAATTGCAGGAATATTTATACAAACAGGGATTCCAAAAATTGTCGGAATAATATCGTGCGGATTAAGTCCGTTATCAGCTGCAATTTTCATTGCAGAACCTGCGTCATTCACAAGCCATAGCGGAGGGTTTGCAATCCATGCCGGCAGCACATTAGAAAAACCGTTTAAGAATTGAACAAAGTGGTTTGACCATGCACAAGCAACCGCGATAAAACCTACCGCATATTCAAGCATTAATACCCAGCCGACCATCCATGCCGCAAATTCACCGAGAGTTGCGAAGGTATAAATATAAGCACCGCCCGCAACCGGTATCATTGTTGCAAATTCCGTATAACACAAAGCTGAAAATACGCATGCAAGAGCTGCAATAATCATAGATATCATCAATGCAGGACCTGCTCCGACCTGACCGGAAGCACCGGCAGCTGCAATACCTACAACTGCAAAAATTCCCGAGCCGATAATTGCACCTACACCGAGAATGATTAAATCTATTGCGCCTAAAGTTTTTTCCAAACCGCCTGATTTAGCTTCTGCAAGCATATCATCAGGGGCTTTAATTTTGGTAATTTTTCTCAAAAAATTTCTGGAGAGCGTTGCTCTGTTAAATTTTACTGCCATTTATATTCCTTATATTATTTACAAAGAGGGAAACCTAATTCTTCTCTTTGTGCTACATACAATTTAGCAACAGCTGATGCCATTGTTCTTACTCTGTTGATGAAATTAATTCTTTCATCCTTGCTGATAACCCCTCTTGCATCAAGAAGATTGAAAGTATGAGAACATTTCAAAACATAATCGTACGCAGGCAAAACAAGTTTTGCATTAACACAATTATCGACTTCTTTTTGATAGAGGTCAAACATAGTAAACAGAGATTTTGCATCACTGACTTCAAAGTTATATTTAGATTGTTCGATTTCGTTTTGTAAATAAATATCACCGTACTTGAGTGTATCATTCCACATAATATCGTAAACGGATTCTTTATTTTGGAGATACATAGCAATTCTCTCCAATCCGTAAGTTAATTCCAGAGCAACAGGTTTAACCTCAAGTCCGCCGACTTGCTGGAAGTATGTAAACTGTGTGATTTCCATACCGTCAAGCCAAACTTCCCAGCCCACACCTGCAGCGCCGAGAGTAGGAGATTCCCAGTTATCTTCAACAAATCTTACGTCGTGTTCTTTAAGGTCAATCCCCATAGCTTCCAAACTTTTCAAATAAAGTTCCTGAGCATTATCAGGAGATGGTTTCAGGATAACCTGAAATTGGAAATAATGTCCGAGCCTGTTAGGGTTTTCTCCGTAACGTGCATCGGTAGGTCTTCTGCAAGGTTCAATCATTGCAGTATTCCAGGGTTCAGGTCCCAGCGCTCTTAAAAAAGTTGCAGGGTTCATTGTTGAAGCACCTTTTTCAATATCGTACGGCTGCTGTATTATACATCCGTAATCTGACCAGAACTTTGATAAATTAAATACTAATTCCTGAAAATTTAACGCCATAACATCTTCCAATATTGTAATCTATACACTCGTTCGTTCATAATATGACCGACATAAAAAAAAATCAATTCTTTATGTATAAATATTTACAAAAAAACTGTCGTCAGTTAATAATGTTTGTTATATAATTGGGTTGAAAGTTTTAGTATCAGTGAAAGAGAGAATAGAAATGGATATAAAATCAATAATTCTTGCAGCAGGCAAGGGAACACGCATGAAGTCAAACACTCCGAAAGTTTTGCACAAAATTATGGACAAAACATTACTCGGGTACGTACTTGATAATGTAAAAAATATTGCTGATGAATCTTTTGTAATCGTCGGTCATCATGCAGAAGAAGTTGAAAAATTTTTGGGCGAAAATTATAAAAATGCAAAAGCTGTTTTACAATCTCCGCAGCTTGGAACAGGTGATGCCGTATCAAAAGCCTGCCCGTTTTTGAAAGATTACAAAGGTTTGGTATTAATACTATGCGGAGATACCCCGCTTATCACAGAAAAAACACTGAAAGAATTTATTGAATTCCACAAAATGCAAAAATCAGATTTGACCGTAATGAGTGCAATCTTTGACAATCCGACAAATTACGGAAGAATCATAAGAGAAAAAGACGATTCTTTAAAATGTATAGTGGAAGAAAAAGATGCAACGCCGGAACAAAAAGCCGTAAAAGAAATTAATGCCGGAATATACTGTCTTGACTGGGCAAAAATTTCACCTGCATTTAATCAACTTACCAGCAATAATGCGCAGGGCGAATATTACCTTACGGATATAATTGAATGGGGTAAGAAAAATAAACTTTCGGTAAATGCATACACATTGAAAAATAACGAAGAAATTTTCGGTATAAATTCACGCCTCCATCTTGCAGAAGCTACAAAAATTATGAATAAAAGAAAACTCGTTGAGTTAATGGAAAACGGCGTCACTATAGTTGACCCTGATTCTACATGGATAAGCGAAGATACAGAAATAGGAAAAGACACTATTATATACCCGTCAACGTATCTTGAAGGTAAAAACAAAATCGGAGAAAATTGTAAAATCGGCCCGTTTGCACACTTCAGAGGCGGAGTGGAAGTTGCGGATAACGTTAAAATAGGTAACTTTGTAGAAGTAAAAAAATCTAAAATAAATTCAAATACAAACGCAGGCCACCTGAGCTACATAGGCGACAGCGAAATCGGAGAACATGTAAATATAGGCGCCGGTACTATCACTGCAAATTATAACCCTATTACAAAAGTAAAAAGTAAAACAATTCTTCACGACAATGTAAAAATAGGGTCAAATGCCGTACTTGTTGCCCCTGTGGAATTACAGGAATGGGTAAACGTAGGCGCGGGAAGTGTTATTACAAAAAATGTAGAAAAAAATTCACTTGCCCTGACACGCTCGCCGCTGAGAGTCATTAAAGACTGGGTGAAAAATTTAAATAATTAAAAATGAAAACAAAATCACTTAAATGGACAATGTTCATAATAGTTGCAATCGGCAATTTTTTAGGGATGCTGGATTCAACAACAGTGAACCTCGGACTTTATGAAATGTCGAGGGCGTTTGATGTTACTATCTCACAAATCCAGTGGGTAGTAATTGCATATATGCTTGTACTTACGGTATTTCTTCCGTTTTTTGGGAAACTGGGGGATATTTTTCCAAAAAACAAGATGTATGCAGGCGGATTTTTGTTATTTGCGCTCGGCGCGATATTAAACACAACAGCCATGACGTTCTGGCAGCTTATTTTATACAGATGCATAGAGGCGCTGGGAGCTTCAATTATGATATCAAACGCGTCTGCCGTTATTGCATCTATTTTTAGAAATGCAAGGAGAGGCAAAGCACTCGGACTTAACGGATGCATAATAGCAATCGGAGGAATGAGCGGGCCTGCTCTCGGAGGTTTCTTAATAAATGCATACGACTGGCGTGCAATATTTGTACCTTGCATTCCGATTGCAATTATAGGGGCTATTTATGCATACAGAATGCTGCCGTCACACTGCGAACAGCGAAAAAATTTCAAATTTGATTATCCGGGATTTTTGTATTTTACAATAAGTATTTTTGCGCTCCTGCTTGCGATATCAGAAGGCCATCAATGGGGCTGGACATCTTTAAAAATCACGGTACTGGGCATACTTACCGCAATTTTCGGGGCATTATTTTACATAAGAGACCACAAAATTAAATACCCTATGATTAATTTTGAAATCTTCAAAATCAAGACTTTCACGTTAGGTAATCTAGCCGTAATGACTTCTTACATGGCAATGTTTACAAATTCAATTTTACTTCCTTTTTTCCTGCAGGAAATCTTAAAATACAACCCGATGATAACAGGGCTTTTGATACTGCCATATTCTGTCACATTATCAGTAACCGCACCATTCAGCGGTAACTGGGCAGGAAAACACGGAAGCAGAATTCTGACAATGGCAGGTCCGCTTGTATATATTATTGCACTTATAATTTTTACAACTTTCAATGAAACAACACCTGCCTGGGAAATAGTTGCGGCTTCAGGGATTATGGGGATAGGAAACGGTCTGTTTCAGTCTCCTTCCAACACTGCAATAATCACAAGCGTAAAAAAATCCGAGCTTGGAATAGCAAGCGGAATTCTTGCACTTTCCAGAAATATGGGAAATATTCTCGGGGTTGCATTGACAATCAGTATCTTTGACAGTCTGCGTTCCGATTACCTGAAAGCAGGGCTTGAATATACGCATGCATTTTTAAACGCATACCATAATACAATGATGGTTGGAATTCTGTTCGGGATAACATGTTTTACACTGGCTTTCCACGCGTACAGAAACAATAAAATTTGATTAAAATAAATTCAAGGACAAAAAATTACTTATCCTGAGGTTTTTGAAAAAATTTTTTAAGTTCCTCGGACATACTGACGCTCTGGAGGGTTAAATGGTATTTTCTTAAAAGTGCAATTTTTTCCTGCTCTTCCAACAAATCTCTGCGCTTAACA
Organism: Candidatus Gastranaerophilales bacterium; assembly: GCA_944324235.1. Classification (GTDB taxonomy): domain Bacteria; phylum Cyanobacteriota; class Vampirovibrionia; order Gastranaerophilales; family Gastranaerophilaceae; genus CALUVN01. The sequence continues at coordinate 10,716 of CALUVN010000051.1, forward strand.
ACTTTCTTATGTTCAGGCTGCGAATCCTGTGATTTGCCCGAAGCTTTATTCATATATTTTGTTATGATATCGTCAATATCATAACCGCCCACACCTAACTGTGACGCAACTTCTGAAACTTTTGCCCCTTGAGGAAGCTTGTATAACCAGTTGACAGTCAAAACATCACCCTCTGAAACTCTGTTGACCCCTTTCTGGTGCGGGGTGTACATAATATCTGATTTATAAGGACTGTGCCCCAAACCGATTGCATGCCCGATTTCATGCAATATAGTGTGGTAAACCTCACCCTCGTCCATATAATCACTGTGAATAAGTCCGTCGGTTAATCCGATCGAAACCTCTGCACTGTAAAGACGCTGCGCAGCGTCAAACTGGAAATAACAATGTCCGAGAGCTTTTCTTTCAACACGTTTCCAATCTACATTAATATTTGATTCAAGAAGAGTACCGACTAAAGTAAAAGACACTCTGCCTTTTGTTGCAGCCTGCCACTCGTCAAGAGCACGTTTCACAAGTCCTCTGTATTTGTAATCCTCCCCCTGTTTTGAATAAAATTTCATAGGTGCAACATAAACCTTTAAGGGCATCATTGTCCAGCGCATTATGCGCCCGTTTCTTAAAGATTCTTGTACATAAGTTTTCTTATTCATATTTTTATTGTATAATAAAAAACGCAAAAAGACTAAGGAGGACATTTAAGAATGAATATCATGCAAATGATGCAGCAAGCACAAAACATCCAAAAAAAATTAAAAAAGACTCAGGAAGAACTTGCAAATCTTGAAATTTCAGGGGAATCTGCCGGCGGCTCAGTAAAAGTTATCTGCGACGGGCTCGGAAAATTCAAATCAATCAAACTTTCTCCGGAAGCTATCAATCCTGACAATCCTGCATCAGTAGATTCTGAAACAGTTGAAATGATGGAAGATATTATTGCAGCTGCTATCCAACAGGCAAGCGACAAAGCCGCTGCTCAAATGGAAGAAAAAATGAAAGCAGCTACTGGCGGTATTAACATTCCGGGACTGTTTTAATAATGATTTATCCTAAATCAATAGCAACATTAATCGAGCATTTTCAAAAATTTCCGTCAGTCGGACCAAAATCCGCACAAAGAATGGCATTCTATTTACTTAGAATGCCTGAGACAGAAGTTCAAAAATTTGCTCAGGCTATAATTGACGCTAAAGCAAACACCCGCACATGCGAGGTTTGCTTTAATTTGTCGTCAACCAGCCCGTGTGAAATCTGCCAATCTACCAAACGCGACCGCTCAACAATATGCGTTGTCGCTGAAACAAAAGATTTAATTGCTATTGAAAAAACAAATGAATATAAAGGCTTATACCACGTTTTACAGGGGGTTATTTCTCCTATGGACGGAATAGGAGCTGATGATATAAGAATTAAGGAGCTTTTAACACGGCTGACATCTGAAGAAGTTCAGGAAGTAATTCTTGCACTCAGTCCGTCGGTCGAAGGAGAAGCAACAAGTCTTTACCTTACTAAATTAATGAAACCTTTCGGGATAAAAATATCAAGAATTGCATTCGGTTTGCCTGTAGGAGCAGATTTGGAATATGCAGACGAAATTACAATTACAAAAGCGATTGAAGGCCGCCGCGAAGTTTAGGGATTACAAAATCCGTTAAATTTTATACGGTTTATAATTTTCTCGCGTAAACTTTTGCTATTCGGATAAAGTTCATTGACCTTTTCATCGTATGCATTTTTTAATGCTGTAAGCTCTGCATCTCTTTTAATCAAATTTTTCTTTCTGTAATTTGTAATAAATTCAGCTCCAGCGAGTTTTAGTTTAAGCATAAAAGTGCTCTGCTCTTTAAAAGGTTTCATCACGCAGCCTAATAAGCTTCGCATACGGTATATCCGATGCAGATATTCCGCCCGTGCAGGAGCATCCATTGCCTCTGTATAAAAATTCTTTAAATACAATTTAACATGCGCATTTGTTTCTGATTTTGATATTGTCTTCGCACGGCTGAACTCATTTCTACGATATAAAAAAGTATAAATCTGTTCTACTGATTTTGTAATATTTCTTGTACTAACCATAATATATTTCTCCGCAATTTTTCATTTTAAATATTGTAAAATAATAATTTTGCTACATTGTAACAATATCTTAACGACATTTTTATCGTTTTTACCTCCCACAAAATTCCCCTCTTATTATCCTTACATATTAGTGACATTGTAACATACCTGACTGATTGCATTAATTAAAAAATTAAGTTAATATCATTCTATGGTTGAAGATTTGATAAAAATTAAGGATTTGGTTGTCGAATACAATACCAGCAAAGGGATTTTAGGCAAAAAAGAAACTATCCACGCGGTAAACGGAGTTTCCCTTGACATAAAGAAGGGCGAAATCCTTGCGATTGCAGGTGAATCAGGCTGCGGAAAGTCAACTCTTGCAAGAGCGATAATAAAACTTGAAGACGCAAAATCAGGAGAAATTGATTTTGAGGGTAAAAATATTCTCACTATGGATAAAAAGGAACTGAAAAACTTCCGCACTAAAGCACAGATGATTTTTCAGAACCCGTATTCAAGCCTCAACCCTAAGATGAAAATTATTGATACGCTTCGAGAACCACTGAAAATAAATACGGATTACAAAAACGACGTAATCGACGGGATTGTTTTAGAGAAAGCTGAAAAAACAGGATTAACTGCAGAAGCACTTAACAGATTTCCGCATGAATTTTCAGGCGGACAGCGCCAGAGAATAGCAATCGCGCGTGCACTTGTTTTAAACCCTGAGTTTATACTTGCAGACGAACCAGTCAGCGCGCTTGATGTAAGTATTCAGGCACAAATTATAAATCTTTTAAAAGATTTAAAAGAAACATTCAACCTGACATTCCTTTTGATTACGCATGATATGAGCGTGATTAAATACTTAGCAGACAGGGTTGCAATTATGTACCTTGGAGAAATTGTTGAAATCGGCACAACAGAAGAATTGTTTTCAACCCCGAAACATCCATACACAAAAGCTCTCTTGAGTTCTGTGCCGCAGCTTACCGGTAAAAAAGAAGAAATTATCCTGCAAGGTGACCTGCCATCGCC
>CALUVN010000052.1 GCA_944324235.1 Candidatus Gastranaerophilales bacterium
GCCTGCTTTTCCGGGGTGTTTTGTTTTACAAATATGTGTCTGAATTTATCAAACAAATTTTCAGGCTTTTTATTTTCGGCAACAAACATATCGTAACTCATGGGTGGTGCCGGCGGAGTCTGCGTCGATTTGCCGGATCTTCTTGATGTAAAAGTATTCTGTTGTATATGATTTACAGGTGTTATTTTCATTGGTTTTATTTAAGTTTGTATAATTTTACATTGAAGACCATATCAGGCTCAACAGGTGTAGGGGCTTCAAAATCAAGATAAGTATCTTTGCCGTCAGTGCTGCCAAGAATTTTGAGTTTGTGCTCTTTAAATTCATTTCCGCTTAAATCCACTTTATGTCTATATGGGCCGGCATAGATTGGCAGGTCAGGTTTACCAACTGATTTACAAATATTTTCTGCGGCTTTGATAATTGCGTCACGGATTCTGTCATTATTCTGGTATTTTGTTTGTAATTCTATATTATCAAGAACAAACGCTAATTTCCCGTCAACCTTTGCAAAATAACACATTGTGTTACCTACAGGGGTTTTATCATCCAGAACTTCTATTGCAGATATAAATTTATCCATAATATACCTTGGAGCGGCAAAATCATTGCCGATTGATGAACCTATTGCAGTGCAGCAGGACGCGTAATTTCCTAAAAACAGCGAATATCCAACGTCATTCATATCAGCTTTTCTTACGTGGATATCTGATATTCTGTCGGATTTTAAATTCTTAGCGTTTTTGATTTCGGTATCGCGAAGTTTCATCAGGTGATTGTACATAGTTATTCTTGCGGCATCAATTTTTTCATTTTCATTTGGATTTGTCCAGAATTTATTTTCATTGATAACTTTTTTTATCGTTAAAATTATTTCTTGTAAATCTTCAAATACAACAGGGGTATCTTTTTTTGTTAATTTTTTAAGTTTTGTTGTCTTTTCATATAACCCCTCAGAATCGTATTCATGAATTTCGTACTCCTTTAATCTGACACCGATATTTTCAAGTGATTTAAAAATTTTATCGGTTTCTTCTTTTGGTAAATCATCCATAAGCGGGTCTGTCAAATCTTTTTCAAGGTTGGAAATTGCTGCACATTTTGACGATACTGTATCTGTTTTTAATTTTACAAAAACTTCATCTTCTTTATCAGGCGGAGATGTCCAGATATTATAGTCTAAGTCGTTCACTTTAAACAGCATTCTCGTTATTTTATTTTGAGGAAGAACATCAAGAGATACCTTTATTGTTTTATCAGGAAATCTTAGTAGCTGATAGAAAAGTGCATTTATATTTGTCTTAGCCTCGTCAGAGCAGCTGAGAAGTGTTGAGAGATACTTACTTTTGGAAAAATCGACCTTATTGAAGAATTCCTCATTATCAGGAAGTTTGAACTTTTGCTTTACAAGGTTATTTACAGCTTTATTCCATTCTCCGTCATTATAAGGTTTGACAACTTCAACCGCAAGAAGCTGTGCAATATCTTTTGAACTGACGTTATTCAGTATTTTGTACCCCTTTGAGTTGAGAGTGGCACGTGATTCAAAGAATGTTCTGATTTTCGGATTTTCTGTATCTAAATCAAAAGCAGCGCAGAAAGTTTCGTATTTTTCATCAAAAGTTTTGCCATGTTCTGCCCAGATTGCTTTTGCTTTACCTATCATTTCCTGAGTCGGGACATTTGGACAAATTTTATCAATCAGCATTTTACGTGATTCTGTATCTGATAAAGAAATAATTGTGAGTAAACGCTGAATTTTATCTTCAGGAGGAATACTCTTTGCAGATAGTTTTTCCTTGAGTTCATCTTTCTCAGATTTCTGTACAATTTGTTCATAAGACCACAGGCTTTTAAATAAATTACAAACCCCTTCATACTTCATTGAAAATGAATGTATAAAGGCGTTTGCACCAAGTAAATATATAGCACTAACGACAGGGGTAAAATCTACTAAATTTTTTATATCAAAATTCGAAAGTACTTCATTTGCATTTCCGAGCTGGTCCCGATGTAAAAATGCAGCATCATAAACTTTATTCAAAGCCTCACCCATACCTTCATCGCCGGACTCTGAAGCGGCAATGCAAACCTCAGGTGAAAATTTGCTGTTTAAATTGTATTCTTTTGTAATATTCACAAAATTAGTAAAATCTTCATCATTCAGGTCTGAAACGCACTGAATATCAAAACAGGTCGTATTGTCAAACAAATCAAAAAATGTTACTGCATTTTCTAAAAATTGCGTCCGGTTTGAATTATATGCCAGAAACTCCACTGTTTCAGATATTAAATTGGGATGAAATTTCAAAACACCGGAATTTTTGATATTTGCAAAATTTTGGTCGGTCAATTTTGCAAGTTCTGCTGCACTCGACATATTAAGATAAGCATCGCTGCCGAATTTATCAGAAAATAATCCTCTTTCTTTTGCTTTGTGAAACATGTATATTAAATCTTCGCTCTGTTTACTACTCTTTTTACTGTTGTTATGTGAAAGCAAAAATGAATGAAAATTTATAACTTCTTCACCTGTCAGAGGATTCTCCCTGCCGTCTATATCAGCGAGAACACCTGCTTCTAATATCTGCCGGCACATTTCATCATCAAACCTTGCAATAGAAATGGCATCACCAATTGTTAAATCTGATTTTCTTCCCTCAATTTTGCCGAGAAGATTTACCTTTTGTATGCGTTCAAGAATGTAATCGTGGCTGCGTGCAAGTTCAACAACATCCCGCAAATGTAGTTGTTTTTTTCTTCCTTCCACATCATACAAAAGTTTCGCTGATACAATGTTGTCCCTGGCCGCATAATCTATGTTATCTGTATCCATAAGATACTCTATATTCTCCTGTATAAGCTGACGGCTATTATTTTTCAGATAAATTATATTCTGCAAAAATTCCAAATCATCGTACAGGGAAGAATCCTGTATATTATTTATAATAGTTTCTATATCAATTCTGTTGTCAGGAAACTTTTTATTTCTGGCGTTGCTAAGTTGTATAACTTTCTTCCTCATTGCGCCAATTCTATCATCATACATTGTCTGAAAAGCTTTACCTATACATTCACCGATTAATGTTGATGACTCTGCCGCCGATATGGGGTCAGATGTATCCTGCTTATCAAAACTATCAATATTATTCCCAAAACACACAGGGGACTGCATATATTTTTGATGAGGCCTTTGGATATTATTATAAAAATTGTTTGCTGAGGGGGTAATTTTCATATCAGATTTAAAACTGCTAAAGATAAATTTTTGCTAGGCAGATGTCATTCTTTTAAAATAAACTCTCAGCATCAAAATCATCATACAGCAAAGAATTATTGCCGCTGACAAAAGCCCATACCAGAAACCTATAAGGTTATACCCGAAATGGAAAGCTAAGAGAGAGCCTGCAGGAATTGATATCAGCCAGTACCCGACAAAATTTGAAATTAAAACAATCTTTGTTTTCTTTATTCCTTTGAATATACCTGCAAGTGCCACCTGCAGCCCGTCAAAAATTTGGAATACTGCCATTACGTACAAAACAGGGATTCCAATTTTAATGAGTACAGGGTCTTTTGTAAATAATCCGACCAGTACATCCGGAAATGACGCAAAAATTACCGCACTGAAAGTCATAAAAGCAACACACAGGAATGTACCTATTTTTGCATATTTTTTCAGGTCAAAATAATTACCTGCCCCGTTTGCAAACCCTACTTTTACGGCAATAGCGTTTGATATTGCAAGCGGTACCATAAATGATATTGTAGTCAAAGTGCAAACAAGGTTCTGAGCCGCTGCGTATACTCCGGAAATTCTCCCCATCAAAATTGCCGTAATATTGAATGCAACAAATTCTACAAGCACCGCCAGTGATATCGGAAGCCCTACGTGTAACAAACTTTTGTAATAAGATTTGTCCTCATAATCCCTAAATGACATTTCTCTGAAACAGTAAATCAACAGAGCAAATCCCATTACATACCGTACGGTGAAACTTGCAATTGCAAGCCCTATAGCACCTAATGCAGGTACAGGCCCCCACCCGAATACAAGTAATATATTCAGGGCTATATTCAAAAATACACAAAATACAGTCACAAGATTTGGAAACAATACTATTTCAAATGCCTGCAAATACTCTTTCAACGCGGCATGCAAGTATGCTCCAAAAGTTGAAAATGCTGTGATAATCATATAATCTTTAATATCCGGCACAAGTTTCTGGTCAAAATTTAACCAATCAATCGCCGGCACACACGCCAACACCAGCACCATCGTAATCACGGCAAGAATCATTGCAAATCTGATTGTCGGAAAGAAATACTTTTTAGCTGATTTTTTCTCCCCGCGAAAATTTGACAATATAGGAGATACACTCGCAATAAGCCCTATCCCGAATGTCATAATACAATTAGAAATTGCCGTTGCAATACTTATAGCAGCCAGCGTATCAGTCGAATGTCTGCCGGCAATCAGAACATCCCCCGCACCTATCAGAATAAATCCCAGGTTTCCCATAATAATAGGCAGGGCAATGTTCAAAAGTTCTTTTATGTAATATTTGTAACTGTTATTTGTCATGCAGAACAATTATATAGCAAACATAATATTTTTTGTTATCTAATACTTAAAATACAGAAAAATTATCTTCGGATTACACAAAGTACTTTATTCGCACTCACATCCTCATTATAACTTTTCTGTATTTTCGTATTTAAACAACCGGTAAACGGCACATCCGTCAAGCATTATGCCGGCTTATTTTTTGCCTTTACGTTTATAATATTCTTCAATAAATCCTGTATTGAAATTTCCGCTAATAAAGACATCGTCTTCAATAATATCCTGATGGAACGGAATAGTTGTTTCAATACCGGTTACAACGTATTCTTTCAACGCTCTGTACATTCTGCGGCGAGCCTCGTTACGAGTTCTACCCCAGCAAATAAGCTTGCCAATCATAGAATCGTAATAAGGCGGGATTGAATAATCCTGATAAACATGGGAATCAACCCTTACACCAAAACCGCCCGGGGTAACATACCCTGTAATTTTACCCGGATTAGGCATAAAATCTTTTTCCGGATTTTCAGCGTTAATACGGCATTCAATAGCATGTCCGCGAAGAACAATATCATCCTGCGTAAAATCAAGTTTTTCACCTGATGCAACCAGAATTTGTTCTCTAACAAGGTCAATATTTGAAATCATTTCTGTAACACAGTGCTCAACCTGAATACGTGTATTCATTTCCATAAAGTACCATTTACCATCGTGGTCGAGCAGAAATTCACATGTTCCTGCACCTTCGTAATTGATAGCCTTAGCAGCACGAACAGCAGCTGCACCCATTTCCTGACGGGTTTTGGCATCAATAGCCGGAGACGGAGCTTCTTCTATAAGTTTCTGGTGACGACGCTGAATAGAACAATCTCTTTCACCTAAGTGAACAACATTACCGTACTGGTCACCGAGGATTTGAACTTCAATGTGTCGCGGATTTTCAAGGTATTTTTCGGCATAGACATCAGGGTTGCCAAAGAAATTCTGAGCCTCAGACTGGCAAAGATTCATATTAGTTTCAACTTCATCATCATTTCTGACGATTCTCATACCTTTTCCGCCGCCGCCGGCTGTGGCTTTAAGAATTATCGGGTATCCAACTCTATGAGCGAATTCCTTAACTTCCTCAACAGTTTTCACAATACCGGTTCCCGGAGTAACAGGAACATCATTTTCAATCATTGTTTTACGAGCAGTTGCTTTATCACCCATTTTTCTCATAGCTTCTGCTGTCGGACCGATAAATTTTATGTGATGCTGCGCGCAAATTTCTGCAAAATCTGCTCTTTCGGACATAAAACCGTATCCCGGGTGAATTGCGTCAGCGCCGGAAACAAGTGCTGCCGAAATAATTGCTGGAATACTCAGATAACTTTTAGCACTTTGAGCAGGCCCGATGCAATAAGCTTCAGTAGCCAGTCTTACGTGCAGAGAATTTGCATCAGCCTGAGAATAAATAGCAACTGTCGGAATTCCCAGCTCTCTGCAAGCTCTTATAATTCTAACGGCAATTTCGCCTCTGTTAGCGATTAATACTTTTCTAAACATATCCTTTTCCTTAAAAATATAAAGGGTGAAAAAATATCACCCTTTAAACTCTTAAAACTATTCTATATACATTAATACTTGACCGAATTCAACAGGCTGACCGTCTTCAACACAAATTTCAACGACTTTGCCAGAAAATTCAGATTCAATTTCGTTCATAAGTTTCATAGCTTCAACAATACAAACAACATCACCTTGAGCTACTGTTTGACCTACTTCGACAAACGGTTTAGCGTCAGGAGATGCAGCCTTGTAGAAAGTACCGACCATCGGAGATGTAAGCGGTTTACCTTTCTTTGCAGGTTCTGACTTTTCAGCTGAAGGAGCTGATACTGGCTGCGCAACCGGTGCTGCTGCAGGAGCGGCAACTTGTGAAACAACAGGAGCTGCCGTAACAGGCGGAAAATCTTTTCTGATTGTTATAGCCTGTTCACCGTCTTCCATAGAGATTTCAGTCAAACCGGAATCTGCAAGGATTTTAGCTAACTTTTCAATATAATCAACATCAAATTTCATTTATATAAGCCTTTCTATTATAACTAGCATCTGTCAAGATATTCGTTAGTTCTGGTATCAACTCTGATTCTGTCACCGTTAGAGATGAAGAACGGAACGTTAACAACAGCACCTGTTTCTAATGTAGCAGGTTTAGTACCGCCTTGAGCAGTATTACCTTTTTCTGAAGGCGGGGTGTCAACGACTTCAAGTTCAACGTGAGCAGGAATATCAACACCGATAATTCTTGCATCATGCATCAACACCTGAACAACCATATTTTCTTTCAAATATTTGATACCGTCACCGACTTGATCTTTTGTCAATTGTAATTGTTCGTATGATTCCATATCCATCATAACGTAGTCATTACCTTCTTTGTAAAGGTATTGCATTTCGCGTCTGTTAAGCATAGCTTTACCGACTTTTTCACCGGCTCTGAATGTTTTTTCAATAACCTGACCGGTTTCAACGTTTTTAAGTTTAGTTCTTACGAATGCAGCACCTTTGCCCGGTTTTACGTGCAAAAATTCTACGACAGACCACAAACCGTTATCTAAATCTAACGTAAGGCCTGTTTTTAAATCATTTACTGATATCATATTTTTCCCCTTTTAAAAGTATTAACAATTATATGTATGCAAATAATAACATAAACATACAATTTTTCAAAATAATGTAACAATATTTATTAAGAACGTTTGGTTTTGGCGATAGTTTTACCGTCTTCTTTAAAGAAAAATGTTGCCAGTTTTTGTTTTGACTTCAAATCAAAAAGCTCTTCCATAGCTTTTGTGCCGTCTTCTCTAAACCAGCTGTAGTTTATTTTGTTGTTTATGTAATCATATCTTTCCACAGTTGCAGGCTTTTGAGTTCCGGGATAATATTCTACAATTTTTAGCAGCCTGTCTGATTCTCTGTCAAAAATTTTCTTGCCGGTGACTTTGCCTACAGAATCAAATATTGCCCTTATAATATGTTTTGGCTGTTCTTTAGGTTTTAGAACCGAATCGCCGTCTGCATCATTTATTGCTTGCATGGCACGGCGTACCGAATCATTCATAGCCTCCTGCATTTGTTGTGCAGCCTGCTGCATCTCTGCTTGAATTCTTCTTGGTGATTTATAATTTAATATAAGATTTAAGATTGTTATTCCGCCAACAATAGACAATATAGTTGCAACAGGATTACCTGAAGATGTTTTTTGTTGTGATTTAAGGGTATTTATTTCATCGTTTTGCAGCTGAATAAGTCTCTTTTGCTTCTCAATCAAGTCCTCCTGCCTGGTCCTCGGAGTAATCGGAGCTGCAGACTGCGAGGATGATGAATTATTCACCGTTTGATTTGCCGTATATTTTGATAATAAATTTGTACTGCCTGTAGGATTTATAGCCATAACACTAATATTTAAGTAAAAACAAATTTTAAATTGCCCGAATATAAATATTTTTTTACAAAATTTAATATACGTGCTAATATTTACTTACAATGAAAGAAGGACAGATATATAAAATACATTCTGATTTTTATTACATTGACACAGGCAGTGAAACTGTCGAATGCAAAGCGCGCGAAATTTTGAAAAAACGTAAAGAAAAAATTCTCGTAGGAGATATGGTAAAATTCAATAACGGGTACATTGAAGAAGTTTTACCGCGCAGAAATTATATTGCACGCCCGAGTGTTTCAAACATTGACAGAATTATCATTGTATCAGCGCTTAAAGAGCCTGAGCTTGATTTTCACCAGCTAAACCGTTATATTGCACTTGCAAAATATTATAAAATCCCTGCGGTATTGTGCTTTAATAAAGATGATTTAGATGTCAGAGCAGAAGATATAAAAAGAATTTATTCAATTTACGAACCCCTCGGCTATAAGATAGTAGTCACATCTGCGACAAAAAAACACGGGATAAAAACATTTCGAGAGCTTCTGGAGAATAACACAAGCGTCCTTTGCGGGAATTCTGGAGTCGGAAAATCGAGCCTGATTAATGCAATAAATCCTGACTTGAACCTCAAAACAAAAGCTGTCAGCGAAAAACTCCAAAGAGGCACTCACACCACACGCCACTGTGAGATTATAAAGCTGGACAAAACTTCAAGAATTGTTGACACACCGGGATTCAGCAACGTAAGATTTGATTTCATACTACCGGCAGATGTTGATTTGCTTTTTGATGAAATGCGCCCTTACAGAGAATTTTGCAAATACGCCGACTGCCTGCACATAAATGAAGACGGCTGCGCTGTTCTGGATAATATTGATAAAATTGACGCAAGCCGCTACGAAAGCTACCTTGAATTTATAAAAGAAGCAAAAGAGTACAAAGAAAAAATTAAATATGAAGGTAAAAAAACAGAACAAACAAAAAAATTTGTACATAACAAAGAAATAACTAAAATCAGCGAAAAGAAAAGACAAACATCAAGAAGACGCTCAAAACAAGATATTTATAAGGATATTGAATACCATGAAGAAGATGAATGATTATATCGAATTAATAGACAAAAAACTTGATGAATATATGCCGGCAGAATATCCGGAAAATATTTTTAAATCAATGAAATACACAGTAACACTTCCGGGGAAAAGGCTTCGTCCTGTGATGTGTCTTGAAACCTGCCGTATGTTCGGCGGGAATTATGAAGACGCAATTCCGACCGCCTGTGCGATTGAAATGCTTCACGCTCAAACGCTTATTCACGATGATTTGCCGTGCATGGATAACGACGACTTCAGACGGGGTAAACCGACAAATCATAAAGTTTTCGGGGATGCAATAGCAACACTTGCAGGTGATGCGCTCTTAACATTCGCGCCGCAAATCATCCTTAAACACTCACAAAACCTCGGGGCTGAAAAATTAATAAAAATAATGAATGAATACTTCCACGCAGCAGGTGCTTACGGTGTAATCGCAGGACAGGTAGTTGATATTGAAAGCGAACATTCAACACCTGAAAATCCGCAAAAAACACTTGATTATATCCATACACACAAAACTGCAGACCTTTTTAAACTTGCACTGCGAACAGGCGCAATCATAGCAGATGCAACTGATGAACAATTATCTGAAATAACTGAATTCGGACAATGCCTCGGCGTAGCTTTTCAGGTTTCAGATGATATCTTGGACGAGATATCCACATTTGAAGAAATGGGCAAAACTCTCGGAAAAGACAAACAGGCAGGCAAACTTACCTACACAAGCCTGTATGGTTTGGAAGAATCTAAATATAAAGTCACTTGCATGCTAAAAAAATGTTATGATATAATGCAGAAGTACAAAATTGACTCTTTAGTCTTTGAAGAAATTATTACAGGAATAAAAAAGAGAGTAGGACAATAATGTTATCACACCTGTCAAGTATTACAAACACCGGATATGAAGCTTTATCGTGCGGAATTTTATCAGCGTTCTTTGCCCAGATAATAAAATTCTGCGTATTTACAATAAAAAATAAACGCGTCAATTTTAAAATCTTTGCAACAACAGGCGGTATGCCAAGTTCACACAGCGCTGGCGTTATCGGACTGTCAATTTCTGTTGCGATAATTACAGGCTATGATTCGATTGCTTTTGCAATAGCAATGGGATATTCACTTATTACAATGTATGATGCTGCAGGGCTCAGACAGGCAGCAGGCAAAACAGCAGCCTGCCTGAACAGAGTAATGGATGATTTTTACAAACATGATATGCAGGCAGCCGGAGGACGCTTGAAAGAACTTCTCGGGCACACACCTTTTGAAGTTATTGCCGGAGCTATCTTCGGTTTCGGGTTTGCATACCTCTACCATAATATACTTCTAGGCTTATAATTTATTAATTTAAAAATTAACTTGCCTTTTTTAATATTCCATGTATAATGAAAGTATTGGTAAGGGTTTATAGATTTAAGGTCTATATCCAGAGGTTTGTACCCTTAGAAAAGAAAGTGATGCTCAAAAAAACAGATGAGTGTTGAGGAATTTAATTATCAGTACATAAAAGACAGAGCCGGAGCAGGAAGCTGGCGAAGAGGTTACGAATATCATTTGAAAGATATGGTATTTGATACGTATCCTGAAAAAAACTTTTACAAAGGAAAAGTAAAAGGTAATTTTCAGGAATATTACAATACTGATTTAATCTTTAAAAAGAATAAAGTAGAAGCCAGATGCAACTGTCCTTTGAAAGAGGAATGGTGCAAACACGCTGTTGCCGTCGGATTACGGGCAATAGACGAACACGCTTATGAAGATTGGCTTGAAACTAAATACGGAATGGAATTTGATTTTCCGGATGAAAATACGGCACTCACAGAGCCTCCGCAGGGAAATTATATATTCCACTTTAACCCTAAAAGAAAAGCTAACTTCTTTTCAATACTTGTAATGTCAAGAGAAACAGGTAAAATCGTACGACAAATCGAACCTATTTTACGCGGACTCATTGAAGCACAAAAACAAGACCCGTCTTTTGAACTTAATAACACTCAAAAAGTAGAAGTTGCTATATTCCAGCAGTTATTAAAAATTTCAAGACAGGACAAAAAAGCAGGCTGGTACGATATTCCGATTACAAAATTCGGCCCGATGTTTAACCTTCTGGCAAAAGCCGATGAAGTTCTTGACGAAAAAACAAAAGAACGTCTTAAATTTACGGATGAAGAGTGGAAACTTGTTCTTTACGTGAATTCCGGAGCATCAGGCACAATCCTCCTTTCTCTTGAATGGAAACGCCCTGATAAAGACGATGCTTACCCGCTTGAAGAAGTAAGATATTTTTCCAGACACCTTAAGTGGGGCAGATACAAAAATATTATTTTCCCGACCAATATTGCAATGCAGTCAATACCCCAAAATCTGCTTAAATCATCCTTTACGGACCTGAAAGATTCGGAAGGCGGGAAATTTATCTACGAAGAACTGCCTAAACTCCGTGAAATTATGGATGTTGAAATAGACGAAAATATAAGCAAACTTATGCTTGAAGAACGTCCTCCGGTTAAAATAGTAACGCTGGGAATAGATTATGACCAGTCTCTGAAAGCATCTTTAGAATTTGAATACGACGGGGTCAGAGTTCCGTTCTCTAAAACCAGCGATAAATCACCTTATATTACCGTAAAAAAACAGGATGAAGATTTAATCTACTGGATAAAACGCAATACCCAGCTTGAAATAGAAGCATACCAAATGCTTCTGGCCTGCAAATTCGTTCCGATGCAGACTAATAACCTTGCACTGGAAAAAGAAAACGCTATAGACTTTTACAACTACTATATGCATCAAGCTGATGAAAGCTGGAAATTTGAAGAAAAAGACGATATCTCATTCTTCAAGCTAATGGACGAGCCATTCAGATTATGCGCAAAAATAGATTTTAGTGAAGATGCTCAGGACTGTTTTGACGTAAGTCTATACGGACAGGCAGGCGATGAAATTATTAACTTTGACGATATTTATGACACTATCCAGAACGGAGAAAAATACGCAAGAATCAGAAGTCTGGGATTTGTAGAATATCCTGCGCAGGATATTTATGCAATGATGAAAGCATTTAACTCGTTTGATGTGTACAGAACCCCTGACAACAAATATACAGTTAAAACATACCGCGCAGGCTTGATTAACGAACTCAAAAACCTGAATGTGGAACTTGTTTTAAGCGATGATTTTGAAAAATTCTGGTCACAAATGTCAACATTCTCAACGAGTGAAGAATTGAAACTTCCGGAAGGTATTCACGCAGAATTCCGTGAGTATCAGGTAAAAGGTTTCGGCTGGCTGTGGTTTATGTATAAATACGGCCTGAACGGAATTCTGGCAGATGACATGGGGCTTGGTAAAACACTTCAGGCGCTTACTGTTCTTGAAAAAGCAAAAGAAGAAGACGGCCCGATGCCGACACTTGTAATCTGCCCTACAACCGTTGTGTTTAACTGGGAATCTGAAATCCAAAAATTTGCACCCGGTCTAAGTTGCCTGAAACTGTCAGGTGTTGAACGGAAACAATTATTCAAAGAAATTCCTAACTATGACGTTGTGATTACAAGCTATGCACTTGTAAGACGTGATATTGAAAAACTTAAGGATATAAATTTCAGATACGTTATACTTGACGAATCCCAAAATATCAAAAACGCAATGTCACAAACTGCACAGGCCGTCAAAAAACTTAATGCTCAGCACAAGCTTGCTCTTTCCGGCACGCCGATTGAAAACAAGCTGGAAGAATTATGGTCTGTATTTGATTTTCTTATGCCGGGATTTCTGTTCAATGTTGCAGAATTTAACCACAGATACGTTAATCCTATTATGGAAAGACAGGATAAAACAGTTGAAAAACGTCTTAAACTGCAAATTTATCCGTTTATCCTGCGCCGTATGAAACGCGATGTTGCAAAAGACCTGCCTGATAAGGTAGAAAACATCGCATACTGCGAACTTACTGACGACCAAAAAGACTTTTACCTGCAGGTTCTTGACAGTACAAAAGAAGAATTATTCAAATCAATTGAACAAAACGGACTTGAAAAGAGCAGATTATCAATTTTCTCAGCATTGCTCAGACTCCGTCAAATCTGCTGCCACCCGAGACTTTACGACAAAGAAAATGTCAAAAATATTACATCGAGCGGTAAGTTTGAAAAACTCAAAGTTTTACTGGAAGAAATTATATCGGAAGGTCACAGAATACTTCTGTTTAGCCAATTTGTCGATATGCTCGACATTGTAAAAGCGTGGCTTGAACGCGAAGGTATTCCTTACGAATATCTCACAGGAAAAACAAAAGACAGACAGGGCGCAGTTGAAAGATTTAATTCAACACCGTCAATACCGATATTCCTTATCAGCTTGAAAGCCGGCGGAACAGGTTTGAACCTGACAGGTGCGGATTACGTAATCCATTACGACCCGTGGTGGAATCCTGCCGTTGAAGATCAGGCAACAGACAGAGCTTACCGTATCGGTCAGACAAAGAAAGTTTTTGTATACAGACTTATTACGAAAAATACGGTTGA
>CALUVN010000053.1 GCA_944324235.1 Candidatus Gastranaerophilales bacterium
TTTCCCTTTATTTCCCTTTACGACCCTTTAAATGGTCGTTTTTTATTGGCAAACAGCAAACATGATGTTTGCATCAAAAGGGAGTGAATTGTGAATAGTGAAGAGTGAATAGTCCGTTACAGTGCTACGCACAATGATACTCTTCCGTGCCCCGTCAGATTGACCTCTGTGAGGGGCAAACATGATGTTTGCATCAATATTTTTTCCCACAGACTGAGAATGCGCCTGTACTAGATATTCAAAAACTTATAAAAATCTTTGAAAAGCCGGCTTTTGAAAAAAGTAAGAGTTTTCTAACACTTCCCTCCCCCTTGAGGGGAGGGATTGAGGGAGGGGGCTAAGGTGAGGGGGCAAACATAAGTTTGCATCAATACTACTCTGCAATATTGAAGCAGTTGCCTTTATTAAGTATTCAAGAAATTTTGAAAATCTTTGAAAAGCCGGCTTTTGAAAAAAAGCTTACACTTCCCTCCCCCTTGAGGGGAGGGATTGAGGGAGGTGGCTAAGGTGAGGGGTAGAAACATAATGTTTGTCAAAAAAGGGGGTTGTGCACCCCCAAGCCCCGCACCAATATTCTTTCTTTTTGTTGCGATGCAAATAGAAAGAATATTGGATAAGAAAGAAAAACACGCGACCAAAAGAAACGAGTCATCAGAAACTACGTTTCCGAACCTTCCTGCGGCAAACATGATGTTTGCATCAAAAGGGAGTGAATAGTGAATGGTGAACTGTGAACAGTCCGTTACAGTGCTGCGCACAGATTAACTACAGAAAGAAAAATCTTTTTCAGGACACGCTCTCACTCTGTTTTCGCTATCGTCCTCAAATATTTTTTCTTTCTGCTCTAATGATGCAAACGTTACGTTTGCCCCTCTCCTAAGTAGGAGGCGGATTTGCGGACGGACGACACAAAGTAAGTCCGGATAGCGAACGGAACGAGACTACTAAGCCGCAGGCTTTTTGTCGAGTCTCCGTGAGCGTGGAGCAAATCCAAGACAGGGTAGGGTGAGGTGCAACATTTAACATAGACCTACAAATTTTACATTTATTAACAAACCCGCAAAAATATTAAAGTTTAGACCTGCCAAATCCGATATACAAGATAAGAATATTTATGTGTAAAAGGTAAAAATGGCGAATACAATTGATGACAAAATAAATTCATATATTCTTGCAAATCCTCAGTTGAGGACTCTACCGGAAGAAAAAATCATTTCGATACTGGTAGAAAAAGGGGTTATAACAAAAGCAGAAGCCCAAAAAGTTTCTGCATTTGCCAGAACAGAGATTGTAAAAAGCGACAAAGGTATAACTCTTGAACGACAAATACCTGAAAAAACTTCTGCACAGCCTATAACAGCAAAAACAGATTTTACAGAAGAACAGGCGCAAGATTTTTCAATTGATATGATTGCAGAAAATGCACTTAATGCGGAAGATTTACTTAATAACATTCATAACGGAACTATAACTCAGGGATATGATAATCTTAAAAACTTTTTTAACACAGAGTTATCAAGCAACAACGTTAAAGATGTTATAAATTACGAAAAAAGCAGCACAGTTTATTTACAGCGAGCCAAAAGCGGGACATTAACCAAAAAAGATTATATAAAAGAAAATAAAGGCAGAATCTCTGATATGCTTCTTGAACGACTTGAAAGAGAAGACAAAGAGTCCGGAATTGATTTTATCGACAAGAATAGAGGCAATATCGCAAGAGAAGATTATAAACAACTGCTCAAAAAAGAAATTGACAGAAGAATTAACCAGATAAGAAATATAGAAGATTTAAAAAAATTCCAGCTGGAAATCATTGCACTTACAGACGAGCAGGAAACAAAAATGCTCCAAAATATTGCAGTAGCAGCAATTAAAAATGAAGCCGAAAGACCAAAAGATATGGGACCTGTAATAAATATGGAGTTGACACCTCTTGAAGATACAGTTCCTGCAGATGAATTGATGGATTTTGAAACCACGTACAAATATGAACGAGATACGGATTTTTCGGAAAAGTATATGGAAGAGCTTGCACAAAGTAAGGGCGAAATGAATCTTGCAACAGGCGCTTATAATAAAACACAGATTCTCAAAAATAAAGTCAGAGAAATGGAAGAAAACTATTCGGCTGCGACAAAAGTTTATATGAGCCCTGACGGTATCGCAACAGGCGGTGGAGAACCGTCTCCGGAAACACGTGCAATGGAAGCCGCAGAATTTTTCACGGAATATTACAAAGCCGCACCGCAAAATGCTCAAAAAGATTTATCAGCAATTATTGAAAAGAACAAACTTGACATAAATTTAAACCTTGATGAAAAAGGAAATTTGTCGATAGAATTTGGCAAAACATACGAGAGTGACTATGCCAGAAATATGGCATTAAATAAATTGCTAAAGAGCACTGTCCAAGAACAGGAAAAACGATTAAACGGTCTTCTCGGGGGCAAAAGCTATGAAAGCTATCTTGAAAAATACCAGACAGATTACAAAAATGCACTGGGAGAACGCAATGCAACAGCAATGGCAGAAGCTTTCAAAGAAGATCAGCTCACAATAATTGACAGCGTAACAGGTACTACATCCCTGACAGGTATGGGAGTAATGGCAGTAGGCGGTATTTTAACTTTAACACCGGCAGCACCTGCAGGTGTAGTACTGATGAGTGCCGGTGGTAAAATTGCACTTGGCGGTATGGCATCAAGACATATCCTCGGGTTTAGCGATGAATTTTCAAAGGATGAACAATCGCAGGAACGATTGAACAGAATGTATAAAGATTTAGCGCTTGATTTGGGCGGACTTATTATAGGTGGTGCCGCAGGACGTCAGGGGCTGAAATTTGCATCACAGATAGTAAGAAACGGCGGGAATAAAGCACTTGCCATCGTTGTTGAAAAAGGTACTGATTTTACCCTGTCAGCCGCAGGTGATTTGGCTATGATTGGTGCTCTTCACTATGATCAGGGGCTTGAACAAACTTTAAAAGCGAACGGCATCGGTATACTTGTTTCAACTTTAACAGGTATAAAAGCAAGTAAAGAGCTGTTCAAAGGAGATTTTCCGACAGATACTCCTGCAGCACAAATGCAAGCAGCGCCTCAGCCGCAATCGCCTGTACAGAATAGAAGAACAGCATCAGGAGCACAGGAAGATACAGAACAGGGCATTTACAGAAATGAAGCCGGCAGTGACGATGATTTTGATGCAGGATTTGAGGCATTGAGAGCAAGAATGGAAGCAGGACGACGTGCTGCAGAAAGTGAAGATGAAAGCAGGTCTGTTTTACAAAAACCGGAAGAAGAACCACCAGCCGATAATTTTGATGCGGGATTTGAAGCTCTGAGAGCAAGAATGGAAGCTCGCCGCAACGGCAGCGAACAAGCTGACAAAAATAAGTCCTTAGCAGAACGATTACTTGAAGAAGAGGACGATTTTTTGAGCGGTGTAGAAGATAGAGTTGCCTTTGTCAGCGGAGAAGAATTCACGCAGAAAATGCGGCTGATAAAAAATCCCGCTCTTCGTGATATCGCAGAAAAAGCTTATAATGAAGGCGACTTGAACCGGCAGGAACTGGCAAAACTTGAAGAACTACAATTTAACCTTGAAAATATTAACGATGCGAAAATTAACAAATACATAAAAGACGAACTGGAAAGAGCAAAAGAACTGGATGACCCGTATCTGACCGGCGAAGACAGACTGGAAATTTTAAGTAAACTGAACAGGGTTGCAGACGCATATCACACTCTGCGCGGGGATTACACAAGATATGTAACGGAGAGACCTCTTACAGGCGACTTAAAAGACCCGACACCTGTCGAATATTTGAACTTTTTACGGGAAAATGACCCCGAAACAGCCCAAAAATTTGAAGAATTTATAGCACAGGTGCAGTCAGGAAAACAAAATGCCGGAGCTACAAAAGCTCAGCAAAATCTTGTGCAGGATTTTATTCAAGCCCAGAAAACAGAAGCTCTCAAAGAACTTGCCGGCTCTGCACAGAAAAATGACATCGCAGATTATATGTACAAAGAAATGTACATAAAAAATCTTGACCTGCCGCAAGCAGTCAAAGATAAATGTACAGAAATTTCGGAAAAATATAATTCAAAAATCTTTTTATCAGCAAAAAGCGAAGATGCAGCTGCCGAAATAAAGCTCATTGAGCAGGAATACAAAGACTGGGAAGATGCAACAGGCGGCAACGCCTCCTATCCGCGGGTGCTTGATATGAGTACAATAAATAAAATTTATATAGACGACAATTCAGCATACGGTTCACGAGCAGGCGGAGAGACACAGCAAATAGGCGCAACAATCAGGCTCAACGGCGGAACAGAAGCAAGTATTCATCATGTTTTGAGACATGAGATGATGCACCTCAATGACAGAATGCCGCTTTCACAAAAAGCACGTGATGAAATGAACAGACTTTTTGCGGAAATCGCGCCTAAGAAGAACGTAAGATTAGGCAGCTTACAGCTGAACCGACTTGATTATGAAAACTGTAAATACAAAGAAGAATTTCTAAAAGCCGGCATTCATCCCGCACATATTAGTTACGCGTACAACTCCCGTAATGAATTTCTTGCAGTAGCCGCAGAGGGCGATATGAGCAAATATTCACCGGAATTTAAAGAAGTTCTGAAGAAACTCGGGATGCCGGAAGAAATTTTTAAACTTCCTGTCAGAAATCCTCACATAATCCAAAATTCCCAAATTGCCGGACAAGTAAGAGCAGATTTGCCGGATAAAGACTTTGAAACCGTGGCAGATTATGCAAAAGATGAGATTGAAATGAGGGAAATCTTTAATGCGTTGAAAGAACGCGGAACTAATCCGTTTGAAACACGACTCCGTACAGACGACGGAGAAGCCCTGTACACCAGAGCTCCTGAAGATGATGAATTGTCGCCGCGTGCAAACAATGATGCAAATTTAACAAGTTCTCTAAAAGGTCTCTCACCTGATGAATTCAACACAAAATTGTTAGATATGGACGAAAATACGTTCAAAGATGAATTGATTAATTTTGTAGTAACATTAAGACGAAAAGGAAATGAAACTGTTACTAATGAAGAAATTATAGAATTTAGAAACAGTGAGGAGTTAGATGAGTTTTATAAACTCTACTCCCAAGTACCGGAAGTTTTCGCAATCCTTATGAAGAAAGATATAAATGGCGAATATGTATATTCAAACGTTGAAAAAGCTGATTTTATGCTCTGCAGATTCGATGATTTTGAGAACGCAAATCCGAAAGAACTCCTTGAAGAAGTTCAGCTGGCAGAAAAATTTTATAATTATTTTGACGACCATGAAAAATATCCGGCAGAAACACTGGGGCTTGGAGAACGTCAGAATGCACTGCTCAAAAAACTTGAAAGTGAAATAACAGACCCAATAGATGTTTATGATATGAATAGAATCATAGATACAATTGTAACTCTCAGAAACGACAGAGATTTTGATTACTATGAAAAACTGAATAGCAGCCAGATATATCAATCCGATATTCTTAGGACTGTAAAACAGTTAAAAACCGATGAGCAGCGTGATATATTCGATAAAATACTGACCCAAACCAAATCCTGGGCGTCAGACTATATTACAGCGGTGGAAATGGCAACAACACACGATATCCCGCACCTGAAAGAATACATATCCAGAATACTTGCACAAGAAAACCCGAAACTTCTTGAACGTGAGTTGACAATCTTATACAATATGCGTTACAGCGACACTTTCAAAGAACGGAGTTATCTGTTAAAAGATGAACGTCTTAACATGGATAATATTAAGAGTCTTTGCTATATAGATCTTAATAAATATGAAAACAATGTAATAAATCGCAAGTTATTGGAAGATAAAACTCTAACAGGCGATCAAATTGTAAGATTGGCGAATGCAACGGATAAATATTTTGATGCATACAACAAATTAAAAAATACGAATTTATCTAAAGAAGACGCAATTTATGTTGCAACCAATACCTATAGAATAGATGAAATAATAGAAGACAATGATTATCTTCTCAACATGAATTTGACAAAAGACGATTGGGATTACGTATCACAAAGGGTATATCCAAAGGATTTGGCTGCACTTAAAGCCCGTACCGAACTGCAGGACCCGTCTTTAAATCTAACTATTGTAGAAAGAATTGACCTTGCACAGCACTTTTCCACTCCATTCACTGATGGACAGTATACAGCAATGCTGGAACGCGGACTTTTGCAGGATAAATCATTAACAGGCCTGCAAATTAGACTGCTTGCTACACTCCCTGATACAGAATACGCGCTCGCAAAAGAAAGAGATATCCTACATAATGTCAATGAAAATGATTTTACTTTCTGGATTCTGGACGTATTAGTAAAAATGGACGATGAAACTTATAACAACTACCTTGATATCCAGAATAACCCGACAGAAAACATGAAAAAACTCGGACTGACATTTGATGAAAAAAGAATTCTGGCTGATTGGACGAAAGAAGAACTTGCATCTATTGATGAATATTTATACTTTGAAAACAGAGGCGCCAACCAATTTAATCTTAATGATTGCAAAGAACTGAGTAGAAATATCGATATAAGAAAGAATGTTTATCCGGAGGAATCCGTAACCGCTGCAAAATCTGCAATTAAACAATTAGCGGATAATAAAACGCTTGCAGAGCAAAAACAGCTACCTCTTAGTGTCGTAGAAATATTGCAACTAATGGATGGCGATGGTATAAATACAGAAGTGCTGAATTTAGTTACACACGAGGGAAGAAACTCTTCAGGTGCTGACAGACTTTCAGCAAAGAATGCAAAAGATTTATATGAAATGACACAACAACCTAACGGCAGTGCTCAAAAATATACGCCTGAACAAAGTGCAGAACAAAGAGAATTGCTGGAAAAACTTATCTACATACCTGAACGCGGGAGTGCACAGATTGAGCCTGGAAATCTGTCAAGAATTATGGCACAACTGGGCAGCGTTGAAAACTTTGAAAAACACAAAGATTTTATCTACAATGCAGATCGTGCCGCACACAATATCCCGCAATGGAACGGTAATGACATATTCAATCACATTATGTATATGCCGGATGAATGGCTGCCAAAAGCTAAACCATTAATGTATATTGCAGAAAGAGGTCAAAAACAATTCAACTCGGATGACATCAGACGTATTGCCTCACTGGAGGAGGTGCAGTTACGCAATGTTGAAAAATACATCAAAAACCCTAATTTCAATGTAGGACATATCACAAATATTGCAGCACAAAATGAATCTGTACGGGCGAAACTGGATGAAATATCCGGTTATAATTATCAGGCTGATGTATTAATTGCGGCAGCAAAACTTGATGATGAATGTTTCAACAACTTCAAAACTATTGCTGAATCCGCAATAATTAAAAACGATGGAACAATACTGGAATGTGCATCATTAAAAGGTGAAAAATTCAAACAGTTAACAGAATTAATGCAGATTGAAAAAGCCTATAACCAGACTTATTATTTTAAAGAAATAGCATCTCTTGATTCAGAACAATTTGCAATAGCAAAACAACTTCTGGAAAACGGTCATCATGGTGGACTGGCACTCACCGTTGCAAAATGTAAAGATACAAAAATATTAGAAAAATATGATAAAGCAATAGAAGAAGCCAAAAAGAAACGCAACCAGCTCAAATCTGGCGTTGCTGACTTAACTGACCGTGATATAGATAATTTCTTCAACAAAAATATGGCATCAATCCTGATGACAATTGATATGGTAGGCCTGCCTGCATTCACACATTCTTACACATCAAAACTCACGGGTGTTGAAAGCTTTGTACAATCAGTACATATATTAAAACAAAATCTAAGTGCTGAAGATTTTGCAGATTTAGAAGCACGCATAAATGACAAAAGCCTTGAACCGCAGGAAAAAATTGCCAAACTCCGTACGCTCGGAGTTATATTAAATACGTATACAAATCCGCAAGAGTTTATAAGCTTAATCAAACCAAACTCACCGTCAAAAGATGAAATTCAAAAAGCAAAAGCCATCTGGGCAAATCCAAAAGCAAAATTTGACGATAAATTGAATGAATTTTGTGAAACATTCGGGCTTGATAAAGATAACAAAAAAGTAGTTGAATTCTTCAACAAACGAGCCCAAACCAACGCAAAAGGCTACAAAATTCTTAACGGTGTAAAAGAATCAGAACTTGCCAAACTGCTTGAAATAGAAGTCGTAAGAAAACGCAACGAACACGAATGGAACACTGCCATTGATAAAAAAGTTTACGAAGAAATCGGCGTAACATACACACCTGAACTCTCAAGAAGACTTAACCTCGCCGATAATAAATATTTATCAACATTCTTCCACGCAAATCGAGGCTTCAAAGAAAACTTTGGCGAAATGGTTGACCATATTGTTGAGAACCCTGACAAATCCATCAGAGAAATCTTTGATGAACTGCCGCAAAACATAGAAACTCAAAGACAATTTGAAAAATACGGAATTGATTACGACAAATGGGTTTCAGCAAATAAAGACTCCTATCTGGTTGTTGAAGTTGAGGCAAGCGCACAAAAATCCAGACAGGCTGCAATTGCAAACCTTGAAGCAGACTTGAACGACCCTGATTTCAAAGCAATACCTAAAGAAGAAACCGACAAAATTTACAAAGCACTTGAAGAAATCGGTGTCACTACAAAAACTAAAAAAGAACCACGCTACGATGAAGACGGTTTTATCAGAGGCTATGATGATATAACAAGATTATACGTCAATGACAAACCTATTACGTTCAATAAGCTGGAAAAAGCTCTTTCTGCCATAAAACAGGTTATAAACGAAAATGACTTCTGGACAAAAACAAACAGCGACCCTGCAATCGATCAGGCAAGAACAACTATTTACAACCATATTATGAAACTGAGAGATGCAGAAGTTGATGCAGCATCAAACCTGAAAGACGATGAACTTGCAACTCTGGAAGTCCACAAAACCGATATGAACAACATTTCGCATTCACTATTCTTAGGCAACCATGCCGGCTGTTGCACTGCTGTAGGGTCAAGTATCGGTAATGACTATGCTGCCCCGAGATACATTATGGACAAATGTATTTCAGCTATTGAAGTTATGGACGGCAAAGAATTCGTCGGCAATACAATGTGCTACTTTGCAGAAGTTGACGGCAAGTTAGCTCTGGTTCTCGATAATATTGAAATGAGTGCAAAATATCAAAACAATGACAAAATCCGTGATGTCTTTATGGATTATGCAAAACAACTCTGTGAAGAAGTCGGCAAACCGGATCTCCCGATTTATGCAGGACCTTACAGGCACAAATTCAATATGAGCCCGTACACGATGGATTCTCACGACCTGAAAATCATAGGCTCAACTGACGGTGAAGATACTTACATAGATTTTGCCGGACGCTATGTAATAGACGGAGAAAAAGTCAGCAGGACTAATCTTTATAAAATAAGATAATACAGTCTGATACACCTTATTACATAAAAAAAACCACTCATTTCTGAGTGGGTCGTTTTCTGCATCCTAATGGTCTCTTTTAGTGTTTATTATTTAGGAGTTTATATGTTTTTGGGGTTAATGAATCTATTTATATTTAGTGTTTCGACTACACTTAAATCTTATGTAATTATTATGACACGAACATTTTTTAAAGTCAATATTATGGTTTTATATATTTTTACATATCCCGAAAATCCAGTAATAGTGTAGAATTTACACTTTACAAAACTTAACATTGTGTTATTTTTTTATTTTCTGGGGAAGAATACACATGACTGGGATAGATTCTTATTGTTAACAAATGTTAAGATAATATACTCCAATTTAGCAATTATTTAAAAGTTATATACTTTATATATATAACTGGAAAATCAATAAGGAAAATCGAGGAATATATTATGGCAGGATATGGCGAACAGACAGAAAAAATAGGCGGCGTTTCACGGATAAACTTTTCGGTCGATCCGTATGACAGAATAAAAGCTTATACGCAAAACGCAGGTTCAACATATAGACCAAGCGCTGATGAAATTGCAATGACAAGACAAATCGCAATGAATGACGGCTACATGGCAAGACGTAATATATTTGCATTTGGGACTGAAGGCTTAAATATGCTGGGCTCTAACGGAACCAATGTTTGTCAAAACCAGTATAATGAATTTGGCGAACTTCATCAAAGAACATTTTCAATCGTAGCATAAGGAGCAAGAATGGGCGTTGTACAGGCAATAGAAAATAAATTAGGATTGGGCGTCGGTGACGCTTATAATATTCCGCCTGAAATTCTTGACAGATACAACAGCACTCTGGCAGGAACTAACAACCCGTTTTTTGACATGACAAAACCGCAGCAAACAGGTTATACAACAGGTCCTACAATTTTCACACAGAATTTAAAAGGTGCTGCTCCAACTATTTTACCTGAAGGAGCAGGCGGAAAGTTAAATATTACAGGCTAAAAAAACGGACAAGAAACAAAGTTCTTATCCGTTTTTTAGTATTTAAAAATATATTTTATACAGCTGCAGCTGATTTAGATTTTTCAATACAGTCAATCAAAGTTTCAGCAACAGTAACCTGTTCTTCTTCGGTAAGTTCAGGGAACATAGGAAGAGAGATAACCATTTCGGTATCTTTTTCGGTATGAGGAAGAGAGCCTTTACCGACGCCTAAGTATTCGTGAACTTTTTGCAGGTGAAGCGGGATAGGATAATAAAGCATTGCGCCTATGCCGCGTTCTTGAAGCATTTTGTGAACTTCATCTCTGTTAGGTATTTTAACTGTGTACTGGTGATAAACACAATAAGTATTCGGCAATTCAACCGGTGTTTGGACATCAGGACAGTTTTCAAACAATTCGTTATATTTTTCTGCGCGAGCTCTTCTTGCAGCGTTCCATTCATCAATGTGTTTAAGTTTAACACGGAGAATAGCAGACTGAATTTCATCAAGACGGCTGTTAACTCCGATTTCATCGTGGTGATAACGGATTGCACCGCCGTGGTTACGCAGAGCAACAACTCTGTCTCTCAGAGCTTCAGAGTTAGTCATAATCAGACCGCCGTCGCCCATACCGCCTAAGTTTTTAGTAGGATAGAAACTCAAGCATCCGAAATCGCCGAAAGTACCTACCATTTGACCTTTATACTTAGCACCGATAGCCTGACAGCAGTCTTCAATAACATGCAAGTTATGACGTTTTGCAACATCCATAATTACATCCATGTCGCAAGGCTGACCGTACAGGTGAACCGGAATTATAGCTTTAGTTCTAGGAGTAATTGCAGCTTCAATTTTAGAAGCGTCAATATTAAATGTATCAGGGTCAATATCAACAAATACAGGTTTAGCACCAACAATGCCGATAGCTTCTGTTGTAGCAACAAAAGTGAATGCTACAGTAATAACTTCATCTCCTGCACCGATATTAAGAGCACGTAAAGCGAGGTGAAGTGCATCCGTACCTGAGTTTAAACCTACAGTATATTTGCAGCCGATAAAATCAGCCATTTCCTGTTCGAAAGCTTTTGTATTAGGTCCTAAAATATAAGAACCGGAACGAAGTACGTCACAAACAGCTTTTTCAACTTCCGCACCAATAGTTGCGTATTGACGTTTTGAATCTAAAATTGGAATCATGTGTATCTCTCCTTTTCTTTCCTAATACCAGTTTACCACAGGTTTTTAGTGCCTTTACATAAACTTTATATTTGCATAAATAGAATTGAATTACTGAAAGAAATATATAGGTCTGATTTACTAATCCGACATTAAAACTACAATTACCCCCTCACCCTACCCCTCTCCCTCACAGAGGTCAATCTGACGGGAGCGAGGGAACTATGAAATACAGTTTATACAAAAGCCGACGGCTTAAAGAGTTTGAAAGTTTTTTGATTATCTTTAAAAAGGCGACTTCTCAGTCTGTGGAAATAATGTTGATGCAAACTTATGTTTGCCCCTGTCTTGGATTTGCTCCACGCTCACGGGGCGAGGGACAAAGTCTGTCATCCTGAACTCGTTTCAGGATCTAAGCTTTCCGCAAAGCATACCTCACCCTACCCTCTCCTACTTAGGAGAGGGTATTCAAGTTTATCCAAAAGCCGACTTGTAAAAGATGTTTAAAGTTTTGAGGATATCTAATACAGGCGACTATTCAGTTTGTGGAAAAAATATTGATGCAAACGTTTCGTTTGCCAAACATTATGTTTGCTGCAGGAAGGTTCGGAAACGTAGTTTCTGATGACTCGTTTCTTTTGGTCGCGTGTTTTTCTTTCTTATCCAATATTCT
>CALUVN010000054.1 GCA_944324235.1 Candidatus Gastranaerophilales bacterium
TTTTGTCTGTCAACCCAACTTTTTTCACCACTACTTACTAATATTCGTTTTGTCGCTGTATTAGATTTTCAAATCCTCTTCTGTCTTTTAGGTTGCGCTTTTGACTGTCAACCCAACTCTTTTTTTTCACCACTACTTACTAATATTCGTTTTGTCGCTGTACTTTCAGGTCGAACATAACCTAACCCTGTTCAATCCAGCTCTTAATCTTTTCACCGGCTTCATCCGCATCTGTATCTGAGAGTTGAGAAGAAAGTGATGAAAGACTGTTCATCAAATCTTCTGTTGTTCCGGCAGGCAGGAATTCTCTTTGTTGCTGTTCTAATAAACCTTGAGCCAGTTCGGATTGACGCGCCGTAAGTTCTGAAGCTCTGCTGTTAATTTCATTCAACTGTCTTTCTTGTTCTGCAGCGTGTGCTCTTAAAGCTTCAACTTCTCTACGGTTAGCTTCCTGAACCTGTTTAACTTTGTCTGATACCGCCTTGAATACTATCAACAAACCGACTGCACTCAATGCTACCGCTAACCACCAAGGGTTTCCTGTTTCATCCGGTTTCGGCAGGTTAACAGGACGGTCTGCGGCCAGATAAGGATCAAGCGA
The DNA here is from genome assembly GCA_944324235.1 of Candidatus Gastranaerophilales bacterium. Classification (GTDB taxonomy): domain Bacteria; phylum Cyanobacteriota; class Vampirovibrionia; order Gastranaerophilales; family Gastranaerophilaceae; genus CALUVN01. The sequence goes on from CALUVN010000054.1 coordinate 602, forward strand.
ATCCGCAAATGCTATTGATACATTATCAGGATTTACTCTTGGACTTGCCGCATTGGCAACCAGTTCTTTTAATTCTTCAAGAGTTGTGTTTGCCGGAAGCGAATTTTTTTCCAGAGTTACTGCTACTGAAATTTCTTCTACAACACCCGGTTTCATATACTCATTAATTTGAGTTTTTGTAACACCGTATTGAGTTTCTGTTGCAGAACGTGAGTAACTTCTGTTCTGGCTGGAATTTGAGCCTGCTGCAGGCAATCCGTTTGGAAGATAAACACTGACTGCATTTATCCCGCCGTTACTGTCCTGAGTCTGATCGCCCAAACCTTCAGTAAATGACTGTTCATTGACGGATGTTTTTCTGTCAGGGTCATAAACAATACTGAATTTTTCTACAGGAGACTGTGTCAGGAAAGTACTTACGGTTACTACATAATTTCCTTTTCCTATTAATCTGTCCAACTGTGCTGCAACTTTTTGCTGCATGTATTTATCATTTTCTTCAAGTCTTTGAAGCATTTCATCACTTGCATCTATCATGCTTGAATAAACATTTCCGTTCGTATCAGTTATTGATATATTTTCTGACGTTAAACCCGAAACGCTGCCAAGAAGTAAATTTGTTATTGCTTTTACTTTTAATTGATCAAGCTTGTCACCGACTGGAATTGTTATCTGAACTGTTGCGGTTACAGGTTTTTGCATAGATGAAAACATTGTCTGTTCAGGTATTGAAATAAACACAGACGCATTTGAAATAGGATCGATTTTACGTATTAATCTTGCAAGTTCACCATTAATTGCTCTTGCGAGTCTGATTTTTTTATCTTCTTTTGTTGATGTAAAATCACCTTTATCAAAAATTTCAAGCCCGACATTTTGATCCATCAATCCGCTTTTTACAATAGCAAGAAGTGCCGCATCCCGCTGTGATTGGGTATATTCTTTCAAAAATACCGTTGATTTTGTTCCATCAACCTTTCTGCTGGCAACAATACCTTCACGTGCAAGAAGCGCTTGAATTTCTATCGCTTTCCCCAGATTGTCCGTTGTTAACAGATCCAATGGCTCTTTTATGACTTTTTCACTGACAACACGGGCTGCGCCTGTTGAATTTTTATTTGCAGAGCTGACAATACCTATCGTAAGAACCAGCGCCAATAATAGTACCAGTCCTCCGATTATCCCGTATAACAATGGTTTATTCTGTAGAATTTTCTGAAAATCCATTTTACTGTTAACTCACTCCCACAATTATAGTTATTTATTACTTATTTTACACCTGAATTTGCATAACTTTGTCATACGCTTGAATGACTTTTCCCGTAATTTGGGTTGCAATATTCACGCTTATTTCTGATTTTGCCATTGCAGTCATTACATCGTGGATATCAACATTCATTGAACCGGACATTGCGTCTTTCAACAAATTATCAGGGGCATTCAATTCGGTGTTGAAATTTTCTACCAGACCTGACAACACCTGTTTAAAATCCTGTGTTTCAGGAGTTTCTACGCGTCCCATTCTCGCAGACGGCATATCGCCTACGCCTGTATCCAGTTTGGTGTGCTGAATTCTGCCCGCAAGATCATAATGTGGATAAAATCCGTTATAAAACATAGTGACTACCTGCCTTTCTTCTATTAATTCTAACGGATATTTTTATAATTTATGCACTCCAATGCAGATAAATCATTCATATTCATTAGAAAAAACAGATATTTAATTCATTTGTTTGAGAGAAACACCATGTCTTTAATGATTTTTGGATGATTGTCAACTATACAAACACGATAGGCAAACCATCAAAAAGGAGTGAAGTGTAAAAAGTAAAAAGTGAAGTGTAAAGGACTATTCACTTTTTACTCATTTGTTTGCCCCCTCCCTTAATCCCTCCCCTCACAGAGGTCAATCTGACGGGGGAGGGAAGACTGACTGGGCGCGAGACAAAGTCTGTCATCCTGAACTTGTTTCAGGATCTAAGCTTTCCGCAAAGCATACCTCACCCTAGCCCTGTCTTGGATTTGCTCCACGCTCACGGAGACTCGACAAAAAGCCTGCGGCTTAGTCGTCTCGTTCCGTTCGCTATCCGGACTTACTTCGTGTCGTCCGTCCGCAAATCCGCTCTCCCTCACAGAGGTCAATCTGACGGGGCGAGGGAAGAGTATCACTGTGCGTAGCACTGTAACGGACTATTCACTCTTCACCATTCACTATTCACTCATCTTGATGCAAACATTATCTTTGCCCCCTCCCTTAATCCCTCCCCTCAAGGGGGAGGGAAACACTATAATGTAGGGCGAATTTACTAATCCGACAATTAAACTGAAAGAAAAATTATTTGAGGACAATAGCGTGAGCTGAGCGGAAGCGTGTTCCGAAAATGATTTTTCTTTTAGTTTTTAATCTGTACGCAGCACTGTAATGGACTGTTCACCATTCACTCATTTGTTTACTCTTTCATTTGTTGCTGCTGATATACAGGCAATCAATCAAAAATCTATGCTTCCAGTTCTTTTCTTATATCATCAACTGAAACATGAAGGATTGGTGAATTTTCATCTTTTTTCAAATAAACTTCTTTTATTCCGGATTGAACTATAAATCTTTTACACAGAATACAGATAAAATTATGTCCCCAGATGTACATTGTAGCATCTTTACATCTATCCTGTCCTGCTTGAATAATGGCATTTTGTTCTGCATGAATAGAACGGCAGGTTTCGTAACGTGTGCCTGAAGGAATATTATTTTTTATGCGGTAACATTCGCCGCGCTCATAACAAGACTCAACCTTTGACGGTGTTCCGTTATATCCGGTGGCTTTTATTTTTTTATCTTCACCTACTATGACTGCACCTACCTGCGCACGTAAACAATTTGAACGGCTTGCGCAAGTTTTCGCCAAATCCAAAAAATAATCATTCCAAGATTTTATTTCCATATTTCACACCCTGCTTTTCTTTTTACAAATTAATTTTATACAAAAATAAAATTCTTTCAAATCATTTATCAGGCAATTTACTCAAAGAAATAACAAAAATTACTAATTTTTGTTATTAATAATTCCGGTCATAATCATCGGAATATTATACTTATCAGCAGTTTCTATAACCTTATCATCCTTGATGCTCCCGCCTGATTGAATTATAAGCCCGACTCTTGCGAGCACAGCAGCGTGAATACTGTCTTCGGCAGGAAGCCAATCGTCTGATGCAAGCACAGCATTTTTAGCTCCGTCACAGGCTAAATTCAAAGCCCAATCAACAGCTGAAAGTGATGTTGTCTGTCCTTGTGCTATGGCAATGGTTTTAAAATCCTTAGCAATTACAACGGCATTTGATTTTGCATGTTTTGCCACTTTCCACGCAAATATTGCATCTTCTATCTGTTCAGGAGTTGGTTTTTGTTTCGTTACTACTTTGAACGTATCTTTATCGAGTTCACTCCTGTTTGCATCTTGAATCAATGTTCCGAACGGAGTACTTTTGATTTCTTCTTCAGCAAAATTTTTATAATCTTTTAACGGAGTATTTAGTTTGACAAGTTTAATTGCAGGATTGTGCATCAACAACTCAAGCGCCTTCGGTTCAAATTCCGGTGCAACAACCACACTGACTGACATGGAATCTATATGTTTGGCTGAATCATAATCAACCACAGATGAAAAACCTATTACACCATAAAATGCACTTATCGGGTCGCAATCGAAGGCTTTTGTATAAGCATCGTAAGAAGTTCTTCCCAGAGCAACACCGCTTGGTTTGCCGCGTTTTACGAACGCGACTGCATTCACATCATAAAATTCACTTACGATATTCAACACAGCGCTTAAATTCAGAACATCATTATACACAAGCTCATCGCCTGATAAAAGTTCAAAATCCACCATATGAGCTGACGAATACACTGCCGCACGCTGATGAGTATTTTCACCGTGTTCCAACTCTTTAATTAAAGATAATTTAATTTTTTTCTCTTGCGGGAAATTATTCATATAAACCTCATTTTATATCATCTGTTTTAATAATTTAACACAAAAAATCCATTTCGCAACTTATCATTTCGTAACTATTGGCTCTAATTGTTGAAATAATTTTTTGTCTTTACTATAATTTTTTTAGTTAGAATTAAAGAAATTAGAGGGAAAAATGGCAAGTAACAGAATTACAGAAGGCGTTGGAAAAAAAATTGTTGAAGCACTTAAAAAGCAATCAGATATTGAAATTGTTCCGGTTCCGGAAAACAAATTTCAAACAAATACGCCTCAAAACACTACTGAATATAATACTAACATAAATTCAGAGGTTGAATTTATTGATAAACATGATGACGATATTCAACCGGAACTAACTTTTGAAACTGCAAAATATTCAGAACCGGCCTTCACACCGCCGCCGGTTATGCCGCAGCCGCAGCCACAGCCGCAACCTTCTATAAATCTTTATTCACAGCCTGCAGGACAGGTATACCAAAATTCAATGGAAAACATTTCTAATGAACTTGACGGATTTGAAATTCCAACCAACGTTGCTGTTTTGAAACAACTTATATCCAAACTTCCGTCAGGAGTTACAAAACAAACAGGTGCTCAAATTATAAAACAAACAATGGAAGCTCTCGGCATTTCAATGACAAGCGTTCTGCAAGAAGCTCAACAGGTTCAGGAAGGTCTTAACAATTCTGCAAGAGACTGCCAAAGCACTATTATTGAATACAGAAAACAAATTAACCTTTTGGAGAAACAAGCTCAAAAATATCAAAGACAATATGCAGCCTTAAATGATATTATCAGTTTGTTTATCCAAACTTCTCACTAATTAATATAAGAATTACGAATAATAATAGAAAGAATGGGGTATTATTTTATACCCCATTCTTCTTGCATTCTTGAAATTTCACCTGAACGAACCATACTTTCAATCATAAAATTAACTTTATCAAGGAGGCGCTCAGATTTTTTACCTTTTCTGAAAGCCACAGCATAATGTTCCATAGAATAGCGTTTTGACAACAAAACTACAGAAGGATCATCAATAGCGAATCGGAGGAGAATAGTATCATCAGCAACGATAGCTTCAGCTTTTCCGGCTTTTAATGCACGATAAGCTTCAGGATAAGTTTTGTACCCGATAATTATAGCATCAGGCACAGCCAGACGTAAGTTTTTCTCACTGGTAGAGCCATAAACAATGATGACTTTTTTCTTATTTAATTCTTTTAAAGAAGAAATAGGACTCCCCTTACGTACCATAATAGCCTGTCCTGCAATATGGTAAGTAGTAGAAAAATCAAACAGCTGCAGACGTTGTGAAGTTACGGACATAGTAGCAACAAGCATATCAACCTGACCGGAGTTTAATTTCATTATTCTGTTTGACGGAGTAACCGGCACAAATTCAATCTGATTTTCATCACCGAATATTAAATAAGCAATCTTTTTTGCAATATCTATATCGTAACCTATTAAATTTCCGTCTTTGTCAAGGAATCCGAAAGGTTTTGTATCATTTTTAACCCCAACAATCACTTTTCCACGAGCTTTTATTGTATCCAGCAAATCCTTTGGTTCATCTTTTTTTCTGCCGCAGCCTGTGGCAATTATCATTATAAACAACAGTAAACATAGAACTCGCTTAAACATTTCCCCCCCCTTTTTTGACTATAATACTGTAAATCCCATAATATTGTCAATCTCTTTACCCATATAGCAAAACTCACAAATAGCCTGACAAGATAACCGCTTTTGGCAATGTTTATCGTCATACAAAAATACATAATCAGGTATAAGTTTGTTTTTTAAATATTTTTTTAGGGTTTTTAGATAAAAAACTCTCAAACACAAGGAGGTAAAAATGACTATTAAAAAACTTACTGTGGCAGCTGCAATTGCCGTTGGAATAGCAACGTGTTCCTTGAATCAAGCAATGGCAGCTTGTCCATGTGCAACACCGGCAGATCCGGCACCTTGCGCAGAACCATTGCCTGTAGTAACAGGACCGGCATGTCCGATTACAAAAGATCAATCGACCTGCAGCAAATGTAAAAAGCCGCTTCCGGATTGCGGATGCAAAAAGCCTGATCCTTGCAAAGATCCGTGCAAAGATGACCCGTGTCCGCCTAAAAAATCAGACTGCGGCTGCAACGATGAGGTAAGTTGCGACAAACCGGCAGAACCTGCCTGCGCACTTTGTCCGCAAACAGGAAAACCGGACAGAAAAGACATGAAACAGGTTTACGGCTATCCTAACGCAATTTACGGTGCGAATAACTACGTAGGCGAACCGGCAAACTCTATCCTTTCAACAGAAAATATTATGAACGGATGTCCGGCAAGCAGAATGTCATCGAACATCAGCGGGGTAACCGTTGCATCACAAGGGCAGGTAACAGGGGCAGCAAGCGAACTGCCGTCACTTAACGAAGCGCCGACAAGACATAACGGTATTCCTATTATGAGAAATGAACTGACTATGGACGGTAATAATTGTGCTATAGATATGCAGACTGCAAATTCTATAGATGCAATTAAAAGAAACTTTGTACCCTATACAATAACAGAACCTGCACCAACAGGAGCTGCAGCAGGTTTATCGTCAGGCGGATGTCAATTCCCTGATGTACCGGAAAGCTACTGGGCATCTTGCGACATTGATAAATTAGCAATGAATGATGTTGTTGTCGGATATCCTGACGGAATGTTCAAGCCTAACAAAGATATAACCCGTGCGGAATTTGCGACTATACTTGTTAAAGGTTTCAACATGGAGCCTTGCGGCTGCCGTGACAATCTGTTTTCAGACGTACCGAGCAGCAACTGGGCAAACGGTGCAATAGCAAAAGCAGTTGATGAAGACTTGCTTGCTGGATATCCGGGAAACCAGTTCAAGCCGCAAAATCCTGTAACAAGAGCAGAAGCGCTGACATCTATTGCTAAAGGGATTACCTGTGATATAGATGACTGCAAAGCAACAGAAATCTTGAGCCGGTACTGCGACGGTGCATCAGTTCCGAACTGGGCGAAAATTCCTATCGCTAAATCACTGCAGGCAGGTGCTTTAAAAGATATGCCTAACCCTAACACAATCGCACCTAATAAAGATGCATCACGTGCTGAAATTGCTTCTATGATGCAAACCGTACGTGTAGAGCTGGGATACGACACAAACCCTAAAACAGCAAATAACATTTGTCCGGCTTGTCCTGTTGAAAAAAATGCATTTATTGAACAGGAAGAAATAGTAAAAATTCCTACATTAAAACTTGCAATGATAGACCAGATTACGGCAAAATCATCGCACGTAGGACAATACTTTAGAGCCAACACTCTTGAAGATGTAACTATTGATGGAGTGACATACCCTTGCGGTTCTACAGTAACAGGTCAGGTTGTAGAAGTAATCAGACCGTCAGGCTGCGATAAAGGAGCTTTGAAACTTTCATTCACCACTATTAAAAACGGCGATTGCAAAGCCAATCTGCCAAAACAAATCCTGCAAGCACAGGTAAACAAATCAAAACAGGTTAACCCTGTAGCAAGACTTGTTGAAATGCCGTTCACACTGGCAGGTTCACTTGTAGGTATTGTCGGCAGAACAGCAGGCGGTATTTTAACTAACGTAGGTAATGCAGCTGAAAATGTATCTAATGATGCAGGTTATATGTTAGGACATGCATTTCAGGGTAAATTCGGCGCAGCTGCAAGAAACCTTGGGGATGGATTATGGGAAACTGTTAAAGCACCGGTTGACGTTACCAGAACAGCTTTATCAGGTACAATGGGCTTATTCCAAACAACAGGCGATGAATTTGCTTACCTTGTGGACCCTAAAGGATACAAAATATCCGCTGTTAACCCTAGAGAACACATCACTATCGCTTTTGGCTGCAGCGAATAACTCGCCGCCTTCAACAAGCAAAACTAATAAGAACCGAAGAAAACCTTCGGTTCTTTTATTTTTACATTCTTTTTTCAAAACGGGATTTTTATTTGTAAACTTATACTTTTGTAAATTAATATGAATTTTTGTAACAATTTCACTTCTAAACACTTTAATTTTTATAAAAAAAGGTAAATAATATAAATATATCCAGAATATATTTGGGATATATCTAAGGAGGTGAATTATGTATTTGAACAATGACGCAAAGTCCGGACAGCAAGTACGTTTCCTTAAAGGGGGGGGGGCTAAGTTAATAGCAGCCGCAATGATGATTGGCGCGTTGCCGTCCTTTACCGAGGCCCATGCTCAGGCACTTGATAATAATATTATAGGATTAACCCGTGTAGAGAATGCAGGGGATAATACCATCACAAAGTTTGAATATAACGAAGAAACCGCTCTATTTGATCCGACATTTTATGAATTTAATATACAAAAGACTGAATATGGTTCAGGCGATACCACATTAAACTTTGGCTGGGAAGCTGATGAAAACGGGAACTTTACATTTACTCAAAATCCGACAAATCCTGTAGAACCGCAGATTATTTATAAATATGATTCAACAGCTCCATCAAAAGAGGCTATGACAGTTACAACGGATATCTCTGATACCCCTGTTGAAGGCAATTTTATCGGTTTAGATGCCGCCACGGCTATTCAAAATGGGGAAGAATTTGGGAAAAGTGGTATCATAGGTAATATTAACGCCAATTTTATAAATAATTCAGGTCATGCAATTTCTAATATGCGAAGCTCAAGGATAGGCGACATAACCGGAGATTTTGTAGGCAATTACGGAGGTATTGATAACAGGGATTCCGAAATCGGTAATATACGTGGAAATTTCATCGGTAACACTGTAGCTGAAGGTGCGGTTATTTATAATGCATACGGCATTATTACGCCTGGGGTTATTAGCAGTATTAGCGGCAATTTTATAGGTAACACCTCAATACTAAATAATGGTGCAATATATAATCGAAGTGGTCACATAGGTAGCATCAGCGGTAACTTTATAGGTAACATTGGCGGTGCTATTAGTAACATCAACTCCAGTGGTAGCAGTATCATAAACTCTATCAGCGGGAATTTTATAAACAATTATCAGAAATCTTATATTTATAGCAATGTCGGAGTCGAGTCTGATGTCATGGGCGGAGCAATATATAACGGTGGGGTAATAGGCAGAGCAAGATCATTATATACATTACCTGCGTATGGAAAAATGACAATGACAAATACGACCAATGGCGAAAGTATAACTGTGTATGCTTTTGCGTCCGACATCACCGAAGAAGAATTAAACGAATATTTTGCATCCGGCGGTAAAGTAGTCAGGATTGAGATGTCGGAAAGTACTGAAATGTCAGATGAGGAATGGACAGCAATGAAAGAACAAATAGCAAGCGGTGCAATGGGAGTTGTAACAACCGAGCCTATAGATATTCCGGCAGAAAATCTTATAACCACAGACAGCTTGTTATCAGAAATGTCAAAAGGTCCTATACATGACTCCCTGTTCATCGGTAACCACGTAAAATCAGACACAACAGAGGCTCTAGGCGGTGCGATTTATAACAGTGGACAAATAGGCAACTCAATAAGTGGTCTGAATAACATGTCCGAAGAAGAAAAAGAGATGTACGTAGATATAGATTTTAATAAACTTTCAGATAGTACCTATCCATCAATAACCAACTCTTCTTTCTATAACAACTATGCAGAAAGTGAAACAGGCGAGGCCAAAGGCGGTGCAATATATTCCACAACAGATTTAACAATAGCCGCAGATAACGGCGAAAGTATCTTTTCCGGCAACAAAGTAATCAACAACGGCGTAGAAGAGTCAAACGCTATATATATTGAAGCTGGGCAGTATAAAACTTCTCAGTATGATGACGATTTGAATACAACTTTTTATACAGTTCATGATCCAACCCTGACATTGAATGCAACAAATGGAGGTCTGATATACTTCGACGATAAAATAGACGGTTCCGCAGGTACAACCGGACGGTATTATGAGGAACGTCAGGCAGACGGCACGTATGAACAAATCTGGCTGGAAAAAACAGAAAATAACCGTTACAACGTAGAACTAGAGGGCGACGGAACGGGTAAGATA
>CALUVN010000055.1 GCA_944324235.1 Candidatus Gastranaerophilales bacterium
AAAATATTATATAACAAACAATTTCAAATAAATTAAATAATTTTATCGGCAATGTTTTGTGCGGAAATTTTTAAACAATCAAGAGATTGACATGTAGTTTGACGACGTTCCCACAGACAAGGTTTGAGCGGGCAGTTGTCTGAAGCTTTTACAGGAAGCACCAAATCTGATTGCGGAATTAATTTTTTATCATCCGTCGGTCCGAAAATTACAAACGTTTTAGTTTTCATGGCAACAGCTACATGCAACGGCGCTGAATCAGAACAGATAAAAGTTTCCGCCTTACCGATAAGTTCTGCTAACTCTTTTAAATTTTTGGTTTTGCCGTAATAATTTTCAAAATTTGCACAAGGTTGGACAATAGTCAAAATCTTTTCGATACAATCTTTATCGTCAGGTCCGCCTGCAAGCAAAACCCGTTTTCCTTTTTTTAAAAGCAAATTTATTGTTTCGCCCCAAATTTCAGCACCTACGGTTTTTATCATTCCTTTTTGGACACTAAGTTTGCTGACCCCCGGGTGAATAAGAACAGTATTCGGAATTTTTTCCTGCTTCGGAACATTAATTTCAGGAAGATAGGTTTTATACGAAGTTACCGGCGAAACTAAATCATGATACATCGCACAGGCATATTGATTTTTATTCAGATGAACAGCTTTTGTGAGAAGTATTTCACTTAACTTTCCAGAATTATATCCGTAACGTTCTTTTATACCTGTCAGCCACAAAATAATACTTATAAACTTATTAGAACCTGCTGAAACCACCATATCAAAATTTTCCCGACGCGCAAATGAAATTAGTTTCAGTATTTCCGTATATTTATTCTTCCCCTTAACATCAACCGGAAAAATGTCGTCAATAACATCCGTCAAATCTTTAACACTTTTGCTCCTAGACTCCAGTGCTAGCGTAATATGAGAATCCGGAAATTCTTTTTTCAAAGATATCAAAGTCGGGAGAAAAAATATTTCATCCCCGATACCTCCAAAATTAATTGCTAAAATTCTTTTCCCGTTTTTCATACTTCTATTATATATCAAAAATTTTATAGTATAATCAGGATATGGTAAACAAAGTTACAACTGCAACGGTCATAGGGCTTGATGCCTACAAAACGGACGTGGAAACTGATGTTGTAAATTCGCTTCCTGCAATGGTTATCGTCGGCTTGCCTGATATTGCAATTAATGAAGCAAAATCCAGAGTGCGCTCTGCCATAAAAAATTCAAACTACACATTTCCGTCTAAGAAAATTATCACAAACCTTGCACCTGCCGACTTAAAAAAAGAAGGAACAGGATTTGATCTTCCTATAGCTGTCGGAATTTTAATTGAAGAATGCACTATTGATGCAGAAAAAGTAAAAGACTATGCATTTCTCGGAGAACTTTCACTTGACGGAACTTTACGCCCTATATCGGGTATTCTTCCGCTTGTAGTGGGACTGAAAAATTTCGGGGTACAAAATGTAATTGTACCAAAAGAAAACGCTAAAGAAGCTGCACTTGTCGACGGAATTAATGTATATGGAGCTGAGCACCTGACTGATGTCGTAAACCATTTTACGGAAACTCCTATTCAATCAACTAAAGTAAATATATCAGAATATCTTAACTCAACAGACAATTCCGATTATCCGTATGATTTTAAGGACGTAAAAGGTCAGCAAAAAGCAAAACGCGCACTTGAAATTGCAGCCGCAGGAGCTCATAATATTTTGATGATAGGTTCACCTGGTTCAGGAAAAACTTTAATGGCAAAATGTTTTGCATCAATTCTTCCTCCTCTGGAACTTTCTGAAGCGCTTGAACTCACAAGAATTTACAGTATCGCAGGACTTCTGCCGCCGGACAAACCGCTTATGACGCAAAGACCATTCAGACCTGTTCACCACACGGCATCTGCCGTCGGAATTATCGGAGGCGGGACAACTCCAAAACCCGGAGAAATTACTCTTGCACACCGCGGAGTACTTTTCCTTGATGAAATGGTTGAATTCCCGCGCAATGTGCTTGAAGTTTTAAGACAACCGCTTGAAGACGGAGAAATCGTGATATCAAGAAGCAAACATTCCGTTAAATATCCGGCTAAATTTATGCTGCTTGGTGCTATGAACCCTTGCCCGTGCGGATTTTTAGGTGATAAAGAAAAACAATGCACCTGCTCGCAATTCCAAATTGACAGATACCTGAGCCGGCTTTCCGGTCCGCTTCTGGATAGAATTGATTTGCAAATTGAAGTTCCGCGTCTAACCGCTGATGAACTCCTGAATACAAATGCTCCGGTCGAAACTTCTGCAGACATAAGAAAACGTGTAGTTAAAGCCCGCAAAATTCAAGCAGAAAGATATAAAAATGACGGCATTCTTACAAATTCCGAACTTACATCAAAACTTATAAAAAAATACTGCCGGCTGGATGCTAAATCTCAAGAAATGCTGAAAATTGCGGCAATTAAATACCAGCTTTCCGGCAGAAGATACGACAGAATTCTAAAACTTGCAAGAACTGTGGCAGACCTTGACGGGGAAGAAAATATTACGCAAAACCACCTTATGCAGGCGCTTCAATACAGAATGTTTGAAAAATCAGAAACGACTGCAATCTAAACCGGTTATATTTTCGAATTTTTCATAAAAAAAAGATGCCTGTATAAAACTGCATCTTTTTTTGATTAAAAATTTTTGAGGTGCTATGCAAATATATCCAGTACCGGCCCGTCAACCTTCATTTCAGGTGCGTCGTCAACATATTTAACGTCGCTGTCGACTTTTTTCAGAATACGACCGATAAAATTATCAGCGCTTTTTTCTTTTCCAACGACGACAAGCCCGTCGTCTCTAAAACCGATAGCTGCCTGTGATAAGTTAATTTTATTTCTCAAAGCTTCCACAGATTCATTACCGAACCCTCTAACTATAAAGTATTGATTTAACGGTTCTAAATAAGTATGCACAAGCTTTTTAGATGAATAAGGAATAAGTGTTGAGGTAAAATTTTGTTGAGAATTTGTTCTGTTAACGTTCATATCTGGTTATCTCCTTTGGTTAATTTGTTATATTGAATTGAGATATTAAAAACATGAACAAAAACTTTTTTGCTAGTAAATATAAAAATTAATCAATTAAATGAAAAAATCCTGCAACAAGTCCGGCAAGTGCTGATACACCAAGATAAAACATCGGTGAACGTTTTTTAATAAGCCCCATTACAAACAGAGCAATCAAAAGCAGCATCCCTACCATATTAATATCTTTAATAAACATCTCTATTCCAACAGCTGCAAGAAGACCGCATCCGGTAGGTTTCAACATATAAATAATAGAGCGCACATATTTGTTTGTTCTAAATTTATCAAGGAGTCTGTATATTATCAAAATCATAATAAAAGATGGCAAAATAACAGCTAATGTTGCGATTAAAGAGCCTAAAAGTCCTGAGGTGACAAAACCTGCAAAAGTTGCTACATTCACTCCGACAGGACCGGGGGTTACAGAAGAGACCGCTATCATATCAGTCAACTGCTGAACTGTATACCATCCCTTATTTTCTGCAATATGGTACAGAAAAGGTAATGTTGCGTACCCGCCGCCGTAAGAAAAAAGCCCTATATGAAAAAATTCTTTAAATAAATCCCAATAAATCATTTTTCAACTCCGGCATCAACATCACGTTCTAATTTTGCCTGTCTGTACTTTTCATAAATTATACCTGCAATAATTGCCGCTATAATAATATACGCCGGTGACATCCTAAAACCTGCAGAAAGAAAAAATGCGATAAAAAATACAACACACGTAAAATTATCGACAATACTCTTTGCCCACATCTCCTTTACGGCAAGGAATAAAAGCATTATAACCCCGATGCCGACGCCCCAGAATATGCTTTGAACAAAATTATACCCGACCAGTTGTTCAAGTATTTTTGCCAGCAACACAATAGAAAGAAATGCAGGTGTAACCATTCCGGCAGTAGCCGCAATTGCGCCTTTTGTCCCGCACAATTTGCAGCCTACAAAGATGGAAGTATTTGCGGCAATAATACCCGGTACACTCTGACCGAGGGCATAATACTCACACAATTCATCAAAATCAATCCATTTCTTTTTTATACAAAGTTCCTCCTGCAAAAGCGGCAATATTACATAGCCGCCTCCAAGAAGTAAAGTTCCTACTTTAAAAAAGGTTTTGAATATACTGTAAAACGAATTATCCATTGTGTTAATTGTTCATTGTAGCTTTTAGACGAGCCATAGCTCTTGCAACAGCAGCTTCTGCTCTTTTAGCATCAGTTTCTGCAGCGGCATCGGCAAGTCTGGCCTGAGCACGGGCAAGAGCCTCTTTAGCTCTTGCTACGTCAATTTCAGATCCGCGTTCCGCAGTGGTTGTAAGGATAATTGCGTCATCATCTTTAAACTGAAAAACACCGCCCATTGTTGTGAACAATTGAGTATTTCCGCCCTGCAGAACTTTTGTAACACCGATATCAAGAGCTGACATTAAAGGAACATGGCCTTTTAAAACACCAAATTCGCCGTCTACTCCTCTGGTATAGATTTCGTCTACATCTTCGTCAAATACAACTCTTTCATGAGTAATTATTTTCAAATGCATAAGTCTATTCCTTTAATGTTTTAGCTTTTTCAACAGCTTCTTCTATAGTACCTACCATATAGAAAGCCTGTTCAGGCAAGTCATCGTGTTTGCCGTCAATAATTTCTTTAAAGCCTCTGATAGTATCTTCAAGTTTTACATACTTACCCGGAATACCTGAGAACTGTTCTGCAACGAAGAACGGTTGAGACAAGAAACGTTGAATTTTTCTTGCACGGTTAACAGTTTCTTTATCCTCATCAGAAAGCTCATCCATACCGAGAATTGCGATAATATCTTGAAGTTCTTTATATTTTTGAAGAATTTCAAGAACTTTTCTTGTAACTTCATAGTGTTCATCACCGATGATATGCGGATCAAGAGCACGGGAGTTAGATTCCAGCGGATCAACAGCAGGATAAATACCGAGTGCTGCAATGTTTCTTGATAATACAGTTGAAGCATCAAGGTGGGAGAAGGTTGTTGCAGGAGCAGGGTCTGTCAAGTCATCGGCAGGAACATAAATCGCCTGAACTGATGTAATTGAACCGTCTTTAGTTGATGTAATTCTTTCCTGCAATTCGCCCATTTCTGTTGCAAGTGTCGGTTGATAACCTACAGCTGACGGCATACGTCCGAGAAGTGCTGATACTTCGGAGCCGGCCTGAGTAAATCTGAAAATGTTATCAATAAATAACAATACATCTTGTTTTGAGTAATCTCTGAAATATTCTGCGGCTGTCAAAGCTGAAAGACCGACTCTCATACGTGCTCCCGGCGGTTCGTTCATCTGACCGTAAATAAGAGCAACTTTATCAATAACGTTTGACTCTTTCATTTCATTCCAGAGGTCGTTACCTTCACGTGTTCTTTCTCCTACACCGCCGAATACGGAAACACCGCTGTGCTCCATTGCAATGTTGTGAATTAATTCCATAATCAAAACAGTTTTACCAACACCTGCACCACCGAACAAACCGATTTTACCACCTTTTTGGTATGGTTGTAAAAGGTCGATTGCCTTAATACCTGTTTCCAGAATTTCGATATTTGTATTTTGATCGGTTAATTTCGGAGATTCTCTGTGGATTGGCAGATAAGTTTCTGCATCAATAGGGCCCATTTCGTCTACAGGCTGGCCGATTACGTTAAGAATTCTGCCTAAAATAGGTTTACCGACAGGAATTTTTATAGGTTCATTTGTATTAACAACTTTCATGCCTCTTTTAAGACCGTCAGTTGAAGACATGGCAACTGTTCTGACTCTATTTGAACCGAGCATTTGTTGAACTTCCGCAACGACTACAGTTCCGTCTTCTCTTGTAATATTTAATGCAGTATAGATTTCCGGCAATTCGCCTGACTGAAATTCAACGTCGATAACCGGACCGATAATTTTAGTGATTAATCCCTCATTTTTTAATAAAGTTTCCATTGCAATCTCTCCTTTACTCAATAATTATATATCAAGCAAAAAAATTACGCAATTTGTAAAAATTTTCTATGGCAGAGGGTCGTAACCGCCTTCATTGAAAGGGTGACAGCGGCAAATTCTTTTCATTCCCAGCCAGCAGCCTTTAAAAAAACCATATTTAATAATTGCCTGTTTTGTGTACTCGGAACATGTCGGATAAAAACGGCAGACTTTCGGGGTATATTTTGATATCCGTTGATAACAGTTTATTAAAAATATTGCGATTCGCTTTAACAAAGTTGCTCCTTACATTTTGCAGAATAAAGTATACCATGAAGTTTGAAAAGAAGTATATCCTGTTTCACTTCAGACCTCACCCTAAATCCCTCTCCTAAGAGTAGGAGAGGGAAACATAAAAATTTGATGTTAAAACTATTTATGTAGAATATTACGGAATTCCAAATCTAAACTGCAAAATAAACAAAAATAAATATTCCCTAAAAAGCTAATTCTCTATTTATTCTACAGCGTAAGACTCACCGATTGTATCGATGGCTTCAACCTTGATATCCGTAATCAATTCTGAATAAGAAATTACAACGATTGTAGGCATATGACGTTCTAACAGCTGATAGAGCGGAAGTCTGATTCTTGGAGAACACAGAATTACCGGCTGCTTTCCGCATGCATTATGTGCACGTACAAGAGTGTTTGCAGTAGTTTCTATGAGTTCCTGCACCTGCATAGGATTTAACAGGAACATTGTTCCAAGCTCGGTTCTCTGACAACTGTCATCAAGAATTTTTTCCCATTCAGGAGATAGCGTAAGCGCGTACAAGACTTTGTCCTCCTGAACATTCGACAAACAAATTTGACGACCTAATGCTGCACGCAGTCTTTCTGACAAAATATCAGGCTCTTTTGAGAATCTTGCATAATCGCAAAGTCTTTCAAATACAAATATAATATCCTTAATTGAAACTTTTTCTCTAATCAGGTTAACAAAGATTTTTCTCAGGTCACTTGTAGAAATAATTGTAGGAACAAGGTCGTTAACAAGTGTCGGGTCTTGAGAACGAACAAGTTCCATAAGCTTAAGTACGTCTGTTTTTGTCATGACTTCATCAACGTGTTTTCTTACGCACTCTTGTAAGTGAGTTACGATAACATCTGTTGCATCAATTGCAGTGACTGAGCGTGCAGCTTTTGCATCTTCTGCTGAAATCCAGTAAGCCTGTGTTTGATATGTCGGGTCTATACCAATAATTGCATCAGGCGGAACATCTTTTCTCAAAGCATCCCACTGGTCAGCAATTACCATGAATTTGCCCGGATATACATAACCTGTAGCTACCGTATTACCGCGGATTGAAAGCATGTATTCATTTGCGTCAAGTGCTGATGAATCCATAATTCTTATGTTAGGCAAAATATAACCGAGTTCGTCTGTAACTCTTTGACGTAAAGCAGCAATCTTTGCAAGTAATTGACCTTCCTGATCAGGGTCTGCGATTACAAGAAGGTTAGACCCGACTTGCAAGCTCAGTACATCAACACCCAAACGCTCGTACATTCTGTTCGGGTTTACCAAATCCTGCATGTTTTGACGAACATTTTCCAATTGTCCCAACTGAGATTGTACATCCGCATTAATTAATACCGAGAATCCGGCTATTGCCAGACCTATTGCAAATACGGTGAACGGAAGCCATGGCAAACCTGTCCAGTGTCCTGTGAGTGCAAGCATAAGCAAAAATCCTGATGAGAAAAACAGAGCATAAGGTTTGCTCATAATCTGTCCGGCAACATCTGAACCTAAAGATTCGCTGGCTGCTGATGATCGGGTCATAAATACACCGGCTGCTATTGACATTAACAAGGACGGAACCTGTGAAGCCAAACCATCACCAATGGTCAGGATTGTATATTTTGAAACCGCATCAGCTGCAGGCATATTGTTCAGCAAACACCCGATACACAAACCTCCGACAATGTTGATTATAACAATAATGATACCGGCGATTGTATCCCCTTTTACGAATTTCATCGCACCGTCCATACTACCGAAGAGGTTTGATTCCCTTTGCAAATCTTCACGCTTTTTAGTCGCTTCTTCCGGTGAAATTAAACCTGCGTTAAAATCCGCGTCAATCGTCATCTGCTTACCCGGCATTGCGTCCAACGCAAAACGGGCTGCAACTTCCGCGATACGTTCAGCACCTTTTGTGATTACCATGAACTGTACTACCGTGATGATTAAGAAGATTACACCACCAACAATCATATTACCGCCGGTTACGAATGTTCCGAACGCGTGAATTACTTCTCCAGCCTCGCCTTTGGCCAGAATTAACCTCGTTGATGCGATAGACAAACATAAACGGAACATCGTACCAATCAATATAATTGACGGAAAAGATGATAACTCCAGCGTCTTTTTTACATACAAGGCAAACATCAAAAGCACAATCCCGAGAGTTATGTTTAAACAGATACACACATTAATAATCCAGTTCGGTAATTCTACAAGCAGAATTACGATAAGAAACAGCACAAATATTGCCATGAATATTTCACTTAATGGATTTCCGTGTTGTGCAGCTGCGCCTTGTGCCATACCCTTCTATTGTACCTCTTTCAATGCTTCGCAAATAATATTTATCTGCGTTTCTATCGTTGCATCTATCACTCCGTTAGTTGTCGTTACAAGACAACCTCCCTCACTCATTGTTTCATCTGGAACAACCAGAACTTTGGCATCAAGACCCGCTTGTTCCAATACTGACGGCATTTGTTGTTTTACAATACTTACCTGTACAGGATTTACCCGTATTGTTACTTTCGACTCTTCTTTAGAAAGCGTTTTCAATATTTCTATTATGCTGTCTATTATTTGTTGAGGATCTTGTGATAATTCTTTTTTAATAATTTTTTTCGCTATATCAACACTTATTTCCAATATATCAGGAGCTATATAGTCAAATACTTCCTGTTTGGCGGAAAGAAATGTGTTTAAAGATTCCTTCAACTGTGCGATATCTGCCTTTGCGGCTTCAAGTCCGGCCTGATAACCCTCTTTGGCTGCGGCTTCTTTTATACTGTCAGCCTCTTCTCTTGCTCTTGAAATCAAATTTCTGTCATCTATACGTCTGAATCCCCTGCGGCGATCACCACGGCGGCGTTCCTGCCGTTGTTTGAAATCTATATTATCAAGATTAAACAGGTCGATTTCTTCGTCTTCAACAGGAGTTTCTGCTGTAGCCTCTACTGGTGCAGAATCGTCAACAACAATTTCCTGAACTTCATCCCCGTTAAGTTCAGGTTCATCAACAGGCTGAGTAACCGATGGGTGTTCGATTACTTCCTCTTGGCGTTTTTTGCGTTTTATAATCATGATTAATTACATTATACACTATCGGCAAGATGGGTGGCAATAATTTGTGCCACGTGCGGTGGTATTTCGTAATACTCTCCCTCTAAAGCCGTGAATACAAAGCGTTTTACGTTTGGTCGTTCCAATTTCAGCAAAACTTCCAGTTTCGGTTTATCGAAATATTCCGCAACACTTTGAACTTGAGAAACTATTTTTGATGTATCAATTATGCGTTTTTTAGGTAAACTTTTTCTTATTTCTGCCAGACATCTCATCGCATGACCGGGGTCAACTTTGTCAACAAGATCATCTACATTCATATATTTGATAACTTCAGTTGCGTCGTTGACATCAAATTTATCCAGAATTGTCTGAACCTTATCCTGCTTCATCTTTTGGAATACCATTGCACAGGTTACAAGTTTAAGCAATTTTGGAGTTTGCATAGGTCCTTGTTTTGCAGGTACGCCTGAAGATGCCGGAGCAGGAACATTTGCGGCTGCCGGCTGAGGTTGCGGAGATGGGGCTGGCTGTACTTCTGCCGGAGCAGGTGCTTCTTCCGGAGGGGCTTCTTCCTGCATTTGCTGCATCATTGCATCAATATTTGACTGACTTTCGGCTTTTTGTTTTAGACCTTCATCTATCAAACCTTTTGCGTTTAATTCTTCTATTGATTCTACATATACTTTCTTTACGTGGTGTTCTATCAGCTGCAATATTTGATCTTGAGGCAGACCTTGTTTAAAGGTTTGTTTAGCAATCTCAAATATTGTAAATGCTATCTTTTGCATAATAGGGTCCCAGTAATCCTGAGGGATTCCGGAACGGATTAAGTCTACTGATTTGTGATAAGCCCATTCAGCAATAATCTGAGTTATCATTACGGCCTGATCAATGTTAAAATTTGATTCGGTATCGTTATATAAGGCCTCACCTGCCAGATTTGAAAAATTATACAATGTATTTATTACGTATTGTTTTTCAAATTCCCTAAACTCCGGCGGTACTAATTCTTGCGCCTGCCCCGCCAAGTTCTTTGCAAATTCCTGATAATCAAAACCCTTTATCGCCATTTTTTTCACCACTACTTACTAATATTCATTTTATCGCTGTATTAGATTTTCAAATCCTTTTCTGTCTTTTAGGTTGCGCTTTTGTCTGTCAACCCAACTTTTTTCACCACTACTTACTAATATTCGTTTTGTCGCTGTATTAGATTTTCAAATCCTTTTCTGTCTTTTAGGTTGCGCTTTTGTCTGTCAACCCAACTTTTTTCACCAC
>CALUVN010000056.1 GCA_944324235.1 Candidatus Gastranaerophilales bacterium
CCGTTCGCTATCCGGACTTACTTCGTGTCGTCCGTCCGCAAATCCGCTCCCCTCACAGAGGGCAATCTGACGGGGCGCGGGAAGAGTATCATTGCGCAGCACTGTAACGGACTATTCACTGTTCACTATTCACACTTCACTCCCTTTTGATGCAAACGTTTCGTTTGCCAAACATCATGTTTGCCTATGAGAAGGCTTTGAATGAACGCTCCATGTTCTTGTCCATTACACTCTTTATTGAATCGTATTCTGTTTGCAATGCGTTGTGTTCTGTGTCTAATTTCTTTATGTCATTATCGTATTCTTTGTCTTTTGCTTGTATTTCGCGCATTGCCTGATTGTATTTTACTTCTGCTCTTGTTATCGCTAGTTCATCCTCAACTTCCACTATATCTGTTGTTGATGACCACGCTACTGCTGTCCATGTTTTATTTTCCAACTCTGTCGTTGTGTCGTAATCTTCGTTAAATACTACTTTTTCTAACGTTATTTCGCCTGATTCCAGCGCAAATTGCAACCACTCCGAACTGTTTATCAATGTGTCGTCGAATTCTACCCAGCTTTGCTGGCTGGCTTCAGTCTTTTCGTAATATTTTTGATGAAGTTCATCTGAATTGTTGTAATCATCATCGTTTGCATTTTGCATTAATTCTTCATCGTCATAAGCGCCGTTCATCCTATACCACAGGTTGGTATACCATTCTGCTTTGTCCGGGTCTGTAATTTCAATGTCATTGTATTTTATTATTTTATCGGGTTCATTTTTTAGCCACTCTTGTCTATCGGCTTCATATGCCTCTTTATCAAACTCTTTTTTTGTAAAGGCTGTATTCATATCAACCTGAAAGTTTTTCAATGCGTTTTCCAGATCTTCATAAGGAACACCCATTGAACCATAATTTTGTACAACATAGTACAAATCAATAATTTTTTGCTTTAATGTCTTTAATGAGCCGTCTGGCATATAGTTACCAAGTAATTGGTCAGCTTCGGCATTACCAGTATTGAAAGTATAGTATGTAACATCTTTGTTTTCTGTTATTGGATTGCCTTCTGCATCGTATGTCGGATGTTCATAGCCGTCTCCTCCAACAGTAAGTATTGGTGTGTCAATATTAATTGTATAAGAACCATCTGCATTTAATTTATAATCATTGTTACCTTTTATATCAGGAGCATAAATAATTTCACCATCTTCGTTCCCATGAGAAATCTGTTGAGAAATTTCTGCCATCGTTGCACAGTTGTCAGCATCACACATACCACCGCCATTATGATATCCAATGGTGATTGTGTGAGAAGAGCCTAAGCTTGTTTCATATGTTGCAGGGTATGTGATATTTGGGTCAGCGGTTGGATATGAAAAATCGATTAAGTGGTTTAATACGTGTATATAGCATCCTGCACCACCATGATTTAAAGCTTGATCACGACAAAAATCACCCGCATCAACAAATTGTGCATACAGCTTACAGCTTGAATCTTTACTTACTATTTGATATTTTGGGTCGTCGGGATCAGGTTCTTGTGACTGCCATATTGGATATTCTGGGTTATCTCGTTCTTTTTCAACCATTTCTGCACAGTCGTTTAAGACAAGGAATTCATCATGGTTAGCTGCCTGTTGGAAGGTTGTTGCGTCATTGTGGTTAACCATGGTTTGTCCTGCACGGTTTACAAGTGCATACTGGTTCTTCAAAGGTTGATAATACAGCAATGTGCTTGCTGTCAAATCGTAATTGGTTCTTTCCCCATTGTCGTCATAATACACATACTGAAGCTTTGTCGCATTTAAAGCTTCCATATACTCTTCACTTGCAGCCTGAGTCTCATTCGCCAGCCGAGTTTTGCTGTTCGAAATCATCTGCGATTGAAATTCGTTGCTCGTCAATCGCATCGTGATGCTTAATAATCTAGCTTGTGAGGCGGCCATTCCCATATTATCGATAATCCTTTTGATATAGTGCTATATTACTTATATCGGCATAAATTGTATGATTCTTTAACTATTTTGGGGTATTATTAAAATTTATTAATATTTTTTGTTTATCATATTTGCAAATTATTTGTTCAGGTAGTTACAAATTTGATTTTATGTGTTACTATGCTATAGTGACAGTATAAAGTATATAGGGGAATTTTATATTATGAAGAGAGTTAATCTGTTAATTGTGGTTTTGGCGGCTTGTGCTTTTATAAATGCGTCTCAAGGTGTGTTTGCCGAGTCTGCTATTAATTTAGAAAATCCTGTGACTGTTCAGGCTGCATCTAAAACTTATATTCAGGCTAATCCTCTGGATATGGTAGCAGCACCTAACAGATATCTTAATAAAAATGTCAAAATCAGAGCTAAATTCGATAAATTTTCTACATTAGGTCTTGATTACCAGCCGGCCTTGAGAAGCTCGGAAGATTATATATCTTTCCTTATTCAACGCTCGGATGTGCTTGATCATAACATCCCGCTTTCTGAAATGAAGATTTTTATGAAACGTACAGAAGCAGAAAAACATATTGATTTAGATTCAGGTGATGACATTGAATTCTGCGGTAAAGTTTTTTCAAACGCTCTCGGCGATGTGTGGATGGATGTTGATAAATTTACAGTCCTGACAGTAAAAGAACCTAAAGCCAAGACAACAGATAAAGCTGAATCTGAAAAATAATTATTAAATATTAAAAATTTGGAGTTGAAGAGTTATGGATAATAATACAGTTGATACGGCACAGAAAAAGAATAAAGAAGTGTTTTTGACAATCCACGGGCACTTTTACCAGCCTCCGCGTGAAAATCCGTGGCTGGAAGCTATTGAACTTCAGGATAGTGCTCTTCCTTTCCACGATTGGAATGAACGTATTACCAAAGAATGTTATAATCCTAACTCTGTTTCCAAAATAGTTGATAGCAGAAACCGTATTCTTGATATGGTTAATAACTATGAACATATGAGTTTTAATTTCGGTCCTACTCTTCTTTCGTGGATGGAGGTTAATGCGCCTTTAACTTATGAAAGAATTATCAAAGCTGATATTGAAAGCGTAGAGGCTCATAACGGTCATGGTAATGCTCTTGCTCAGGTCTATAACCATATTATTATGCCTCTTGCAAACGAAAATGACAAGCAAACTCAGGTTAAATGGGGTATGAGAGATTTTGAATACCGCTTTGGCCGCAAACCTGAAGGTATCTGGCTTGCAGAAACCGCTGTTGATGATGCAACATTAAGAGTGCTTGTCGAAAATGGTATTAAATTCACTATTCTTTCCCCTTATCAAGCTGCTAAAATTCGTAAATCCGGTGATAAAAACTGGAGTGATGTAAGCTGGGGAAATATTGATCCTGCCCGCTCTTACAGATATTATATTAAGTCTGCTCCGGGTAAATATATTGATTTATTCTTTTATGACGGAGCTATTTCAAAATCTGTCGCATTCGATGAATTATTAAAAGATGGTAATCGCTTTGCAAAACGGCTTAAAGAGGGTGTTTCCGAGCTTAGAGATTATCCTCAGCTTGTTAATATTGCAACTGACGGCGAAAGTTACGGACACCACACAAAATTCGGAGATATGGCTCTTGCCTATGTTCTTAAAGTTAAAGCTAAAGAAGAAGGTTTCACTATTACAAACTATGGAGAGTATCTTGAAAAATATGCGAGTGATTATGAAGTGGATATTAAAGAACCTTCAAGCTGGAGCTGTTTCCATGGTGTAGGTAGATGGAAAGAAGATTGCGGCTGTTCAACTGGCGGACATCCGGGCTGGAATCAAAAATGGAGAAAACCTCTCCGAGATGCAATGGATTATCTCCGCGATGAATTGATTAAGCTCTACGAAACAAAGGGCGCAGATTATTTTGCATGCGATCCTTGGGAGGTTCGTAACAATTATATCAATGTTATTCTTGACCGCGGCGAAATGAATATTAGAAGGTTTCAGGAAAAATACTTTAAGCCGGAACTCAATGACGCTAAACGTGTCCGAGCTATGGAATTATTGGAAATGCAGCGTCAGGCAATGCTTATGTATACAAGCTGCGGCTGGTTCTTTGCAGAAATTTCAGGTATTGAGCCTGTTCAGATTATGAAATATGCAGCCCGCGCTATGCAGCTTGCAGCACATTTTTCAACTCAGGATTATGAAGCAAGATATCTTGAAATCCTTGCTGATGCCAAGAGTAATCTCTCGGAACACGGTTCAGGAAAAGATATTTACGAAAAATTTGTCAAACCTTCGGTCGTAACAACTAAACAAATTGCAAGCCTCTGGGCTTTATCTTCCTTATATGAAGATTTTGAAGATGAAGAGGATGTTTATTGTTATACTATCTCTAAAAAGGCTTATAAAAAAGTTCAAAAGGGGAAAACAACACTTGTTGTCGGTAATATTGAAGTTACTTCAAGAGTTACACTTCAGCGTTCCGATATTATTTTTGCGCTTATGCAATTTTCTAACGGTGATTTCCACTGTGCTATTAAGGAATTCTCTGATGATACCGAATTTAACAGAATAAAAGTTGAACTTATAAAAACATTTATGCTCTCTCCTATTACTGAAGTTATTCGCTCGCTTGATGAGTACTTTGGTAAAGAATACTTTACGCTCAAAGATATCTTTATTGAAGAACGCCGTAAAATATTGCAAATTCTTCTTAAAGATCAGCTCGCAAAATTCGCGCAAACATATCAGGAAATGTATGATGAAGGTAAAGGGTCTATTTATCATATGCAAAATCTCGGGCTTACCATTCCGGATGAATTTAAACTTTCAGCCGGTTATGCATTGAGTCATAAATTTAATGATTTAATAGTTCATTCAGGCGGTTTTGTTGATTCAAATCTATTGCAGCAGGCTGTTGATATTAATTTTGAAGCCAAAAGAATGGGGGTCAAGCTTGATAAAAAGCCGTCCAGCGCTGTGTTTAGCAAGAAAATTATACAAAATATAAACAGACTGGTTCACAGTTTTGAGCCGCAGCAGGCCGAAGTTCTGCTTGAATTGTTTGATAATGTAGATAAGCTTGAACTGGAATTGGATATATCAGAAGCTCAAAATATATACTTTACGAAGGTTTATCAAAAAATAGGTGATATTTTGAGCAGCTCTTCCTCAAGAAAATCAGATAAAAAACTTGTTGAAATGCTTCTTGATATAGGTACAAAGCTTAATATCAACACGGAATTCTACAGAAATAAGCTTGTCGCTGTATAATAGTATCCTGAAACGGATGTAAATATAGTGTTCTTTTTGCCTACCAATTTTCAGAACCGTATTTTTTGTACATATCAATAGTTCTTTGAATTTTATGCTCTACAGCTTTAATTTTGTTGAGAGTATCAGGATTGTTCACTTTATTTTTTAGTACCTGCAGCTCAAGCAGTTCCTCTTTTGCTTTTCGTACCCGCTCTTTATCTTCTTCCCGTTTCATAAAAAGCCAGCCTTCAAAACCGCACCCCGGCGGTACTATTGCCCATGGGGTCGAAGGGCAGTGTCTGCATAATGTAGGACGTTTTTCATAAATACTGCATTTGTTATCATCCTGAAGATGTTTACATGTGTAAAAAGTTATTTGTGATTCATTGTAGTTATTATCAGCTTTTAGCTGAGCTATTATGTTTTCAACAGTGCCGCAATCTGCTTTTTTAGCATCTTCAATAGTTTTAAACGGCACAAAAATTCCTAAAAAGTCACAGGCGGCCTTATCTCCGTTATTTTGCAGTTCAAGCAGCTTATCATACGGAATACTTGTTGTAACTACTCTGCAGCATTTGCCGCACATGTGGCAAAGTTCTTGCGGGCGTTTATTAAGATAGTTTTCTTCATACGAACTCATATTTTTATTATATTATTTAGCCGCGAATTTTAAAAGTTTTGTAAATATTTCTTAAAATATGCAAAAAAATAGCAATATTTTTAGTTTAAAATACTTTAATAAAGTGTGTAGGTAATAAGGTATTATTATATGCAAAATTACGTAGTTCAACCGCAGCCTATTCAGGTTCCAAATTATTCAGGTGTAAATATACAGATATTTAATCCTACTGTGGGTGTACCCGGAGCAGGCGCACCGGTTTACAACGTAAATTCACCGAATTACCAATCCAATCCTAACAACCACTACCCTGCCGGTTATTATATTAACCAGTGGGGTAGTCCACAACAACAGCAGCCTTCTGCCAGTGCAACAGCATCCGCTACGGCAACGGTTCAGCAGCCATCTCCTTCCCCTACTGCTGCTCCAGTACAAACAGTTAAAGATGAACAATCTTCATCGGCAACTGCTCCGGCGCAGTCTCAGGCACAAGGTGATGAGAAAAAATCTGCTGCAACAGATGAAACTAAAGAAACACCTAAAAAAGAGAAAAGGAAAATTGTTCAGTTAACTGATGATTATATTAAAACTCTCGAAAATTATCTGAACAGTCAGGATAAAGAAGTTCGTCTGATGGGTGCTAAAGAAGTCGTCGCACGTTTGATGGAAGATGAGTCAAGAAAAGATGATAAAGCCTTGACTGCTTTAATCAACAAAATGCTTCAAGACCCGTCTCAACAAGTAAAATTCTTGGCATTAAGCATGCTGGACTCCCGTAATGTGACAGGTGATGCAACTACCGTACAATTACTTCAAGCAATGCAGCAATCTCAATCAGGCTATGGTCAAGATGCATTGTTAGCATCTAATATCTTATTGAAGATGGCCGGAAAAACAGTAGAAAAAGAGTTTGAAGTTAAAGACGACAAAAAATCCGAAACAAAACAAGAAACAAAGACAACAGAAACGAAAAAGGAATAATCCATGAGTTTTCTTAGCAAAATAAGCGTAAATGCTCCAAAATTAATAGCAAAAGGTATCGGGCTCGGAACGCTTGGTATTATAGGCTATGATGCTCATGTTGTCGGAAAACTTCAGTCCGAAGTTACTGCAAAATCCGCAGATGCAAATGCAAGTGCGGACTATTTTAATAACACTATGTATCTGGATACTCCAAGTACTTCAAAATCAAAATTAGCACGAATGGTGTTTAATATGGAACTGGAACAAAATTGGCGCTCCTTCTTTAATTCAAGTATAGGTTATTCAAAAGGATTCGTTTCAATGCTTGTTTCCAATGTAGTTCCGTTTGCATTGTCAATGCTGACTTTGCTGTCTAAAAGTACTGTCGGCTCCTGGATTGGTGCTGCAGGTTCGTTACTCTATGGCGGCTATGTTGTCTGTAAAGATGTTTTGGGATTTGGCAGACATAATGACTTGAATCCTAAATTTTAGCCATAGTTAATGATATTAAGCAACTTCTTCAAATACGAATTTTTCTTGTTTTTTGTCGTATGAAATTGTGTATTTTTTATTAGGCTCAACGTTAACTTCTATTTTTTGCGGATCGTAAGTTGTTCTTACCCATTTGTGCAAAATTCCTGGTCTTTGAGTTTCGTATTGTAATTCAAGAACATTTTTCCCCGGGAGGATATAATGACCTCTTTTAGCGAATCCTGTCATAATTTGTTGTGTAGGTTCGCCGTTGATTGATAAACATGTTAGTGTATTTGTAAAACCCAGCGGATGGAATTGATTATCTTTTATTTCCATAACGGCAGCTTCCGGATGTTCATTTTCATATTGTTTTTTCATGTTCGTATGAACAACCATGCCAACACCTTGAATTATAAATCCTAAAAGGATAATCCCGCCTACGAGAAAAATATACTGTCCCATTTTTCATTAACTCCTTATTTTTTTATTGTTTCTACTTTAACAGGTTCTTGGTTAGTATTTTTTGTACCTAATTGTGTTAATAGTTCTTCGTAATCATCACCACTAAAATTAGTGCAATCTATACTGTCCTGTTCACCATTTTCTTTATTTACATAATAGATATCCTGATCTTCAGCATCTTTTGTATTTGAATATTTTGAATACTCAGACCAGTAATAGTTATCAATATCTATTGCTTTAATAATATTATTGAATCTTTTCACCAATAATTTTTTATCTTCAGTAAGTATTATTGAAATGTTGTCCAAAATATAAGTTTTGTACAGCAATAAGATTATTACAGCTAATCCGGCAATGGATGATATAAACAAACTGTGTGTAAACTTTGCAGTTAATTTAAAAATAAATAAACCGGCACAAAGTGCACATGCTGTCCAAAATAATTTAGATGACCATTTGCTTTTAAATTCTTTCATCACATCACATCCTAGCTCTTTTATATTAAACTGGAAAATTACTTTGTTGTCAATAAACTTAAAAATGTTAAATTTTAGCTTTATTTTTAGAAAGTCTATATGCTGTAAAGTAAAGTTGTTCTTGCGTTTATATCTTTAACAATATTCAGAACTTTATTTATAAATTTTTTGTACGCAGCCCTGTCGGCTTCTCCTGAAAGTACGATATCAGCTTTTTCGATAGTCGGATGAATGTGGATTTTTGCTTTATCCGACGCATTTTTGTAAACCTCATCAACTGAGCTTCCGAGGTTTCTTTCGTTTGCTCTTCTGTAAAATCTTTCTTTTTGTGCAGCAGTCGATACATCAACGTAAATTTTAAAATCAAATGCATCAACAACATCTTCTGTTAATGTAAAGAGTCCTTCCGATATTATAATTTTAGAAGGAGTTGCAAGTATTGCATTATCTTTTCTAATTGCAGTTCCTGACATGTCATATTGCGGAAGGTGGACAATTTGACCATTTTTCAGCGCTTTTATGTGCTTTTTCATCAATGAAAGTTCAAGCGCTTCCGGAACATCCAGATCATAGTGTTTTGCAAATTCCGCAAAACTTCCTGCCTTTTTAACCATATCGGAACGATCATAATAGTAATCGTCAGTATTTATCCTTGTGATTAAATTTTTCAGACAATACTCTTCAGCAAACGCTTCCAGTGTATTAATTATGTCGTAAGCAATTGTTGATTTCCCGCTGGCAGTTTCTCCTGCTATGCCGATTGCGCAGGAACATTTTGTGCATCCGGATAAGAATAATGCCATCTTATGAATTGTTTGTTTTGAGACCTTGTGGAATATTGAATCCGAAGATTCTATTTCTTCTTGAAAGATTTTTGTTAATTTTTTTTCAATAAGTTTAAGAAGAAAGTTATTTTTGTCATAGCTTGCGTACTTGTAAGATGAACTTTGGTGTTTTAACAAAGAATCTGATATAGTATTTTGCAATTTCTAAATCCTTATTATTGAAAATTTTATTTCCGTTTTTTATTTAAATAAAACACAAACATATTTAAATTTGTCAAAAATGTTACAAATTATTCAAAATTCTTTACACTAGTTATATAATATAATTGGAAATATTTGTTTACAATTTAGCAAAATTTATTTTGTCAGTTTTTATATCAGTAAGGAGTTAAATATGATAGTTTCTGCAAATTATTCACAAACACAATTCGGTGCACTTGTTCCAATCAAAAAATATACAGGTAATCTATTGCATTTAACAAATGAAGATAAGCAGCAAATATCAAAGTTGCAAAGTAGTATAGCGCAGCTTGAAGCCGAATTATACCAGCTAACAAAACACTTTGCACATCGTAAGCTGTCTGATTCAGAATCAAGTTTTTTTTATAACCGATGTTTTGAAATTCAATTTAATATTAATTCCTTGCTAAGAAGTATAAAGGAAATAAAAGTTAACCGTTTAAATATGCAAAATCTCTGTCAGGTGTAAAGTTCTATGGCAGTTTTATTGCAAAAAGCTCAGATTTCTTTTGGTGCATTACACTGGAATGAGAAAAAAGTTTATCCGAACGGTGTAGAATATAGAAATTGATATTGGACAGGAGAGTGTATTAAAGATTATTATGTAAGTTTTTTATATATAGTGTTGATTTTTTTTAATCGTGACAGAAGAAAGTCAAAAGGAGATATTTCTGATTTCTTTTGAAACCACATGGCATAGATGTTTGTTGGATTTTCTTTAGATTTGAAATTTGTAGTGTACGTAGATATGAACATATCATTTTTTGAATTTCCTATGTAAATATCTATGGAATCAGTGTTTTTACCAATCTTTTCTCCTGCTTTTGTCAACTTTTTTAATTCTTTTGCTGATAATAAATTATCTGCATTACAAATGTTTATCTTAGCTCCAAATGTAATATTATTATTGGTAATCATAAAAATATTTATCTCCTTGCAATTTATATTCTACCACTCTTATAGTTTTTTCGAACGTCTTCAGTTCATTCTTTAATTTTAAAACAAATATATTTGTTGAGATAGAAGATTAGTAGGTTGGGCATACCTGAACTGTCCCCCTAAAAACGTAATCGGTCAGTAGGCAAGTTTTCGAATATAATAAAAAAAGGAGGAAGAATGAGAA
>CALUVN010000057.1 GCA_944324235.1 Candidatus Gastranaerophilales bacterium
AGGTTTGCGATGAATCTGACGCTAGGGTTTAACTGAATAGTATGCAGCGGGTCAGATTCAATGTTAACGCCAGCGGCATTTTTGTAGTCGAAAGTGTTAACAAAGGTATAAGACAGGAACATAATCGGTTGAATGATAAATTTACCATCTTTGAACTCAAAGTTGTATCCGGTTTTAGATCCCACCCCAGCTAATAGACTGGTGTAATCTTCTTTACCGTACATAGAATGAGATTCACCGACGGACGCTCCTGCGGAAGCAGTGATAGCCGTCCAGAAGTTACCCTTGTAGAAGGTTTCCGTAAAGCCTAGTAATCCACCGTTCATAGTGGTATCAACTCCGCTATAATTAAGCGAAGACCCCATATATCCGGCATAACCTGTGAAGACTCTGTGCCACCCGTTTTTCATTTCTTTGAAATCACCGTCGAACCCGACTAAACTTCCGTAAGTAATAGCATCGACATCGGGCCCGTTTTTAAGGTTCATGGATTCGAAAGTAGTATACGGTCTGAACCAGACACCTTTGTCAGGATAAGTACTATAATCAGGCATATTGTTGTTGAAATCGGTGCTGAGAGCATATTTGTTTGCATTAATTTTCGCATATCTTTCCATAGACGGTAATTGAGTGAAGGCGTCAGCGTGTTCAAAGACGTATTTGAACGCTTCGTTGATAGCGGCTTGACCTGCAGCAAGATTAGCAACAGGAGTAGAGAGCACTGCTTCGTTGAAATTATCTGACGGATTAGAAGAGTTTGCCCCTGCTTTTTGGAAGAGGAAGTAACCCCCGTCATCTTCACGGGTTTCGTAATCAACTTTGTATTTGTAGATAGGGGTATAAGCAGTTTGATAGGCGTCAGGCAGTTCACCTGTTCCATTGGTGACGTTATCCATAAGGCCTGTTTCAGCGAAGAAGACTTCAGTAATTTCTTCATCTTCATTGGCATCAGAAAGGAGATTCATTCCGACAACATTTAAGTTACCTGAGTGTTCGCCGTAGGAGTCTGCAGTAATCCTATCCATTTCGTGATTTTTCAAATCAACATCAGCGACAAAGTTTGTATCGCCTGAGACGGTAAAACTGTTAAAGTCATACACGTGCACATCGTCATTAATAGTATTGATAGTCGTATTATCAAAAGATACGTCAGCGTTTTTGATATCGTTATGGAGGTAGAAAACGGTATTGTCTTTGTCATCGCCTGTGATGTCAACGTTGTAACCTGTAACACCGTCAATATTATCTTTCATAACAATTGAACCTTTATTTTTCAAATTAAAGCTCAATGTCGCGTTGGAGTTATCGAGATAAATGGCGTTGTCGTCGTGGATTAATTCACCGTTTTCGTCAGTATATTCGACGTAGTTGCCGGCGAAAACGGATTGAGCGTTATCAGCTTCAATATTAAGGTCAGTAGTGGAATAGATAGCACCGCCTTTTGCCGCCCCGTTTGAGGAAACAGCGGAGTTACCAATGAATGAAGAGTTAACGATACCGCCCGTAGGTTTTGCAAAATCGTCACCTGCGAAGTTATTGAGCGGATTATCCTCATAAATTAGACCTTCTTCAACAGCGTTCGGAAATTCTTGTATGATAGTATCCCATTCGACCTCTGTAACCTCTTGAGAATATTCAGATTCGGAAGAAATAATTTTGTACCCTTCATTTTTGACAGCATCAATAATCTCATCCAGCGTTCCGTCGCCGTAGTATTGATAAAATGTTATGCTTTCGCCGGTTATCTCGTTTGTTAGGGTTATTTTAACGATTGCAATGTTTACAACGTCGTCTGTATAATCACCGACGATTTGACTTTCATTGGCAATTGCACCGCCATAGGCAATGTTTGTACCGGTAACATTATTATTCACAAAATTACCTGTAATATTTTTTATTATTGCGGTATTGCTGTTTGAAATAGCACCGCCGTAAGCGTTGTATCCTTTTGCTGAATTTTCATTAAAATTACCTGTTATATTATCAATTGTTGCATAATTCCAATAACTCATGATAGCACCGCCTTTAACGGTTGAGTTTTGAGAATCAGAATCCGAATATGCTTTATTTCCTATAAAGTCACCTGAAATTGTATTAATATAACGGCTGTTGTATATTGCACCGCCATAGGCTAAATTGTCGGGAGAATAGGCTTCATTGTTTTTAAATACACCTGTTATCGAAGTTATGTCCTTAGTGTTATAAATAGCAGCGCCAGCACCTCGTTCACCTGTTCCGGAAGCTTTATTGGAATAAAAATTCCCTGATATGTTATTTATTGTACCTTCATTATAAATAGCACCGCCTCTGCCGGTATATTGGCTGGAAACACTATTTTCGATGAAAGTCCCGTCTATATTTTCTATCAGTCCGCTAAAATTGTATATTGCGCCGCCAAAGGCATTACTATTCTCACTTTCGGCTGTATTCAGGAGAAAATTACCTTTAATGCTTTCTATATTTGCATTGTATCCGCTATTTGCAATAGCACCGCCATAGTGACTTGAAGAAGTTCCGCCCGCCGTATTTAAAAGAAAATCACCCGAAATGTTTGTTATAGGTGAGTTATTATTGTATATAGCTCCGCCTGAACCATTCGCTAAGTTTTTAATAAATGTTCCTGAAACATTGCCTGTATTACTTGTATTCCAGGCTTGAAATGCTCCGCCGTTAGCTTCCGTACTGTTATTATAGAAATAACCGTCTAAATTATTCATTGTGTCTCTATTAAATACAGCACCTCCGCCGGCTCTGCCAAAATTGTTTATATATGTACCGGAGACATTTTCCATGACGCCGTTATTGAAAATTGCGCCGCCGTAATTTATACTTGTATTATCTATGAATATCCCGTCAATTTCTTTAATAGTACCACTATTAGTTCTTATAGCACCGCCGTTTGAACCTGCTGAATTCCCGATAAATACCCCATCGATTTTATCAATATCACCGCTGCTCAAAATCCCGCCACCATCGCCTGATGCGTAATTGTTTATAAAATTACCGCTGATACTATCTATTTTCCCAAGATTATAAACTGCGCCGCCATAAGTACCCTGGTTTTCTATAAATGTACCATTTAAGTTTGAAATAATACCAGCAGTTTCATTTCTAACTGCTGCACCTTCTGCTGCAAAAGCAGTCTCCCATGTACTGGTTTTGTTGTTATAAAAGACTGTATTATCAATTGAAAGATTTCCACTATTAGTAATTGCACCACCGGTATGCCATCCTTGGTTTGTAAAATTTTCTATAGCGTCTTTTATGTCAGAGGAATAATATAAAGGGTTATTTTCAGCATCCATTCCGTATTGCTGCGCATCTTTGAACACAAAGTTGTATGACGTCTCAGTAGGTGCTGAAACTTCTTGAAAAGTTATATTGCCGTTTTCATCCGTTACAAAATCATAGTAATGTTCTGTCTCGTTAATTCCATATTGGACATCAGAACTCCCAACATTGTTGATATTAAGAGTTTGACCTTCATTAACATTTATCCCTTTATACCCGTTGCCATCTATCCCGAAATTTGATGTTCCGCCATCAATAGTTAACGTAGAACCATCGCCGCCCATACTGCCTAAATTGCCGTTTATTGTTTCAGACGGTGAAGTTATGATATATTCACGTGTTGGCTCAGTGTCAGATACTGCTTCCTGTAATGTCGTATATGCGTAAGCAGGTGCAGAACCTATCAGGACTGCAGCAATTAATGCCTGCAGCCGCAATTCTTTTCGATTGTCTGTTGCAGTATGTTGATATTTTTCATTGTAAAAGCCGTTTGAAACTCTCATTTTAATATCTTTAGCATATCCTTTATATAAATATTATGTATCTTGTCGGTAAATATTTCAACCCATGATGTACATAAAATTTACATAAATTTATAAAAACAAAATGTTTTTGTAACGATTTATTACATAAATAACAAAAAAAGTCATTTTAGCGGTTTAATAGAATAAATAAATTTATATACCTTAGTCTAAGGAGTCTGTTTTGATAAATAAAATATTCCCGCAATTTAGCATAAAATCTGCCCCGCAGAGTAATAAAAACACGAAGTCAGCCCCGCAGAACAACAATTCATCATACGTACAAAACCCTTTGATGGATAAGAATTTTGCCAATTCATATAAGAATTATGCCCTGAGTTTTAAAGGTCAGGATGATAGCCCTATAGTCAAAATAAAAACGAAAGAAGATATTATAAAATACCATGCTACTGATACGGCTGTTGATTTCATCAATAAAGCAAGAGAAATTGCAAATGCTTCAGGGCAAAATGAAATAAACCACTACCACGTAATGAAAGCCGCACTGATTGAAGTTGCATCGGTTATAAAATCTCTGGACGAAGAACAGACTGACTATGACTCTCTGGACAGAAATAATGTTATTGGACTTTTTGAAAATTATACTACCGGCGCAATGTTTAAAGATAAGGACGCCAGAAAAAAAGTTAAAAAGGTAGTTCAAAAAAAGTTAAGGGAAGTTGAGGGCATTATCAAAAGACTGCCAAAAGAAGAAATTAATCCGAATCCGGATCATTTATTGTCAAAAGGTCTTGTAAGCGACATCCTTGCATACCGTCAAAGCGATAACGCACCAATCGAAAACTTCAATATAGTAAACGCTGCTATTTTTGCAAGAAATAAAGATGATGTCAGAAAATTTACAAATTCTATTATTTATGAATTAAATGACACTCTTATGCTTGAGTCAACTCCTTTAAAAAACAGACCTCATTTCAGACGATATGACGAGAAAGCCCGTAATGTATGGAAAAATCTTTCACTCGGCACAAATATGTATGTAACATATGAACCGCAAAAAACTACTCCTCAATATTTCATCCCGAGCCTTTACTATGTGTTAAATGACGAAACAAACGGTTTTGGACGTCTTAACAAAGACAATACCAACATTGTAGAAATAAATCCAGCAATAAAAGACACTTATTTATATGAGAAAGTAAAAAATCTTGCAAAAGACAAGACAAAAACCCATATAATAATGATGTATCCTGCCAATATGCTTGTAAACTCGGCATCTTTAGAGGAAGCCGGAAACGGTGTTTATGTCTTTTCACCGGAATACGTCAACCTTATGAAAAATCCGCCTAATAACATTAAATTTATAATGTTCGACTCAAGAGATAATTTGTATAAACAAATTCAAAATCCTATTATCCAAAATATGTACCAGAATTTTGAAGAAGCCTCCATCCCTGTTTTGAGTACGGAAGATGTTATAAAAGAATTCAAAGAGCAGTCTCTTCTGAGAAAAGATATCAAGAAGAATTTCACAAAAGGTGCACTGGAAAAGACCGTAGAAGCTTCAGCAATGCTTGACGGTATTTTCCCTGACAAAACCCAGCGCCTGATGAAAAAAATCGTAAGCTACTACATCAATAAACGTGAAATTAATGAAAAAGACGTTGCAGAATACGTAAAAGAAGCAAAAGATTTGTTCAAAAAAACAAATGACGACAGCTCAGTAGATATCATTTTTGATACCGGCAAAAGAATAAAAGATATTATAGGCAAAGAAGCAACCAAGAAAGAAGCAATGTCTATAGTCCGCCAGATTAAGTCAAACAAAATGGGCACAAAAGGAATAATTCTGTATTCGCTTGATCCTATGGCAGGAAGCGGCCGAAGATTTACTGCTCAAGCAATCGCAGGAGAAGCAAAAATTCCTTATGTAGAAATTGATGCCAACTATTTCGGTTCTGAGGGCGTAAATATTTTTGGAGTAGCCTCAGCAATGACACCTGAAGCTGCAATAAAAAAAGTTTTCTCCCTTTTAACAACACAGGCAGATGCGAATCCTAACAAATCCGCCGTACTTTTCATAGATAAATTTGATAACTTTATTCTGGGCGAATACCTGAACAGATATCACCAAAGGGCTATGGCACAGCTTGTAAGTGAAATGGAGAAAGCCGAAAAAGCCGGTTTTAACATTCTTGTTGCCGGCTCTATCTCAAGAGCACAAATCTTAGGCGAAGCTGCAAGAAATTCAGTAAAATTTGTTGACAGACTTGAAGTTACGACCCCTGCCTTCAGCAGCAAAGAACGCGCAGAAGTTATTAAAAGTGCTCTAAAAGAAAACAAAATTAAACTTGCCGCCAAAACGCCGGAAGAACGCGAAAATATAATCCAATCAATTGCAATGACAACAACAGGTTTTCCGTTTACATATCTGAAAAATTTTGTAAAACGAGCTCAGGCAGTAGCTCTTGAACGCGGTCACCGCAGCGTTGCTAAAGAAGATTTTACGGAAGCGTACCTGCAAATATCAACAGGCAGACCTGCAAACAGAAATATAGAACCCCATGAAAAAATGATTGTTGCCTCCCACGAATGCGGTCATGCTGTAAATATAGAAGTTATGAATAACCTGATAAAACAAATTGGTAAACCATGGCATATTCCGGATAAAGTTAACTTTATAACTCTTGATCCGCGCGGAATTTTCGGCGGCGCAATGTACCACCATAAAGATAATAACGGCGAACAATCTTTTGAAAAATTATTCTCAAATATAGTTTGTTCATACGGCGGAAATTCTGCTGAACACCAATTTTTCGGGATAGACGGTTCTTACGGAATATCCGCTGACCTGCAAAGTGCTACACGTCTTGCTGAAGCTATGGTGACAGAAATGGGACTGGGTAAACATACAGGTAAAATTCACATTGATACCTCCAACGGTCAAATTTCACAACTCAGAAAAACCGCCCTTGATGCAGATATGAATGTAATTCTCAAAAATGCCTCCATTGCATCGGATTTTATAACTGAAGCATACGCAGATTTCAATCAAAAATTCACCGAAAAATACGGAAAACTTGTAGGAACAGGCGACTGTCTGGTTGACGGTGATGTGTTCAGAAAAGAACTTGCTGACTGGAAAGCTGCACAATCTCCTGAAAAACAGGAAGAATTAGAACTTGTAGATAAAATTCTCTGGGATATCATGGACAAAACCAAAAAAGGAATTATTTATTCTTAATTCTTTCTGAAAATCAGGTAGTTGTTTCCGTTCTTGATGAATTTTTCAGGTGAATAATTTTCCTGTACAAAGCCGCAAATCCCTAGCGCATAATCCTGACAAATATATTCAAAATAATAATCCTTCATGCTTTTATTATTGAAAATTACATAATCAGGGCTTTTTTGTCTTAAGTAGGCTGTAATATTGTCTTCCCCGAATGTTTCCACATACAAAGGCAGCATGGAATTGAAAAAGTCTTCAGACGGATGGTCGGAGAGGAAATTCACCATCAACCCTTCAGGGAATATAACAAAACTTGAATTATCGGAAAATTTCTCATTAGCATATCCAAGAAGTGCATTTGTGGATTCTGCAAGGTCTTTGCGGGTGTAAACAGAGCCTTTTTCTGTTGATATTTTGTAATCGAGATTTTTCAGGGCTTGAAAATTCCCGTAAAAAACGGCAAACGCAATTACAAACATGTATAAAGCCGTAACCTTCTGGAATTTTTTCGGTATAACTGAGAACAAAAGTGCGAAAAAGGCGGTAAGAATTATCGGAGTAAAGTAGTTCCCGTAATTCATATATGAAAGCCCCCAGAATGATTTAAGGCTTACAAGGACAGCTCCGATACCCGGAATAGCGAGGTTAAAATCTTTCAGCCTGTAAATTGTAAAACCTGCCGTTAGGATTACGAAGAAAGAAAATGAGACAGGCGACATAAACGAAAATCCTAAACAAACTGCAAGTGCAACAATGGTTTCAGAAAGAATTTTTCTTTTTTCAAATAAAGACGCCCCCCATATAACTCCCCCGAGGGTTACCCCTGTTTTGAAGAGGCTTGCGGCCCATACAGGGATTGCGTTTTTGTTAAAATACACACCCTGTGTCATATAAAAATATTTTAAAGTTTCTGTTTCTGTCATTTTTTTGACTGCCAGAAGATAATTTAAAAAGTCTGAAATCCTCATCCCCTGTATAAACAAAACCGCCATACACAAAAAAGGAATAACAGCCATTGAGCAGAGAGTTTTTAGAATGACTTTCCAATTTCTGTTTTTTGCTGAAACAAAAATTATGAGAGCAAGAAATGGCAGGAAGTCGTATTTATTTGCTGCGGCAAGTCCTCCGAGTAGTCCGCTTATGTATAAATAATAATTTTTTTTATCGTCTTTTACATATTTGATTAAAAACAGAAACGAGTACACAAAGGCAACGAGTCCGTATAACATTCCCCAGGAATAAGGGAAAGTGTAAGAGAATAAATTAACCGCACAAACTCCTGCGGCGATAGCAAAAATTGCAACAGCAAACGCAAGAATTTCAGACAAATATTTTTTTGCGACAAGAAAAACTCCGCCGATAATTAAGAGCGAGCATATTCCGCCTGAAACATAAAGAGTAGAAAGAGATGTTCCGAAAATTTTGTATAAAAAAGCATTCCACAGATAAGAAAACGGCCCGTAAATGTTGAATAAATCTTTATACAAAACTTTGCCCTGAAGAATTCTTTCCGGATAATATACCTCCCGTCCGAAGTCCAGAAGAATTTCATTGTAATGTCCCGTAAATAAAAACAGAGCAATCACGGTTAAAATGCACAATATAATTAAATATTTGTAATCTGAAATTTTGTTCATATTAATAAAATGTAACAAATATTAAGTTAAAGCGCAATTTTTTATAAAAAATTTACTTTAAATACATGTGTAGAAAAAAGGTACGGTTATGTCTTGGATATCAGATTTAGATTATTTAGCAATGTCAGGAGTTTTGGACTTTGATGCAGCAGCTTATGTTCAGGGGACAGCT
Source organism: Candidatus Gastranaerophilales bacterium (assembly GCA_944324235.1). Lineage (GTDB taxonomy): Bacteria > Cyanobacteriota > Vampirovibrionia > Gastranaerophilales > Gastranaerophilaceae > CALUVN01. The sequence continues at coordinate 8,812 of CALUVN010000057.1, forward strand.
CCGCGATATACGGGCAATCCTTTGAGTGTTCCGTTTGTACCTGATATGCCGAAAATGTCGCCGTTTAATGTCACCCCGTCATCAGACGAATTTATAAATACTGACAAGAAAGATAATGAAATAGTAAAAAATTCATCATGGAAAAAATGGGCTTTTGGCGGAACAATAGCCGCCGCACTTCTGTATATTATAGGACGAGTTGCAGGATTTAAAATCAAAATGCCTGCGTGTTTGAAAAATCTCGGCACAAAAATATCCAATTTGTTTAAGCGCGGACGCGGCGCGGGAACACCGCCGCCAACACCTTAGAATGGTAAAATAACGGATATTTTAACCGATAGTCTATTCCCCTGTCAAGGAGATGGGGGTGAAGGTGGCAAACGAAGCGTTTGC
>CALUVN010000058.1 GCA_944324235.1 Candidatus Gastranaerophilales bacterium
AGATTGGAACTGATTTCTTGGTATCTTATGCAGGCGATCTTGCGATGATGGGTGTTCTGGATACTCACGATGATTGGCAGTCGCTCCTCAAGGCTAACCTGATGGGTATTATTGTAGGAACAAGTTCTGATGTTGCTGACATAGGTAAGTTGTCCTACAGACTCGACCCTAAAGCGCCTAAAACTGAAATACCTAAGATTGACTTAAATGATGAGCCGCATCCTGCGTCACCAAAGGTGTCAGATGAAACAACGGATATAGAGAATCTATTCATGCCTGTAGATGAGCCGCCTGTAAACCATAAGCGCGGCGGACAAGATGCATTAAACGCAAAAGAATCCGTTTCTGAAACAGTTTCTGTTGAAAAAAATAACCCGTCAACTCCGGAAACATTGAAAAGAGATTTGCTTGAATTAGAATTTGCGGATGAGGGCAAATTCTGGAACGAAGAACAGCTGGATAATGCATTTAAGAAATATGATACAGATGACATCGCGCAAATTACCAGAATTTTTAATAATTTCAAAAAAGATAAAAACTATAATGAAACAAACGCTTGTCTTGCTATGCGCAGCTTGCTTTCACTTGATAAAAAATATCTGGATACGGCAGAGAGAATAGTAAACGAAAAAAGTTGTACAGATACTAAAAATTTGATTGATGCTGTAATTTATGCACCATTAAGATTGCAATTAATAGGTCCGCACCAGTATGATAGAATAAATGAGTTTCTTGATTTGAAAGAAAATTGCGATAATCCTGCGTTGAATATTGATAATCTTCTTGTTTTACTTCAAAAACCGGAAAAATACGCGGCATTGCTGGATAATCTGCCTGCAATAATGAATGCAAAAGACAGAGCCGGTAATTACATCTTTAACGGCAAAATTTTGGATGAAATTAAAAAAGATAACGCTGAACAGATTGCCTCATATATCAAAGCTGACGGCAAACTTGGCGACGGTGTTACAGACTTATTTGACAAATACCCGCGTTTAGGCAGTGTAATCAAAGAGCAGATTATTAAAGATCCGGCGTTGACTGTTGAAAAATTTGAGTCTCATGTTAAAGCCCTTTATCAAAGAGAAATAGATAATGCAGGCTTAAAAGAAGAGGCGTTTAATGAATATCTGAAACTTCTATCAAAAGCCACGGATGCTACTCCGCCTGCAATAAATTTTCAGGGCAGACTATTTAAAAGCATTGAAGAAAATTATAAAAAAATAGATGATCCGCAGCTTAAAGAACTTGTACGCAAAGGGTTGCTTAATAATGAGCTTGATGCGCAAAAAGTAAAAGATATTGTTGATGCTTACTATACATTCAAAGGTGAATATGCCCATATAGGTGACAAATGGGATATGCCAAGGTTTCGTGAATATTACAGATATTTGCTTGAAACCAATCCGGACAAGGCAAGACAATATGCCGCAGCAGTAAATAACCCTGATGTAAAAATAGATGATCCTGCATTTGATGATCTTATTCAGGATGTCAGAATTGACAGAATGCGGGCATTTATTCAGAAAAATCCTGAAAGTGAAATCGGCAATCACTTTTACAACGAATATTATCTGAAACAGGACGATATTCCTGCAGATTTAAAAGAAAAATGTATTAAAATCAACGAAAAATACGGCACAAAAATATTCCTTTCAAAAGAAAGTGATATTGATGCACTTGAATATATAGATGCAGAACTTGCAGAATGGGCACGTGTAAGTAATGGTGCTGTAAAATATCCAGCAATGTTCGACTTTTCAAAAGCTAAACGGGATTATATTGATGATAAATCCGCATACGGTCAAGGTACAACTGCAGGTTATAACAATCAAAGCGAACATACCATTGGTATGAACGGATTAAGTTATAACCGTGTCGCATACGCAATTCGCCATGAATTAACCCATGCCAATGATTCAAAACACGGGTTTAACATAAATCCTAAGTATAATCTTGCTGAAATTATGCCGAAAGATAAAGACGGCAAGCCGATTTATGAAAAATGCCAGTTTAAAGATGAATTCCTCCGCGCAGGAATTTCTGAAGAACATATCCCTTATGCGTACAATAATACTGCAGAATTTATTGCCGTAGCTGCAGAGGGCGATATGAGCAAGTATTCTCCGGAATTCAAACAAATGCTGCTGGATTTCGGTATGCCGGAATGGCAGCTGAATATGAAAGATTTCAGCTACTGGGATATCCATAAGACTCACACATTTGATAAATTAAGTCAAAAAATTGAACTTCCTGAAAATCCGGACAAACCGAATGCACCAAGAGAAAAATTTGTCATAACAGAACAGGGCAGACAAATCATAAACGAACACGTTGCCAATATCCGCAAACGTGCACTGGAAGTTGAAAATGACATTGTTCAATTTATGTATGACAATAAACTCGGCACGCCTGAAACAATGGTTCACCGTGCAAAAAGCGCAACAAGCTTGTATGACAAAATTGCAAACTATCTTACGGATAACGGAAAACGCAAACCATCCATAAAAGATGCTGTAGATGATGTTCGTGACGCTGTCGGAGTCAGAACCAAATTAGAAAACGGAGATTTTACAAACCATCCTGACGTACAGGCACTTTTGAAAGCCGGTGATGAACACGGGGCAATTCTTCGCGCTGCAGAACTTCAATCCCAGCCGATGGTGGATAATATTAAACAGTTACTTTCAAATTATGCAGCCGGCAAAACTGATACAAAACTAACCAGAATCAGCAACTATATGGGCAAAGACGGCATTCCGTATTTTTCAGAACGTCAGCTGGAAGAAATTCAACGCCACGCCGCATCATTAAAAATACACGATTTCAGTATTGTTAGCAGAATAGATGAAAACGACCCGCACTTTACGCCGGAAGAGATTAAAGCTGCAAACAAAAAAGCAACCACAAAAGTCCGCGGTTCAGGTTACACAGCTCTACAAATGAACTTTGAAACAAAAGACGGCGATGTCTTTGAATGGCAGCTGCGCGGCGAAAAAGTCAATGTATTCGGAGAAGCAGAACACGTACCGTATGATTTGAGAACAGGCAAAGATATTTCCGCAGGCAACCCTGAACTTGGAAAATTCTATGCTCCGATAGAAGATTTGCTCTCAAAAGATAATATGACGGAAACTGAATTTGACGAATACAACGCATATCTGACCGCGCACTACGAACATTTGAGAAAACTCGAACTCGGCTTTGACAGTACACCTCCTATTTTGCCGGAAAAATTTGACAAACGCCTGAGTGCAGAAAACCTTGAACTCCTTCACGACTATGCAGAAAAAGTCAAAAAAGGTAAAATGACAGGCAGCCTGGCGCAATCCGCTTATGAACGCCAGATATTCACAGACCCGACACGCCCTAAAACCCAAATTTTAGAGGGCGGCATCAGTGCGGATGAACTTGATGAAGTCGCACCGTTCGGCCCGTTCAAACCGCAAACAGAAATTGATGCAGCGGCTCGTTCTGATGTACGACCAACCGGTGAACCAAAAACAAATTTTGAAAATGTTGAAAAACTTATTGACGCTTACGAAGAAAAACTCTCTGACGGTGATTTGCTGAATTTAAAAAAATACCTGACAGCAAACCCTGACAAACAAGCGTTAGCTGAAAATCTGCTGAAACATTTTGACGATTTAGCAGAGCACAGAAAAGCGAACAGTCATGGCGCAATATCACTTTACGAAACAAAAGGTGAAGATTACAATGAACTTTTAGATGTTTTGCAGGTTCTCACACCGGAAAAAGAACCATATCTGGATGTATTTTTTGCCATAAGGGAAAATACTAATGGTGCACCGTTAGCAGATATAATTACTATGATGCCGGAACAAGCATTGTCTGCAATAAAAGATGTTTTAAATGATTTGCCGGAAGTCGCAGGCAATATAGAAAATTTAGTTGTATGTGGTTCTATAAAATATTTGAACGCAGATATTTATGACAATATGCTTAATCTGCTCAAAAAATATCCTGATTTAAAAGACAAAATGGATTTTATGTTCTTTGCAGAAAAAACACACGCAGGTATTGATTTCACTCCGGAATTAGAAAAAAATTATCTTGTACAAAAACAGCTCAAAGAACAGTTTCCTGATTATGCGGATTATATTGATGACTGCTCAAGATATTTTCTGAACCATGAAGATATAGAAAACGTAAATCTGGTCGAAGAATTTAACATAAGACGCGAAATTGATGCTATCCCGACAACAATGAATTTTGATGGCAGCTGGCAAAAACGTCTGTCAGATTGTCTTGTCGGACACAAATTCGACAATGACATTAATATGGATGTCCTAAAATTACAGTCTTCATTAATCAAAGGTTTGAGCGAAATTAAAACAGAAAACGGATCACTTCTCGATACAATAAATATCAACAATTTATATAATTTACTAAGCACATTCACAAACGAAAGCTTTACTATAGATGTTAAACAAACTCTTGATAATATCGAAAAATTGAAAGATCTTACTATTGAAACAGAAAACGGGTCGGAAAAAGTTTTCGGCTCCGACTGGACAGCAATGGTAAGTCTTGATAAAGTTGTCAGAGAACAAGTAGATGTTGATAACACCATTAAAGTTGTTGAATTTCTGAATAAAACTGGTTATTCAAAAATGGATAATGTACGCGAGATAATAGGCGGTCTTAGGTATAACTACACTGATGTAGCAGATTTGAATAAAGTGAGTGAGGCGCTTACAAATATTAAATTTATGAACTCCACAGGCGAAACTCTGAGCCTTTCAGATGTTATAGATTTTGCAAATTTGAGGAGTCTTGCTCTAATGGCAAAATTTGATTCCGCAACTTTTGATGCAAATGTTCAGTTCCTTAAAGAAAATATTTCAAATATTAAAATAAATGACGCTTCTGATAAAGAACTTCTCAAATTAATTCTTTTAAATCCAAACCGTATGACAGAAGCAGGATATGATTTGCACAGTTACATAAAAGAGCATGTTCTCACATCAAACGGCAATCAAAATATACCGCCGTTTGATATAAAAGACAGCAATGAACAAAATATTTATGTTTTAGGATTGAAAGACGAGTATGGCAATGGCATTTATAACACTTCAAACGGTACTGTAAATCTTGACCTTAATGTTACTGCCCAAATGGCGTATACTTTAGCGGAAAATAAGGATATTCCTAATGTCATCAAAAAAACTCTTATGACAAGTTATTATGCAAGAGACAACGAATTATGCGCGGAAGGCATTCAAATATATAGAGATTTGGTTAAACACGGTATCAATGACTCTTATACCATCAGGCGGATATTGTTAAATGGCAAAGCCCACACAAGAGAAGTGTTAGATAAGATTATTAATGATGCCGAACTTAATCAAAACCCACAATCAATTATTACGGCATTACAAGTCATGAAAACGCCTGCCAATATTGGCTTATACAAAAAATTAATTACCACAAGAGATTTAAAAAGCACAAAGAAAATTCTAAACCTTTGTAATGACAAAAATAAAACTGAATTTGCCTCCCATCTGCTTGACATAGATCCGGAAATTTCTGTGTCACGGCTTGAGGTATTATTCTTGTACGGGCTTTACAACTGTCCTAAAGAAGCAATCGGAGAACTCCACGCCGCAGGCAGTCACGTACTGAATGATCATAATCTGCTTGGGGCAATTGCAACTACAACCAGAAACCGTCTAAAAGATAATGTTGAAACAGATGAAAAAGCTCTGATGGAAAACATTGAAATCATAAAGACTTTGAATGAAAATGATATTGGAATAGCTTATCAACAGATTGCCGCTGCAATTACAGATCCGGCAAACAACAAAATGACAGATGTAAAAAGATTTCTGGAATTGATGCATAAAAATATGTCCGATGAACAACTTGAACATGGTTCTTATTATTTACACGGCAAATCTGCAAAAGAAATTGCAGATAATCTTGAACTGTTTGAAGGCATAAAAATAAAAGACGCAATGGGTAAAGAACGCCCTGTATACTCAATTCTTGAGGAAAATATGGTGAATTTAAAACACGAAGACGCTAAAAAAATAGCCGATTTCTTACGTGTATTGCACGATACTGAAGTTGAAATTAACAACAGGAAAGCAAAATTAATAGACATTATGAATCTTAACGGACTGGCAGATATTTCAAAAATCGAAAATTTCAAACTTGACAAAATAGCAAAAGTATTCTCAGCACATCCTGAATATGCAGGAACTATCAACTGCTCTACAGTCGTCAAACTAAATGATTTCGCAGATTACCTGGATAGAAAAGATTTGCAGATAAATGAACTAAGCATTGCTGAAAAACGCAATTTGATGAAACTTCTTATTAAATACAACGCAGACCTGTATGACACGACTTTCCAGAAAATAATCAACTGCGACCTGATTCCGCACGACAAGGACAGCTACTGTTCAACTCTGCCGAAGATTATTAAATCATTAGGTTTGGATACAACACCGCTCACCCGTGAGGTTAAACAAAATTACTACAAAGCAATGGACAGTCTTGCAGACCCGAACGGTGCTTTTATGAAAACAAATCTTGAAGATTTAGACTTCAAACTGGAACTCACGTACCCGAGAGAAACATTTATTTCCCACATGCAGGAACTAATGAAAGACCTTACACCGCAGGAAAAAATGAAAGCAACCGACTACTTCGGCTTTGAATTCAGAACACTCGCTGACGGAAGCTTTGTAATGAACGGTTATCCGGTAAACATAAATAACGGTGCCAAAATGGCAGAAATTACAGACCCTAAGACAAAAGCCGTAATCGAAAAAATGCGTCCGTATGTAAAACAATTTTCCGAAAATAATAAAATTCATATCGACGGAAACCCTGAACTTGCCGCGCAGTTGAACGATATCATAAAAGCATTCCCTGAATTTTTGACAACCGTTGGCAAAGTTCAACACAGAACCCATGATTTTACGGTTGATGTTCATACTCTTAAAGTTATGCAGGGCGTGATGTCAAATCCGAGATATGCAAAACTTCCGGAAGCCGATAAACGCGCTCTCCAGATTGCAACGCTTATGCATGACCTGACAAAAGCCGAAAATCATATTGACAAAACTCACCCTGCATATTCAGCCTTTGATACATACTATCTTTTGAGCAAAATGGATATGCCTGAAAGTGAACGGCTGAAAATTTATCAAATAATCAAAAACCATGATTGGCTTGAACAATACAACAAAAAAATAAAAAATCCTGACGGTACATTCCGTCAAATGACACCTGAAGAAAAAACAGAAGCCGCCAAACAGACAGCGTTTGAACTCCGTCAGGGGAACTCCTTTGAAATGGCAAGTATTCTGGCTGAAGCTGACCTTGCCGGTGTCAAACGCAGCGGAGAATTTTACGAAAAATACAAAGATGAACTCGTCAAGGGTAATGAAGAAATCGGTGCTCTTGTAACAGAATTACAAAAAACAGCAATACACCTTCCGCAGGAGAGAATTCCTCATGCTTCTGATATTATTGCGGACGGCGAGAACGTTGTGGAAGTCGAAATAGACGGAATTAAAAACAAAGTAGTATACCTGCAGCCTGATATGGAATTGTCACAATACGGCTTTGCAGACGGCTTGAACTCAAACGACCTGAATGTTCTTGTTCACGCCTTTGATGATGACGGTGCGGGTGCAACATTCCAGGCTCTGGGGCAGATTGATTCCGATGCGCTTTTAAGTTCATCATACATAACTTATGAAAAAGGTAACTACCATGTATTCAGAACTCAGGGATTTATCCTTGATGTAGCGAGTGACGATATACATGCTGCATACTACAGAGATTTCGGCTCCGGCACGAAAAAAGATATAGAACTGCTAAAAGATGAATATCTTTTCAGTACTCAACGTTCCGAAGAACGCAAATACATATCTGAATTGTTAAAACAAAAGTTAGGCTTGTCGGATGAAGAGTATACAAAATTCCTGCCAGAAATCAGCGACAAATCAATACTTGAACTTGACAAAACCCACCCTGAAGCTGCCCGCGCAATACGGGAAATATTTGATGCTATGGAAGGTGGCAAACGTTCTGCCGGACGTCAATATAATGAAATACTCATAACCCGTCCGAAAATTCAGGGAATATTCTTTGAAGGCAAACACAAAGATGACGGTACACCGGGAGAATACACAATAGACAAAGTACCGGAATACCTGCGCCGCTATGCCGCGGACAATGACCTGCCGATAATTTTCTTCGGCACATAAAAAGACATCAGGTAAGTATACCAGACGGCAGTAAACCTGCAACACAAAAACTCTATATAATCTTTCAAATCTCTCGCCCCCTGTGGGATACTAGTTCGAACCGGCGAGGTACGAGCCACGTGAGACTGTATGCCGACGTAAGTCGGCTGAGGGCAGGTGAAGAGTTCACCTATTGCACATATTAAAATTCTATATAATCTTTCTAATCCCTCGCCCCTTGTGGGATACTAGTTCGAACCGGCGAGGTACGAGCCACGTGAGACTGTATGCC
>CALUVN010000059.1 GCA_944324235.1 Candidatus Gastranaerophilales bacterium
ACGGAGGATTTGGCAAACGAAAGATGAGTGAAGAGTGAATGGTGAAGAGTAAATAGTCCGTTGCAGTGCTGCGCACAGATTAACTATCGAAAGAAAAATTATTTTCGGAACACGCTACCGCTCTGCTCACGCTATTGTCCTCAAATAATTTTTCTTTCTGCTCTTATGATGCAAACGTAACGTTATCATAATTCCCTCGCCCCTTGGGGGAGAGGGGTAGGGTGAGGGGTTAATTGTAACCCTAAAAGAAAAATCATTTTCGGAACACGCTCTCACTCTGCTCTCGCTATTGTCCTCAAATAATTTTTCTTTCGACTCTAATGATGCGAACATCATATTTGCCCCCTCCCTCATTCCCTCCCCTCACAGAGGTCAATCTGACGGGGGAGGGAAATTCGGTTTAAACAAAAGCCGGCATTTCAAAGTTTTTCAAAACTTCTTGAATACCTAATACAGGCGATTTTTCAGTTTGTGGAAATAATGTTGATGCAAACGTTTCGTTTGCCAAACATGATGTTTGCTGCAGGAAGGTTCGGAAACGTAGTTTCTGATGACTCGTTTCATTCAGTCGCGTGTTTTTCTTTCTTATCCAATATTCTTTCTATTTGCATCGCAACAAAAAGAAAGAATATTGGTGCGGGGTTAAGGGGGTGCACAACCCCCTTTTTGCCAAACATCATGTTTCTACCCCTCACCCTAACCCTCTCCCTCAAGGGGCGAGGGAACTATAAACTACAGTTTATACAAAAGCCGACTGTTAAAAGACTTTGAAAGTTTTTGCTTAAATACCGTTACTTCTTAAATAAATCTTTAACCGAAAAACGCCCTGCTATTTGCTCCTGATGAAATTTCAGCAGTTTTTTTGCTATCGGGTTTGTTGTATGCCCGACAGTCGGTGATGTGACAATTTTTTCTTCTTTTTCAAGAAGTTCCTTGTTTTCAATCACGGTTATGTTGTTTTCGGTTCTCTCATCCATGTAAGTATTATACCTCGTTATATTTATATAAAAAAGTTTTTTGCCAAATAATTGACTAATTTATACATAAAAAATATATATTGTTACAAAGGTTAATAATTCTAAAACAAACCCGCCGCCTTACAGAAAAATACGAACGAAAGTATTTTCATGATATAATTTAGACAAAGTATGAGGGATTAAAATATATGGATAAATATTACATAACAACGGCAATAGACTATGTAAACGGCGCTCCGCACATCGGACACGCTTATGAAAAGATTTTGACTGACATCATCGCAAAACACTACACTCAACGCTGTGATGATGTGTTCTTCCTGACAGGAACAGACGAACACGGAATTAAAATCCAAAAGACAGCAGCAGCCAAAGGGATTACACCAAAAGAACTCTGCGATGAAAATGCCCAAAAATTCAAAGATGCGTGGAAAGCTCTTGATATTGACTACACAAGATTTATAAGAACAACAGACGCAGACCACGAAGCTATTGTACAGAAAATATTCAAAAAACTCGTTGAAAAAGGTGATATTTATAAACATTCATACGAAGGTTTGTACTGCTCCGGATGCGAATGCTTCCTGAACCCTAAAGACCTCACCGAAGACGGTCTGTGCCCTGACCACCTTAAAAAACCGGAAGTCGTAAAAGAAGAAAATTACTTCTTTAAATTAACAAAATACAAAGACGCAATTATCAAACACATAAAATCACACCCTGATTTTATAGTGCCGCAATTCAGAGCAAACGAAGTTTTAAACCAGCTTGAAGACATTCAGGATATATCCGTTTCCCGCGCAAAATCAAACGTTCAATGGGGAATTGATGTTCTTGATGATGCTGAACAATCCATATATGTATGGATAGATGCACTTTCAAACTACATTACGGCGCTGGGTTATGATACGGAAACGCCTTCAGAAACCTTCAAAAAATACTGGCCTGTTGATGTTCACGTTGTCGGTAAAGATATTTTGAAATTCCACAGCATATACTGGCCTGCAATTCTTATGGCACTTGACCTTCCGCTGCCAAAACACATCTTTGCCCACGGCTGGATTACTATTGACGAAACAAAAATGTCAAAATCACTCGGAAACGTTATCTCTCCGACAGGAGTACTGGAAAGTTTCAACCTGACAATTCCTGACCCGCTGAGATACTATATGGCAACCTCTGCACCGTGCGGACGCGACGGAAATTACTCCGACGACGATTTTAAAGAAAAAGTTAACGCACACCTTGCAAACAGTATGGGCAACCTTCTGAACAGAACGTTATCAATGCTCGTTAAATACTTTGACGGAGAGGTTAAAGAAGAATTCAAAACAAATTCTGACCTCTATAAACTTGCACTAGATACAGTTAAAAAAGTAAAAACACACTTTGACTTCTTTGAAATTTCGGAAGCAGCACAGGAAATCGTCCAGCTCGTTGATGTTACAAATAAATATGTAACAGACAACGCCCCTTGGACTCTCGCTAAAGAAGAAAAAATGACAGAATGCGGACAGGTGCTTACAACCGTACTGGAAATTATGTGCGTTGTATCAGCACTGATTTATCCGTACTGCCCGAATATTGCCAAAGAAATGGCAAGACAACTGTCATTTGATTTAAATATCAAACTGGATGATTTAACCTGCAGCAATATAAAAACAGGCAAACTTATCTCAAAAGAAGACATCAAACCTGTATTTTTACGTGTAGACAGCGAACTTGCGGATAAATCAAAAAAACAATGAACATAACATTGATAGGAATGATGGGCAGCGGCAAAACAACCGTTGGAGAAGAACTTGGAAAGGTTTTACAGAACTTTTCCCTCATTGACGCGGATTCTGAAATAGAAAGAACACAGGGGCTAAATATCCCGCAGATTTTCGAAAAATACGGAGAAGAGTACTTCCGCCAAAAAGAATCGGAAGTCATCACTCAAATCCTAAATGGCGATAATCTGATTCTGTCAACAGGCGGAGGAGCTTTTGAAAACCCTAAAAACAGACAGCTTCTCCTTGAAAAATCCGTCGTAATCTACCTTAAAACCTCCCCTGACGTGATATATGACAGAATAAAAAACGAAACCCACCGTCCGCTGTTAGGTAAAGATTTTTCACCGGAAAAAATTTCCGCCATAATCGAGAAACGACGGGCAAATTACGAACTTGCACACTTTACGATTGACACGGATTTTAAATCTCCATATAATATAGTAACGGAGATTATTAAATGTCTGAATTGTGCGTAAAAATTAAAGAGACTGATAAATCTTACCCCATATACATAGAAAGTTCGGAAATATCGGAACTTGTCCGAAAACTGAAACCGTACACTTCAGACAGGAAAGTTTTCGTCGTAATATCAGAAAAAGTAAATAAACTCTACGGCAAAACCCTTAACATTCCAGCAGTAGACACATTCGTCCTGAAAGACGGAGAAAAAGAAAAAAACTTTAACAATTACAAAAAAATCCTGCACAGAATGCTTAAAAATAAACTTTCCAGAAAAGACCTTCTCATTGTGATAGGAGGCGGCGTTGCGGGTGATTTAGCAGGTTTTGCGGCATCTACGTATATGCGCGGAATAGATTTTATCCAGATTCCGACGACACTTCTTGCGTGCGTAGACAGCTCTGTCGGCGGAAAAGTCGGAATAGATACCGATTTCGGCAAAAATCTTGTTGGTGCTTTTTATCAGCCGAAAGCTGTTTTCATTAATATAAACTTTTTAAAAACACTTGACGAAAAACAGTTCAAAACAGGTCTGGGCGAAGTTGTGAAATACTCGTTCATAGAAAAAAGCTGCAAGCCGAAAGAAGAAATTAACCTGTTTAATTTCCTCTCCGATAACTTTGAAAAAATAAACAACCGAGACACGCGTACCCTCGAAAAACTTGTCCAATGCTGCGTAGGCTTGAAAATCGCGGTCGTAGAACAGGATGAAAAAGAAGGCGGATTGAGAAAAATTCTGAACTTCGGACACACATACGGGCATGCCGTTGAAAAAATTACAAACTACAGGAAATACACACACGGAGAAGCCGTTGTGGAAGGCATGCGTTTTGCGTTCAATTTAGCGGTGGAAAAAGGCTTAATCGAAAAAAATTACAAATTTCTCGCAGATGACATTATAAACAAATTTAACTTTACACCTGTAAAAACTTTCAACATGAACCAAATTACAGAAATAATGAAAACGGACAAAAAAGCCTCAAACGGCAAGATTACGTTCGTTTTACCGACAGAATATCAGGAGGTTAAAACCTTCGATTTTGACGAAGATTTTTTCCTTAATTATAATTATCAGCAAAAAACGATGTAGCGAAAAAGAAAGTCTCGTCATTTGACAAGACTTATAAATATACATTTACCCCACATTTATTTTAACATCAAATAAATTTTTTGTCAACAAGTAAAGATTATATTAAGAGAAAATGCCCTCCTAATGATTTACAAATATTAACAAATAAGAAGAAAAGGGCGTTTGTGCTATTATATAGATAGAAAAGACTATGAAAGAATGGATTTTAAACAAGTATGAGGGGAACGAAAAGTCTTTAGTGGAAAGGCTTTTGGCATCACGCGGAATAAAGGACGAAAAAGACATACAGGAATTCTTAAATCCGCTTGAGATGAAACTTACCCACCCGCGAGCATTTACGGATATGGGCAAAACCGTAGAGCGGCTTTCCCGCGCAATAGATAACGGAGAAAAAATAGTTATCTACGGAGACTTTGATGCAGACGGAGTGACTTCCACCTCTGTTTTATACAAAACATTCAAATATTTAGGGGCGGATGTAAACTATTTCATTCCCGACAGAGAAAAAGAAGGGCACGGCTTTGATACAAAAGCACTTGTCAAAATAATGACACAGGCAAAACCAAAAGTCATAATTTCCGTTGACTGCGGGATATCAGATGTTGATGCGGTAAATTTTATAAACAGCTTTAAAATAGATGTGATAATCACAGACCACCACGAAGCGCCGGAAGAACTTCCGCACGCCTACGCAATAGTAAACCCTAAAGCGCAGAATGCCCTGAATGAGAATTTGACGGCAAAAGAAATAACCCACCTGACAGCACTTGCAGGCTGCGGTGTGGCGTTTAAAACAGCACAGGCACTTCTGGAACATTACAACAAAACTGCATTTGTATATGAAATTCTGCCGTTTGTTGCTGTCGGAACAATAGCCGATGTTGTGCCGCTTATCGGTGAAAACAGATACTTTGTAACAAAAGGGCTTGAACTTATTACATCAGGCAAGCATTACGGACTGAAACGGCTTCTGGAAAGCGCAGGATACAAAACCGAAACAGGAGTAACCGCAGAACAGATAGCCTTCGGAGTCGCTCCAAGAATCAACGCATCCGGCAGACTTGATACAGTTGAGGATGCCCTGAAAGTTTTGATTTCCGAAAACAAACAGGAAATAGAAATCGCCGTCCAATCCCTGAACGATTTTAACAAAGTCCGTCAGACATTATGTCAGGATACGTTTGCGGAAGCTGATGCAATGGTTCAGGCGGAAGGTAACAGAAATCCAGCGATTATCCTGTTCAAAAAAGATTGGCACGTCGGAATCGTCGGGATTGTTGCATCTAAATTAATGGAAAAATACTACAAGCCCGTTTTCCTGATGACATACTCGGAAGAAACAAAACAGATAAGATGTTCCGCACGAAGTGTAGAAGGAATTCATCTGTATGAGGTTATCAGTGCAAACGCAGACCTGCTGGACGGATTCGGCGGTCACTCTCTTGCCGCGGGATTATCTTTTTCTACTGAAAAAGCCTCTTTTGAAACTGTCAAAGCAGCTCTAAACAAAACTATAAAAGAAGTCACGGCAGGAAAAGAAATCAAACCGTTTATAAATATTGATTTGGAACTTTCTCCGCGCGAAGTTGACGTTCATCTTGTGGAAGAACTCTCCAAACTTGAGCCGTTCGGAGCTTCAAACCCTAACCCTGTTTTTGTAATGCGGAATTTAAAACTCAAAGAAAAACGACTTATAGGAGAAAACAAAGACCATTTGAGATTAAAAGTTCAGGCCGCAAACGAAGAATTCACGTGTCTGTGGTGGTCAAAAGGCGATATTTCTCTTGTAAACGGAGATACCCTTGATATAGCTTTCCACCCGCAGATTAACGAATATAACGGAAACATAAGCGTTCAGCTAATCATAGACGACATACATTCGGAATACTTAAAAGAAACTGAAGAAAACACCGAAAAAATAAAAATTTACGATCACCGTAAAAAAACAAACATTCTGCCTCAGGTGAATGATTACGTCAAATCAAGCAAACAGGATATAGTAATATTTGCCGAAAGCAAACCTGTGCTTGACATGCTGAGACCATATAAAAATCTTACTGAAAACATTATAACGCGAGATAATTTACGCAGCTGCGATGCGCTGATGCTTTTTGATTATCCGGCAGACAGAGAAATGTTTGACAGAATCATGAATGAAACTCATCCGAAAGCCGTTCATTTTATGAACTATGATATCAAATATTTTGACGAAAAAGAGTTTTTAAAGACCTGCGCAGGTATGCTAAAATTTGCCCATAATAATAACGGCGGCAAGGTAGAATTCAAGCGCTGCTCGAGTTTTCTTGGAAAACCGGTAAAAGTCTTTGAACTTCTGTTTGATATGTTTGAAGATATAGGATTAATAAAAATTCTTGAAAAACATAACGATTTTTACAGAATAGAATATATCGGAAATGCCGAACTGTCAAAAGTTTTGCACGAAACGAATTATGCAGAGATGATTGATATGATTGACGAAAGCGAAGCTTTCCAGAAAAATTTGCTTGAGGATGAATTGACAAACCTTGCGCTTGTTTAAAATATAGTCATTATAAAAAAATTGCCCGACTTGATAATAGCAGATAAAAGTTTTAAATTTTATTATCATTTGTATGAAAAATAAAATTTTATTAACAGCTGCTATTCTTTTATTAATGAGTCTCGAAACACCTGCCAATGAAATTCAGGTTCGCACATTTGACGAACTGATAAATTCTCAACCGGTAAGCGGAGACACTATTGAGTTTGCAGGCGATATGACCTCCGATGCTACAATAGGACAAAACTTTTACAATCTTGATATAACCTTTGAAGGGAATAACCATTCAATAAACGGCGGGAGTGTATTTGGTGGTTTTGTATTAAATGAAGACAGTTTTTTTAACCACGTCAGGATTTTAAATTGCAAAGGACAGGAATATAATCGCTCTAACTTTGCCGGAGCTATATACAATAGCGGCGGAAACCTAAATATTGAAGAATCCGCTTTCAGCGGAAATTTTACTGATGCAGCGGGGTTTAATTTCGGGGTCGGCGGAGCAGTTTACAATCTTAACGGAGGAACGAGTAATATTAACAAAACTCTGTTTGAAGATAATTACTCAAACGGAGCTTCCTCTTATGGCGGAGCTGTTGCAAACGGTTATCAGCAGGGCGCAACCGCAGAAATGACAATTAGTGACAGCATTTTTAATAATAACTACGCATACGGTTCACTAATACCACATGGAGGAGCAATCTACAACAACGGAAATTTGACAGTAAGCAACACTCTGTTTAACGGGAATTATGCAGAAGGACCGCAGGGTGCTTATAGTTACGGAGGAGCTTTTACAAATGAAGGCACGGGAAAAATTGAAAACAGCAGTTTTTCAAATAACTACATTAAAGTTTCGGAATACTCTCTAGCCTATGGCGGAGCAATTAGTAACACTACAAACCTTGATATAAGTAATACAATTTTTGAAAATAATTATACGGAAAGCGGAGAAAATTCAAGAAGTACCGGCGGAAGTATTTACTCTTCAGGAACACTGACACTGGAAAAAGGATTATTTAAAAGTAATTCATCAAAAGGGAGTTCCGAAGCCTTCGGAGGAGCTTTGTACAACGAAACAGGCGGAAATGTTACAGTTAACGGAACAAACTGGGAAAGTAATTCCGTTTTGGCACAGCAGGGTGCGGGAGGGGCTGTATATAACCTCGGAACAATAACTATGGAGGGCAGTATTTTAAAAGAAAATACGGTAAACGGAAGCACAAGTGCCTTCGGAGGGGCTTTATACAACGGA
>CALUVN010000060.1 GCA_944324235.1 Candidatus Gastranaerophilales bacterium
GGACGACTCTTCAAGTATATTGATTAGTAAGAGTATTAATCATGTATGAAGTTAAGAACAGAATATATCTAGATTTAACCAAAACACAAAAGTCCGCGTTGTGTAATTTTTTGCGCGCTCTTGTGAAAAAATCTCCCGACCTAAATACCGCTCAAATTCTCGAAAAATTTGTAGAAGATGAAAAATATTACCTCGAAATAAATTCCTCAAGGTTTGAATTTCTCGCAGAAATTATCGACGACGAAGGCTTTCTTAAAGATACAGAGTTGTATATAAAAGAATGCCGAAAATATTATGACTACAAAAAAAGCCAGCAGCCTTTGATTCAAGCTCAGAAAGAGTTTGAAAAACAGAAACGCAAATTTTTGCAGGAAGTTAAAATGTCCAAAGATGCTCCGACCAAAAAACAGCTTTATTATTACGAGCGTTTGTGTAAAAAATATAATATAGAGAAAAAAGAATTAACCTCCAAGCTGGAGGCTCGCGACGAAATAGACAGAATTATAAACGAACACGATATCAGGAACAGTTATGATACAGGAAATAGTTAAAATATTGACGGACAGCGGAATAGAACCAAATGAGGCAAATGTGGAAGTAAAAATGCTGATAGAACATTTTTGCAGTTATACTGTTGCCGATATAATTATGGGTAAAAAATTAGACAGCGAAAAACTTAAAATAGTAAAAGAAAAAGCAGAACTTCGCGCCCGCACACGTCAGCCTGTTCAGCATATAATAGGTTTTGCGGACTTTATGGGTGAGAAGTTTATAGTGAACCCGTCAGTTTTGATTCCGCGCGATGAGACAGAAATCCTTGTCAGAAAGGCCGTTGAGATTATCAATAAAAATAACTTCAAAATGGCGCTTGATGTCGGAACCGGCAGCGGCTGTATTGCCTGTATGACAGCAAAACTTACGGATTGTCAGATTATCGGGCTTGATATCTCGAAAGATGCCCTGAATACAGCTCTTGACAACGCTTCAAGATTGAATTTATTTAACAAAGCAATTTTTAGAAAGTCCGATGTTTTTTCAAACGTAAAGCCGAATGAAAGCTTTGATATAATTATCTCAAACCCGCCTTATATTCCGCCGCAGGAAAAAGCAGGAATTCAAACGGAAGTAAAATTCGACCCCGAACAGGCCCTGTTTACAACAGACGAAAAAGGTCTTGAATTCTACGAAAAAATAACAAACGGCGCACCCGCTATACTGAATAAAGGCGGTTATCTCATCTTTGAACTCGGCATGGGACAGGCCGCTGACGTTAGAAAATTAATGGAAATAAACGGTTTTTCAGATATTGAAATAATCAAAGATTTAGCAGGCATCGAAAGAGTTATTTCAGGAAAAATCAGGTAAAGATTATATTTTTAAAAGAATCGGTTAATTATTCAATTAACAAATATTCATGATACAATAATTTTATGAAAAGAAAACCGATAGTAGCTATAGTAGGACGCCCGAATGTGGGCAAATCAACGTTTGTAAACCGCCTTATCGGACATAGAAACTCGATTGTCGATGACCGTCCGGGCGTTACAAGAGACAGAATTTATTTTGATGTCGAATGGCAGAACAAAGTGTTTACGGTAATCGACACAGGCGGAATTGTGCCGGGCGACGAAGATGAAATTATGCTCTCTATTTACGATCAGGCAAAAATTGCCTGTGATGAGGCGGACAAGATTATTTTCCTCGTCGACGGAAAAGACGGGGTTAACCCTGTAGATGAAGATATTGCAAATATTCTCCGTCAGACAGATAAACCCGTTATCCTCGCCGTTAATAAACTTGATAACCCTGAATCTCTTGCAATGATTAATGATTTTTATTCACTTGCAATAGGCGAACCTGTCGGGATTTCCGCACTCCACGGCAGCGGAGGGGTCGGTGATTTGCTTGATATCGTGACTAAAGATTTTGAAATCTCTGACGACATAGAAAAAGATGATACTATTAAAATTGCTATAGTAGGCCGCCCGAATGCCGGAAAATCTTCTATAGTAAACGCTTTATTAAACGAAGACCGCGTGATTGTATCCAATATCTCAGGAACAACCCGCGACAGCATAGACAGCCGTATTAAATATCACGGCAAAGAGTTCATTATTGTTGATACCGCAGGTATCCGCAAAAAAGCTAAAGTAGAATGGGGCGTCGAAAAATTTGCCGTCGACCGCGCTATCCGCTCAATTAAAGATTGCGATGTCGCTGTGCTGGTTATTGACGCAACTCAGGGAATCTCCGATCAGGATAAAAAAATTTCCTCTATTATTACTGAAGCCGGTAAAGGCCTTATTGTTGCAGTTAATAAGTGGGATTTGATTGAAGATAAAAAATCTAATACAATCAATCAGTTTGATTTGAAACTCGCAAACGAAATTCCGTTCCTTGATTTCGCTCCGAAAATCTACATAAGCGCCGTCACAAAACAACGTCTGAACCAGATTTTTGAAAAAACTCTTGAAGTTTATGAACAATGCACAAAGCGTGTTTCTACAGGTCTTTTGAATAAGGTTATAAACGAAGCCTATGTTCTTAATCCGCCTCAAAGCGTTAAAAATGCAAGACTTAAAATTCTTTATACAACTCAAATTAATACTCAGCCGCCATCTTTTGTGCTGTTTGTTAATAACGAAGAACTTTTGAAAGATCATTACAAACGGTATATCGAAAATAAACTCCGCGAAGCCTTCGGTTTCTTCGGTACTCCTGTCAGAATTTCCGTACGCTCTCGCGGAGACAAAAATAAAAAATAAACATAATAAAAACCGGCAAATGTGGATTTTTGCCGGATCTACTTTAAAAAATATTTTAAAGTAAAGAGGTGATGTGATTACATATAATTTTCTATAGTGTATGGAGTTATATTTTACTTCCGGTAGCTTTATACAGACCTATTGCGTCTACCATAAATTCTACCTTGTTTTGTGCGAGCATTTTGTCTATATCAAGTAGATTCTCCTGTTTTTGAATTAAATCAAGTTTGGAAATCGCTCCCTGATTGTATTTTGCTTGTGAATATTCAAAGTCCTTTGCTTCCAAATCTCTTTGTTTTTGAACCTTGTCCATTTTATCTTTATCCATTTTGACACATAAAAGTGCGTCATTGACTTCCTGAATTGCTGTCAGATTTGTCTGATAATAGTTTTGAAGTATTCTTTCATATCCGAGTTTTTTAATTTTCAAATTAGCAACTCTTGATCCGCCGGTGAATAACGGCCAGAATAGACCTCCGCCAAGTGCCATAAGAGCATTTCTGGTTGTAAACACACTACCAAGATCGTTTGCGTTAAAGAATAAAAGTCCGCCGAGATTTATTGATGGCAGAAATTCTTTACGTGCTACTCTGACATCTATACCTGCTTTTTCAACCATTTTTTCAGCTTTCAGATAGTCCGGTCTTTGAACAATTACTTCTGTTGCGATTGATTCAGGTATTGAAAGATTGTAATTTATACTGTCAAAAGAAGTTCTTGCCAGAGAAGAGGCATTTTCAGGGCTTTCGCCAATCAAAACGCATAACTGGTTGAGTAATTTATCCCGCTGCTTTGTTAAATCAACCAGAGTTGTCATTCCGTTAACATAATCTTTATTTGCCCGTACAACATCTGAAGTTGAAACAAGTCCTTCTTTATTACTCATTTCCATAAGTTCATATATATTTTTTCTTATATCAACTATTTGCTGTTGAAGTTCTATTGTTTTGTCGAGAGTTACAATATTTAAATATGTAGTTCCGACAGCTGATGCAATGGCAATATATGCGGCACGTTCATCAATTTTTGCACCTTCGTAAAGTTTCTTAACGGATTTGGTTTTGTCACGATTCTTTAAGAAAATATCAACTTCATAAGAAGCAAATCCCGGTACTGCAAAAGACCAATCACTGTTGCTTGTCCCTGGCATTTTGGCATATCCAGGGAAAAAGCCTGCACCAATTTGCGGTAATTCATTTGCAAATTGTGCTCTTGTTTGTTGGTAATATTCTTGTACGGCAAGTGAGGCTGATTTTAAATCATAATTATTCTCTATGGCTTTATTTATATAACCTGTAAGTATGCTGTCATCAAACCTGTTCCACCAATCCATGTTTGTGTATTCATATTTATATGACGGGTCGTATTTTTTATCTTTTTTGACCATGCTCTTGAATTCTTGCGGGGCTTTAGGGGTTGTATCCTCTTTTGCAAGTGTCATTAATGCGCCGCAATTCATGTTCAAAATCCCTGCTAATAGTGCTATAGTAATTATCTTTTTCAATTTTTCAATTCCTCTAATTAAACTACTTGCATTTCTACAATGAATATGTTAGCATACTATTGTTGTAAATGCAACATATTTTTTTTACAACATAATGTTAAAATAATAAAGGATATTTGAAAAAGATGTCAAAATGCTTACATTATACAGACACTCTTAATTATGAAATAGAACAGGCAGCAAGACTTTTGCGCTTGATTAGCATAAGAGTATTTGAGAAACTTGAAATAGATATTACGCCGGATGAATATGTTGCTTTAGATACTATATTATGTAATTCCAGTATATGCCAGCGTGATCTTGCGAAGTTGATATTAAAAGACAGAGCTAATACCGGAAGAATATTGAACGCATTAGAGGAAAAAGGATTTATTACACGATTCATTGATACAAAAAATAACAGACTTGTAAAAAAAATGGGTCTGACAGAAAATGGTGTCAGAAAAATTCAGCAGGTAAATAAAAAAATAGAAGGTTTTATCAATTCTTCAAAAAGAAAATTAACAGATGAAGAATTGGAAAACCTTCACAACTCTTTAAAAAAATTCCGTTGTAATTTGGAAGAAGTGTTTGAAATGAAGATATAATATTAATAATATAAAAAGAGGTCAAAATGGAAGAAGAAAAAATTCAAACAACAGAACACACAGAAGAAACTCATGATAAAAAGAAAAAGCTTAATAAGCCAACATTGATAGGAATAATACTCCTTGTGATTCTCGGTGTGGGATATTTTGTTCATGAAGCATTGATGTTTCAATCAACGGACGATGCTTATGTTGAAACAACTACAGTATCTGTTGCCCCTCGTGTAAGCGGTCAGATTGTTGATGTTATGATTACGGATAACCAGCCGATAGAAGAGGGTGACGAAATTGCCAAAATAGATGATACAGATTATAAAGTAGCACTTGATGCTGCAAAGGCACGCTATGAAAGAATTCTTCTTAATCAAGAGAATGCAAAAGCAAACTACAGTGCAATGCAGTCTGCAATAGACAGTGCTAAAGCAGATTTGGACAGATATAAAAATCTATATGCAGCAGGAGCTGTTTCTAAACAGGCTCTTGATAACGCTCAAACAAAATACGATTCAGCCGTCGCAAATTTAACAAATGCCGATCAAGCTTTGTTATCAAAAGAAAATAATAAAGTTGCGGACGCTGATTTGAAAGAAGCTAAAGCTGCAATGGAGCAGGCAGAATTAAATCTTTCATATACTACAATAAAAGCTCCTCAAGCCGGAACAATCGCATCAAGAAGAGTTGAAAAAGGTATGTACGTAAATGTAGGTTCACCTCTGTGTACGATAGTTCCGCACAATGTTTGGGTTGTTGCAAACTTTAAAGAAAATCAGTTAAGACATATGAAACCGGGTCAAAAAGTTGATATTAAAGTTGATACATACCCGAATAAAGTTTTCAAAGGTCAAATTGACAGTATTCAAAGAAGTTCAGGAGCAAAGGCCAGTTTGTTCCCGCCGGAAAATGCGGTAGGTTCATTCGTAAAAATTGTACAGCGTGTTCCTGTAAAAATTGTCTTTACTGAAGAAATTGACCCTAATGAATATAATATTGTTCCAGGGATGTCTGTAGTTCCAAAAGTAAGAATTAGGGAATAGTCATTATATAAATATTTACGATATTTACCGGTGGATAGTCCGATAAATAATTATTAGACAGAGGATAACCACCGGTTTTTTTAATAACATACTAAAAAGGTTTAAAAATATGTCAAATGCAGTAACAACAGAACAAGAATGGAAACCGTCCGGTAATCCGTGGTTATTAATTTTACCTGTCATGCTTGCAACTTTTATGTATGCATTGGATGAAACGGTTGCTAACGTTGCATTGCCGCATATTGCCGGCTCATACTCCGTGAGCAGTCAGGAGTCTATTTGGGTTTTAACAAGTTATTTGATGGCAAGCAGTATTGTTATTCCGATGATAGATTATTTCTGTAAGTTATTAGGCAGAAGAAATTATTTTATTCTGAGTGTTCTAATTTTTACGATAGCATCGTTTATGTGCGGGATATCAAGTTCAATCGGTATGATAGTTATAGCGCGTGCCTTGCAAGGTTTCGGGGGCGGTTGTTTAATACCTCTGTCTCAGGCAATTACTATGGAAAGTTTCAAAGGGGACAGTTTGAATAAAGCTATGGCCGTATTCGGGTTGGTTGTAGTTGTTGCACCGATTCTGGGGCCGGTTATGGGAGGTTGGATTACCGATAACTGGGCGTGGCCATGGATTTTCTTTATAAACGTACCTTTTGGCTTAATTGTTGTATTGCTTGCAAAAAAATATTTGGAAGATCCTCCGTACGCAAAACGTCAAAAGAACACTATGATGGATAAATGGGGATTTTTCTGGCTGTGCGTATGGCTTATTCCGCTGCAGGTTGTTTTTGATAAAGGTAATGATAAAGATTGGTTCGGGTCAACATTCATTTGTTGGTTAACAGCAATAGCAGTTGTAGGGGGTATTGCATTTTTCGTATCTCAGGTTTTGAATAAAAAAGACAATGCGTTTATTAAGTTTGATGTACTTAAGGATGTCAACTTTGTATTTGGTACAATAATGCTAATTATGTCAAACGCAATTTTGCTTGCATCACTGGCAATATTGCCACAAATGCTGCAATACTTACTCGGATACGATGCATTTACAAGCGGGTTGTCTATTATGCCGCGTGGTGTGGGAGCGTTATTGTCGCTGTTAATTTTTGGTGCAATCGGCGGCAGAGTTCCTTACAAAATTTATGCAGTAATCGGATTTTTCTGTTTAGGTTTAGGCGGATGGATGCTCGGGCATTTGAATCTGCAGATATCCCAGATGAACATTGTTATACCAAACTTTATTTTTGGGATAGGGTTGGTATTTTCTATGATGCCTCTGGTTACGCTGTCCTGTATAACACTTAGAAACGAGCAGATGACAAACGCATCAGGGTTTCAAAACCTTTTAAAAACAATCGGAGGTTCTATCGGAACATCGCTTGTTGCGACCTTCATATCGCGTTTTTCTCAAATGCATCAGTATATGATGGTTAAATCTTTAACGCCGACCAACAATGTTTATGCGGAACGGTTAAGCGCATATGCGGGTACATTTACACAATATGTAAGCGACAGTTTTACGGGAATGTATATGGCACAGACTACATTATATAATCAGATGCTGCAACAATGTAAACTCTGGGCTTATATGGATTCTTTCAGAATATTTGCGGTTGGCTGTTTTATTTTAATTCCGATACTGTTTTTAATGAAAGGTGAAAACAGAAAAGCAAAACAGTAATAACAATATGGCAACTATGGTCTATCCGTCATAAAATAAAAAGGGAGAATTTCTTCTCCCTTTTGACACTTTGTCAGCACAAGAAAAATTGGTTGTTAAATAGGAGTTAATTGTGGTTTTCCACACGATGCCAGGAGTTGTTTTACAACTCGTGGCATCTGACATATAAAGGAGTAATTACCTTTTGACAGAGAACATTTTTTGCAATCAGCGCACACTCTGTAACATTCGATAGCTTGTTCTGTCCAATTTTGCGTAATAGATTCCGATATTTCGCCGTTATTTTGAGGGTAAAATTCTTCATCATCAATAATATCAACACTACTCATAGAACTTCCCCCATTGTTTACGTTTTTTGAAAACGTTTGAACTACCCCGTACTTTTATTATAACCGTTCAAATTTTCGTTTTAATCCTTTAAACGGAGGATTTGGCAAACGAAAGATGAGTGAAGAGTGAA
>CALUVN010000061.1 GCA_944324235.1 Candidatus Gastranaerophilales bacterium
CGACCGACAGAAACGAGTCATCAGAAACTACGTTTCCGAACCTTCCTGCTGTAAACATCATGTCTGTCCCCTCACCCGTCCTTCGGACACCCTCTCCAAATCGGGAGAGGGAAATATAATTTGTATAAAAGCCAACAGCTAAAAGTTTTTGAAAGTTTTTTGATTATCTTTAAAAAGGCGACTATTCAGTTTGTGGAAATAATGTTGATGCAAACGTTATGTCTGTCCCCTCACCCGTCCTTCGGACACCCTCTCCAAATCGGGAGAGGGAAATATAATTTGTATAAAAGCCGACGGCTAAAAGTTTTTGAAAGTTTTTTGATTATCTTTAAAAAGGCGACTTCTCAGTCAGTGGAAATAATGTTGATGCAAACGTTTCGTTTGCCCTTATTTGATTTTTTTCAGAGATGAGATGAAGTTGTTGTGCTCAACATCTCCGTCAACTGTTGTTAAGAATACCTGACAATCTTTTTCATCAGCATCAATCTCAGGCAGTAGTGAAAGTTCTGCAGAGTAATAGTTGCTGTCGTTTCTGCTGCTCAATGGCACTCTGTTTGCAAGGCTGTTAAGAGATATGTTTCTTAAAAATCCTGCAAATCCTTTATGCTGACTGCTGAATTTTGTATAAATTCTTAATGTCGCATCCCTTGTTCCTAAATCAAACCGGCCTGCAATAAATGAGCTTAATTGCGGTGCTGCAGAGCGGATATCTATTTTTTCAATTACGTTATCTTTCATAACAATATCGCCTGTAATTTTATCAAAATTACCTTCAGGAATGTTTACTAAATCTCCGATTGTCGACGGGCTTATTGATGCCAGCGGGTTTCTGAATAATGAGGCAAATTTCAGCACATATTCAATTAAACCAACTTTTCCGATTGTTCCGTTCTTAATCGAAAATTTGATAAATCCGTTCAATTTGAAAGTGTCGTCTGTATTTATGCTGATAATACCACTGGCTTTGCCGGATATTTCTCTTTTCAAATTAAGTATAGCCGTTGCAAGTATATCGGAATTTACATCTTTGACCCCGAGAACAAGACTGTACAAGTGTTGTTTCAGGTCACAGCGAACTTTTAGAGAAGAGATGCCTTCTGCAATATTAAATCTGTTTGATTTAACTTCAAGTATCCCGTTTTTATCAAGTGTGAGATTTGCTTTTAAATCGCTGATTTGAACATCGTTATAATTGCCTTTTACAAGGTTAAAGATACATCTTTCAACAATCAGAATCCCTGCATTGAATGTAACGGCGTCATTGGCTTCTTCGTTATTTTCATCCATAACTTCATTTACATCTTCAGTAGAGGATGCAATTGCGTTAGCATTGACTTCTGCAGGCACTTCAGTTGCCGGCTGGTTATTCATTGAATTTATAACACGTCCGATATCCATGTCAGCAATTTTTAAATTAACATCTTTTATAACAATCGGGAATAGGATTTGATTGAGTAAAGAGCCGTTGAATTCGTATTCGGAACGTTTGTATCTCCCGCTGGCAACAAGATTGATTAATCCGTTATGAGTAAACATTTCTGCTTTTTTTATAGACATGCGTTGTGAAGGAATTAACACTTTATCCATTGTCAAACGGCCTTTAAGTTCAGGAATTTTGCCGGTGTTTACAAATTCCAGATTTCCTGCAATCATTCCGCGTCTGAACATTTTCTGTCCGATTAAAACATTTAAAAATTCGCTTGGAAGCGGTTTCGGTATATCAAAACCGAGATTTAGAATCTTAGCTGTGGCTACATCTACATTACCGAATACGGTCAATATAGGTTTTATGCCTTTACTGTTTTTGTTCAGTTCAGAGGCGATATAGTAGTTTATGGATTCAATGTTTAATTTGTTATCAACAAGATGAAAATCGCCTTTAACAGCTCTGTCGTAGTTTACAGGGCTGAAAGATGCACCGTCAATAAGAATATCGTCCCCTTTTTTAACCTTTGACATCCAGACCATATCAATTTTATTTCCAAGCATGTCAATTATAAGTTTTGTTCCTACTGCTCCTTTTATTCCTATCGGATAACCTACCAGTTTTGAAAGGTTATTTTGTGCAAAAGCGTCTGTTGCAAGAGTATCTATGACGATATTTGTTGCACAGGTTTTCATATAATCTTTTACGCTACCGTTAATCGTCAGCGGGTTAGAGGATGAATTGTTATAATAGCCTTTGAAGTTTTTAAGCAGTATATCTTTGTTATTGAGTTCAATTTCGCCTGCATTTGCGTTAACTTTTAAATTGCCCAGCGGAACAATATTCATGGCGGCCTTTTTCAGGTTAATTTTACCGTTGAGCCCGTCTTGATTATTCATCTTTATTATGAAGTTAAATCCGCCGTTTACGTTTGTCACATACGATAGGAGTTCAGTTCCGTTAGGAATAATAAGATTTGTGCTAATCAGATCAATTACATTTTTTATATCAAAATCCTTTGATGCGACTGTAAAATCAAAGTTTTTATTTTCGTCAGCTTCATAATTGATATAGACAGGAGATTTTCCTACAAGCAGGAAGCAGTCTTTTACATAAAATTTTCTGTCTTTTATATAAACTCTGTCCCAGTCTTTAAACGCAAGACTGAAAAGTTGTTTGCCCTGTTTATCAATATCCACTTTTACTTTAAATCTTACGATTTTTGGGTTGCGTGTATCTGTAATCTCCATATCTTTGCCGGATATTTTAACAGTCATTCCCGGTATTATGTCGTAGATTATGTTACATTGTTTTATGTATAAAAGTGAATCAAAAAGATTGATGAAAAAGTCATTTTTTTTAGCCTGTTTTTTCTCTCCGGAGGCCGGAACAAGTGTCATAAGCTTATTAACATCAGCATAAATGTAATCAAGTCCGAACCGTTCAACATCTAGACGTTTTTTCAATATTCTTGCAAAGGAAAATTTGCTGTCCAACTTTTTAATTTCGAACATTGAATCCTCTTTTTTGCTGAGAGATATTTCATCAACTTTAAATTCAATAGTCGGTTTTATATAAGTTTTTAGTACAGGATTTTTAATATCCAGTTTGACACCGAGTGTTTTTGATGCTGAGTCTTCAACAAATTTAATAACTTTAGCGTTTGATACAAGCGCAGGCAAAAGTTTTAAATATGTACCCAAACCCAAACCTGTAAGTAAAATCACACAACCTGCAATTGCAGATATAATTTTTATTTTCTTATTTAATTCTGTCATATTTTTAATTCCCAAAAATATTATACCATAACTTAATTTTATGATATCATATTTATATGAAGAAGATATTTTTGTTAATAGGATTGTTGTTATTTTTACAGAATATGACTCCAGCTAATCAGACCGTATCAGGTTCGGTAGAACTTTCAGGTGTCGAAGTTTACAGTGAGGACGGAAAGTTTGGCTTAAAGGATGCTGAAGGAAATATTATTGTTGAACCTGATTATAAAAAGATGATACGGCTTGGTGATTCTGCATGGATTATCCAAAAAGGCAGTAAATTCGGGCTGATGGATTATTCCGGCAATTATCTTATTAAGCCGAAATACAGACATGTTGCAAGAATTTTTGGTAAATACGTAAAACTCGGCAATGATAACGATTTCGGGTTATACGATGAAAAGGGTAAAACTATTGTACAGCCTGAATATTCTTCAATTGATCCTCTTTTCGGGCAAATGTTTTTAACCTGCAAAAATTTCAAATACGGTATTGTTGATGTAACAGGGAAACAGCTTTTAGAAAATAAATTTGATGATATTTACATGCCAAACCCAAAAACAATGAGAATTCAGTATAACGGAGTTTGGTACGAAATAGAACGCTGGCATGAAGATGAAATTGTTCTGCCTCAAAATGTGCAGAAAATAACTATTGATAATCAGGATTTCAGGCTTACCACATTGATTACAAATCCTGTTGCAGCTTCAGGATATTCGGTATTAACAGCAACAGATTATTTTATCAAAATATTCTCTTCAATATCTCCGGCTTACGAAGATACGATTGATGATTTAATGCTTTCTCAAGGTGCTGAAACGGTTAACATTTTCATGAAAATGTCTTGGCTTCCGAAATTTCCTGTTACTTATATAAAAAAATATATTAATAATCTTCGCAGTCCAAATAACGGGCCGCTTTC
The DNA here is from genome assembly GCA_944324235.1 of Candidatus Gastranaerophilales bacterium. Lineage (GTDB taxonomy): Bacteria > Cyanobacteriota > Vampirovibrionia > Gastranaerophilales > Gastranaerophilaceae > CALUVN01. The sequence goes on from CALUVN010000061.1 coordinate 4,127, forward strand.
CGAACAGCGTAATAAGTTAAAACGGGAAATGAACGAAGAAACAGTGATAAATGAAGAAATACAGCCTGAAGAATAATTATCTGGACGTTGTTACGTCAACATACGGCGCAAATATTTTGTCTGTCAAAATAAAGGATAGAAATAGTATCTTGCGTGATGTTGTACTTGGTTATGATGATTTTGAAAAATATGAAAGACAAACAAAGTATATAGGCGCTACCATTGGCAGATGCTGTAACCGTATTAAAAAAGGTGAATTTTTTCTCGACGGTAAAAAATATAAATTAACGCTTAACGATGGAGAAAATCATCTGCATGGCGGAGTTATCGGATTTGATAAAAAAGAGTGGGAGGCTCAAGAATTATCTGACGGTATTAAATATTCTTACTTATCTAAAGACGGTGAAGAAAATTATCCGGGGAATTTAGATGTTAATGTAATATACAAGCTTTGCGAAAATTCATTAATAATAAATTTTATTGCAATATCAGATTCAGATACCTTATGTAATCTGACTAACCACAGTTATTTTAACCTTGATGGCGACGAAGATATTTTGAACCATTATGTTGCTATCTACGCTGATAATTTTACCGAAAATGATGATCAGGCCTTGCCAACAGGGAAAATTATTCCGGTAAAAGATACCCCTATGGATTTCACTACTCTTAAACGTATCGGGGATGATATTGATAAAGACTACTATCAGATTAATTACGCAAAAGGTTTTGATAACAATTGGGTTATAAACGGATATGACGGTACGATTAGACATGCAGCAAGAGCATTTTCACCTAAAAGCGGGATTACTCTGGATGTGTTTACTGATTTACCCGGTATTCAGTTTTATAGCGGTAATTTTCTTGATGGTGCAGAGATTGGAAAAAATAACATCCCGATAAAAAACAGAAGCGGATTTTGTCTTGAGTGTCAGTATTTCCCTAATGCGCCGGTATGCAAAAACTTCCCCCGTATTGATTTAAAAGCGGGAGAAGTTTATAATAAAACGATTATTTATAAATTCAGCTAAACGCCGATATCTTTGAGCGGTTTTCCGTCCATAAGATTTTTTTCGATTTTTTCAAGCGAAATTCCTTTTGTTTCCGGAATTAACAGTATAGTCAGAACAACAAACAGTATGTTCAATACAGTGTAAATCCAGAAAGTAACTGCAATTCCAAATTGGTTAATGAGTGTAAGGAATGTTGCTCCTATAATCATGTTAACAATCCAGTTTGTTGTTGTCGAACAAGCAACTCCGAAGTCACGGCTCTTGAGCGGTTGAATTTCAGAACATAAAATCCATACGACAGGGCCTGCACTCATTGCAAAGCTTGTTATTGTGAATAATGTCATCAACACTGCAACAAATGAAATCCACGCTGCGCTGAAACCAGCATTAATCATATATAAACATACACCGAGTAAAAATGTTCCGAGTGCTATGCCGGCAAAACCTACTTTTAAAATAGGTTTTCTTCCTGATTTATCAACTGTTTTCATAGCAATTAGCGTGGCCAGTACATTTGTTAATCCGCATATTACTGTCGCAATCATCTGCTGTTCTGTATTTGCAAACCCTGCGGATTTAAATATTTGGGGTGCATAATAAAGAATTACGTTCATACCTGTAAACTGCTGCATTGCCTGCAAAAGCATCCCAAGATAAACAGCCCGTCTAACGTTTTTGTTAGCAATAAAAAGCCCCCAGCCTTCTTGTTTAACCCTGAGGCTTTCGTTTATTTCCGTTAACTCTGAATCAGCTTCTTCATCAGTTGTGCTTAAAAGGCACAGAACTTCTTTTGCTTTAACAAACTTACCTTTCGATGCCAGCCATCTCGGACTGTCAGGCAAGCCGAATACAGATATCATAAGCAGTAATGCCGGTATGCTAATTACCCCGAGCATCATTCTCCAGTTCCCTGTGTAGCTGAAGGCTGTATCTGACAGAAATGCTATTAGAATACCTATTGTGACCATCATTTGGTACATAGAAATCAATTTGCCCCGATCTTCCTTCGCAGCCATTTCAGACAAATAAAGAGGTGCAACGTATGAGGCGATTCCTACTGCGAAACCTAAAAGTACTCTTGATATAATTAAAATAATTACATTTTGAGCAAGCGCAGAACCCAGTGAGCCTAAAATAAATAAAGCAGCACCTGTAGTTAAACTTGTTTTACGTCCGAGTTTAAAAGATATCCAGCCGGTTGATACTGCTCCTAACGCCGCCCCAAGCATCATTGCACTGACAACCCATTCTTGCAGTCTGCTGGTTAAGTCAAAATGGGAGGCGATAAACGGCAACGCACCTGATATTACACCAATATCAAGTCCGAATAGCAAACCGGCCATACCAGCGGCAAATGCGATAAAGCCCCGCATTTTTCTGACTTTTGCCAGTCTGCCGGAAGTCTCTCCATTTTTGTTAATATGGTTTTCAGTCATATAAAATCTCCTATCATAAATACATATTATTATTACTTATTTTAGAATATTTTACATACTTTATATATATGGAATTAATTCAGACTTTTTAATAATATTGATGCTTTAAGACTTTATGTGAAATTTCATATTAATATTTTAGATATTTTTCAGTTTTGTCAATATCTTTAAATTTGTAGTCGTTTTTAATATTTTTTACAAATTCATATTTTCCAATAGAAGTGAAATTATAAATATTATTATATTGGTCAACACCTTTGCCATAACCGGTTGTATGATCAGTTCTGCGAACCAGCCAGTTTACATCCATAACTGTACCGTCATTGCATCCAAGAGTCATTTTACCCGGAATTCTTTTGTAATTTTTATCAGTTATTACAGGATAATTTGAAAAGACAATAATGCCGTCGCAGGCTATTATGCTATTTTTCTTATAAAATTTAACATCTGCCTGATTTTTATCACGTGTATTAAACACACCGTAATATATGTCATTATTCCCGTTAATTTTTTCAGCTTTAAAATAATGGTTACATCCTGATGTAATCATAGAAATGCTTATGATACTGAATAATAAAAATATTTTTTTCATAATTCCTCAACATTGTTCAGCGGTATATTTATATCGCACATTCTTTTTTTATCAAAAGTGACATTCGTGATATTGACAGCAACAGGATTAGCCAGTTCTGCAGGGGCAAAAACCTGAATATTATAAACTTTGCCAGGTTCAAATCTTAGAGGCAGATTATATTCTGACATCATAGAGTTGCTGTTTTTAAGTAATTTCTTGTTCTTCAAGTAAAATTGGCGTCTGGATTCAGACGGTGTAACTGTGCCGTCTGAAGAAACAAATACGATGCCTGTGTTGGCTGTAATCATTATAGGTGCAGGATTTCTGTTCATTACTGCAATTAAATAAGGAGTATAATTTTTCAAGTCGTAATTTTTGCCTGCATCTTGCAAATCTAATTTTTTTGAAGCTGTTTCAAAATTTCCAAGAACAGGACGGTCATTAGCGAAAGCTTTCAATGCAATTCCTGTTGTCAGAATTGTCAATACAGAAAATATAATTAATTTTTTCATACTCAACCTTACCATTTCTTATTTGTATATTAACATATAAAAAAGTTTTTGACAACAGAAAATATTTTGTGGATAATATACAATGTAGACAACAAAACCATGTCGGAGTGGTAGGGACCACGCTTTTCGATTAAGTATCGAAAAGAAGGGGGGATAGGTAGACAGTCTACCATTCCACAAAACAAAAATTGAAAACTGAATAGTTTGTCGGAGTGGTGGAATGGTAGACACGTACGTTTCAGGTGCGTATGGAGAAATCTGTGTGGGTTCAAGTCCCATCTC
>CALUVN010000062.1 GCA_944324235.1 Candidatus Gastranaerophilales bacterium
TTATTAACGGGGACTACTGCTATATCGTCTGCGATAATTCAAACAGGAAAGAAAAATCCGAAGAAATAAGAAAAATATGTATGGATTCGGATATAACATATATACATGTTACGCCTAAAGAAACTCCTAACGGATACAGCGACTCGCACGGCATTGCGCTTAACTGGATTTACAAAAATATAATTAAAAAACGCGGAAATAATTTTGCATTTCTGGATCACGATATTTTTCCCGTAAAGAAAATTGATATTTCCGGATATTTGTCCGAACAAGACTTTAACGGATTAAAAGTAAAGCCGCACAAGGCATCCTTTTCAAATAATTTCGGGAATTTATGGTATTTGTGGGCAGGATTTTCGTTTTTCAAATACAACGTTTTAAAAGATAAAAATATAAATTTCAAAAAATGGCGCAGATGGGGACTGTTTAAAGTCTTAGGTGCTGATACGGGAAGCGGAAACTGGCCTGTTTTATACTCAAACCCGAAATACAAAAATTATGATTTCTGCAAAGCAAAACACTGCAACATCAGAGGTAATAAACAGACAACGTGGGAAGCAGGCTCAAATCTTGCACAGACCGATTTAATTCAATATATAGACGATGAAAACTGGCTGCACATGATTAACGGCTCAGAGTGGAGCGACTCAAACGGCAAATTAAATATAATATACAACATGCTGGATAAATTTCTGGACAGATAAATTGTTAAATTTTGGTTAATAAATCAATACTTCCTTAAATACGGAGTTATAACGTAAGTGTAAAGAGAAAAGACAATTTGAAAGGAGTGTTGATTATGAAATTTTTAGTTAGAAAAGCACCGGAAAACTTTATAAGAACCGTTAATGATGAAATAAGCTCATTGTTAAACAGGCACTTCGACAGTTATTTCCCTGAAGCAGCATACTGGGAAGATATGGACAAATTTTCAATGCCGGTAGAAATTACTGATAAAGGCAGAGATTACGAAGTCAGAGCAGAATTACCTGGAGTTAAAAAAGAAGATTTGGATATCGACATTGATAAAAATTACCTGACTATCAACGCTAAAAAAGAAGAAGAAACAAAAGTTGACGATAAAGCTTATAAAAAATCAGAATTCAGATACGGTGAATTTTCAAGAACGGTTTACTTCCCTGAAGAAATCAACGTAGAAAAAACCGAAGCAAAACTTGAACACGGCGTATTAAAAATTGATGCACCTAAAAAATACACTGAAAAAGAATCTAAAAAGAAATTAACTGTAAAATAATATCTTCCAACCCTGAAATATTTAAAAACACAAGCGCTCCGCAGATAAAAACTGCGGGGCGCTTTATTTATTATAACAATTAAAAATATACTCTATTCAAAAATAACAACATTAATCTCAGGTTTGCAATTAAAACGGACTGGCAGAATGCTTGTTCCCAGACCTTTTGTAATTATCATTTTTTTGTCGTCATCTTCAACATAACCTGAAAGGAATTTTTTGCCGTAAGCAGAAGGGATGAGGATTGGCCCGATTAGAGGAAACACAACCTGCCCGCCGTGTGTATGTCCTGCCAAAATTATATTCACGTCGCTTTCGATTTTCGGAAGAATATCAGGCTGGTGGCTCAATAAAATTACAGGCTGCTCTGTTCCCGAAAATGCCTTTACTAAATCAGGAAATCCGGTTGTTATGTCCTCAACACCTGCTATATAAATTTTTTTGTTATTTACAGTGACAAAATCATTTGTGTTTCTGAGAACTTTTATCCCGTTTTTCTCCAGCACCTTCTGTATTTTATCACCGCCGACCCACATGTCATGGTTGCCTAAAACAGTATAAACAGGGTAATCGGATTTTATATGCGATAATTCGTGCGCAATAAGCTCAATCGGAAGTGTAGACTTTTCCTTGTGACCTTTTACAAAATCTCCGCCGAGTAAAACCATATCGGCATGCTGAGCATTTATTAAATCAACTGTTTTAGCAAGGCGGGCAGTATCTTTTTTTCCGACATGAAAATCTGCCGCATAAACCAACTTCAACCCCGCAAGCTTTTCGTCCTTAACCCTGTATTCTTTGACCGTAAGCATCGACGGTTCTATCTTAAATACCCAGATTAAAAGGAATAATGATATTAATGCCAGAATAATTTTTATCATAAAAATATTATAACATTAAATCTCAACAGGAACTCTGCAGATAAGTTCAAGAGCATCATCTATGTTATGCGAAAGCTGATTGTAATATTGAAAATCTTTTTTGTCATCGGAAATTTCCATGCCTGTTTTTGCGATTAATTTCATCTGTTTCAGCAAATCGGCTGTCATAGTAATCTCTTTAAACACACTGCCCTCATTTTTGATGGTATTGCTCAAATCTCCGTGATAAAGTTTTTTCCAGTTCTCTACGGAATCCTTATTTTTAGAATTCAAATCCGCCCACTCGTAGATGTGTTTTGTTGCTTTAGTATCAAGCTGCACCTGTTTATATTCAGGGTCGTATTGGACTATATCATAATTGAATTTTTTCAAACCTTTATTAAAATCGTCCACAAAATCAACAATTACATCATCTTTATGGTCAAACGCCGCAATTTGCGACTGTTCTTTCTTAGCAAACGGACTTTCATATTTCGGCTGAATATTTGCCATTGTGCCGACGGCAGCAGCAAGTTCAACCGGCGTCATATTCGCTAATTTTTTATCATAGATTGCATTAATAATAGGGAGTTGTTCATAGCCGTTTAATTTAGAAAGAAGTTCGCCCTTTGGTGTTAATTTATGATTAGATTTCATAAAGTCCATTTTGCGCATAATTTGTCTGCGGGTTGAGAAAATTTTCATCATATCCTCGCTTTTTTTCGTTCTAACCTGAGGATTATTGTCATAGGCATAGAACGATTTGTCCATAAGTTCTTTTATCAATTCGTCATCCTGAACTGTTTCGTAATATCCTGCGACAAATGAAAAATCAGGTTTGAACGCACTTTCCAAATCATTCGGTTCCGAATGAATAAGTTCATCAAATTTTTCAGCCTGTTCTTTTGTAACAGCCATTGAAATACAATATCCCGCATCATCAATGCCCCTGCGTCCGGCTCTGCCCGCCATCTGGTGGAATTTATTCGGATTTAATTCACCTGACGGGGTACGAACCGATGAAATTACTGTTGTTCTTGCAGGCATATTTATTCCGGCGGATAGGGTTTCGGTCGCAATTACAGCTTTGACAAGTTTTTTATTAAATAATTCTTCTATCAACTCTTTTTGCGCCGGTAAAAGTCCTGCATTATGGATTGCATAACCTTTCAATAACGCTTTTTCATCAAGAGATTCCCCGAGATATTTCCCGTTTTGTTTATAAGATTTTATAATATCAAGAATTTCTTTTTGTTCTTCCGGCGTGTTTAACCTGTCGCCGAATTTAGTAAGATGATGTAAAATAGCACCGCTGCCTCGTTTGCTGAAAACGAAAAATATTGCAGGCAGTTTGTCTTCATTTTTAAGCTTTGTCACCATACGCTGATAACTTTGCAAATTCGGAACAGGCTCGCGTTTTGAAATATTTTGTTCATTATCATCTTTTTGTTTTGTTTTTTTCTTATCTTTTTTCTCGCTTCTCGCTTTAGAAGGAATACCCTGCTCGCCCTGAACCTGCAAGACTTCAAATTCCAGCGGCACATGCCTGTTTTCCTGCGGTACATCTATCAGTACGGTATGAACAGGTGCGTTTTCTCTTGCTCTGTACGTACTCATATCTCTATCTTTTGAAGATACTATTTCGGCTTTTGAAAAATCTTTTGTCACAGCCATCCAGTTTGCTACATCTTTGTTATTCCCGATTGTGGCAGAAAGTGATAAGAGTTGAGTAGCAGGATTACTCAGAATGATAGATTGTTCCCAGATACCGCCTCTGTCTGCATCACCAAGATAATGAAGCTCGTCAAAAATAACAGTTTTCAAATCATCAAGCATCGGGTTGTTATGACTGAATCTGTCAGAAAGCACCATATTTCTGTAAACTTCCGTTGTCATAATCACTATTGGCGCATCAGGATTAATCTTGTTATCGCCAGTCAAAAGCCCGACATTTTCTTCCCCGTAAATCTTTTGAAAACTTCTGAATTTTTCATTGCTCAAAGCCTTCAAAGGTGTTGTATAAAAAGTTTTGCCCCCGTTTTCCATGTTATTTGTAATAGCATAAAGCGCAATAGCCGTTTTCCCCGTACCGGTCGGAGCCGTTACAATTACATCGTTGCCTTTTAAAATATTCATTGCGGAAGCTTTTTGAAATACGTCAGGGGATGCTGTTTCGGGCAGTTTAAAATAATTTTCCTCAAGGGTTTTATAATATTCTTTGCCTGTAAAATTAATCAGACTCAAATCTGCCGTATTAGACAGCAGTGGTTTATTAAAATCGTGTTTATTTTCTGTTGAGACATTCTTTTTGCCTGCGACCTGAGGAATATATGTTTTAAACGAAATTCCCGAAACTTTATTAATCATTTTTACCCCTTTGATTTTATTAATATTCATAGAAAACGCGTAGGAAAAATTTTTTGCGGATTTTAATACCCGTATGTTAAGGATTTTTTACAATTTTGATTTACCAAATTCAGCATGTTAAACTTCCTATATAAGGTAGATAAGGATTTTAATTTATATGAGAAATATTATAGTTTACACCAACCAAAAGGTATCAACGCTTGCCGATATTCTGGCTAAAATCGACGATACAAACGTAAGAATTGAAAATGCTGAAAACCTTAGAGATTACGAAACACTTAATGCGGCTTTGCTTGTAATCGAAGATGTACCGGACATAAAAGATGTTTTAATGGTAACAAAATTTAAAACACCTGTACTTTTCATCGGAGAAGAATTCAAAGGAACAACCGTCAGAGCTGTAACTTATGATTTTATCAAAACTCCTGTTGACGAATTTGAATTAACAATCAGAGCAAACGCTTTATTAAAAGTAAAAGATTTAAGAGATAAATTAAAACTTGTATCTACAACAGACGAACTCACAGGATTACACAACAGAAAATACCTGCATGAACGTCTTGAACAAGAAATATCAAGAGCAAAACGTTACGGTACGCAGTTATCATGCCTGTTATTTGACCTTGATTTCTTCAAGGTGGTAAATGATATTTACGGATATGACTGGGGTGATGTACTTTTACGTTCGATTGCAGATAAATTAAAACAATTAATCCGTAAAGAAGATATTCTTACACGTTACGGAGATGAAGAATTTTTGTTAATTCTTCCGAACACATCTGAAGACAATGCATTCTTATTTGCAGAAAGATTCAGACGAGACATTGAAAAGATGGAATTTATTCCTGCAGGGGAAGAAGAAAGACATCCGATAACAATTTCAGGCGGAATTTCAACATATCCTTGCCTTGAAAATACAGAAGAAGACGTAAACACAATTATCCGTTACGCAGAACATGCTTTGTATAATGCGAAAAAACGCGGTAAGAACAAAATTGTACAATTCTCGCAAATCAATTTGGGAGAATAAAACAAAAATCCTTTCTGAACACTTAAAAAATATAGTGTAAATCTGGTTAATTTGGCGGTAAGAATTTACCGCCCTTTTCATTATATAAAGCTGTTTAACGAAAAAAGCGAACATTCGAAAATGTCCGCTTTTTACAGTTATAAATTAACCGAATTTACTTGTCATCCAGAGCAGCAACACCCGGAAGAACTTTACCTTCGATGAATTCTAATGAAGCACCGCCGCCAGTAGATACGTGGGTGAAGTCTTCAGCTTTGCAGAATTTTTTAGCTGCAGAAACAGAGTCACCGCCGCCGATTACAGAAACAGCGCCGTTTTTGGTAGCATCAACGATAGCTTCCAAAACAGCTTTAGTACCTTCAGCGAAAGCAGGGTTTTCAAACGCACCTACAGGGCCGTTCATCAGGATAGTTTTTGAAGATTTAAGAACATCAGCAAAAGCTTTTCTTGAATCCATACCTGCGTCAACGCCTTCAAAACCGTCAGGAATTTCGTTGATTTTAACAAATTTATTTGTACCGTTGCCTGAGAAATCGTCAGTAACAAGTACATCAGTAGCCATAACGAGTTTAACGCCTTTATCAGCAGCTTTCTTTTCGATAGCTTTAGCAACTTCCAACTGGTCATCTTCGCAGATAGAGTTACCGATTTTACCGCCGTTAGCTTTAACGAAAGTATAAGCCATGCCGCCGCCGATAATTAAGTTATCAACTTTATCGATTAAGTTTTCTAAAACACCGATTTTAGAAGAAACTTTAGCACCGCCGACAACAGCAGTGAAAGGTCTTGTCGGGTTATCGAGAGCTTGAGACAGGCATCTGATTTCTTTTTCCATCAAAAGCCCTGAAACAGCAGGTTTAAGAACTTTAGCCAATTTAGCAGTTGAAGTGTGGTTTCTGTGAGCAGCGCCGAAAGCGTCGTTTACATAGAAATCACCGAGTTTAGCCAATTCGTTAGCGAAAGTCATGTCATCATCTTTAGCTTCTTCAGCTTTGTAGAATCTGATATTTTCCAACAGAGCGACCTGACCGTCTTTAAGAGCTTCAAGAGCTTTGTCAGCGCCTTGACCTACAGGTTCAGAAACGAACAGAACATCTTCGCCGAGAACTTTAGACAAATATTTAGCAACAGGAGCTAAAGAGAATTCCATATTCCATTCGCCTTTCGGTCTTCCGAGGTGAGCCATAAGAATAATTTTAGCGCCTTTGTCTTTCAAAAATTTAACAGTAGGCAAAATAGCTTGAATTCTTGTATCGTCAGTAACGTTTTTATCAGCGTCCAGAGGTACGTTGATATCAACACGTACAAGAGCTCTTTTACCTTTAATGTCTCCTAAATCGTGAATTGATTTTTTCATAAATTTCTCTCCTTTATAAAGTAACGTATACTTTGCAAGATTATTTTACAAAACACATAAAGGGAAGTAAAGCATTTTTAGAATGATAATAATAAAAAAAATATTAAAAAAAGTCTTGATTTTAAAAAATGTTTATTATACATTAAGACATGCGGGTAAACGAGGGAGACTCGAAGTACAAAAATCGGGATAAACTCAAGCCCAAGCCGAATTGAAAATAAAATACGGGCTGCTAGCTCAGGTGGTTAGAGCACTGTGCCGAACAAAAACAAGCCGGTGGATTGTTTTTGTGAGAGGCCTGATAAGGGTCAAGCCCGAATAGAAAATTTGAAAACTAAATACAAAATTAAAATAAGTTACGGGCTGCTAGCTCAGGTGGTTAGAGCACTGTGCCGAACAAAAACAAGCCGGTGGATTGTTTTTGTGAGAGGCCTGATAAGGGTCAAGCCCGAATAGAAAATTTGAAAACTAAATACAAAATTAAAATAAGTTACGGGCTGCTAGCTCAGGTGGTTAGAGCGCACCCCTGATAAGGGTGAGGTCGGTGGTTCGAGTCCACTGCGGCCCAGATAAAAAGGATGATAACAAAAGTTATCATCCTTTTTATTTTGCTAATTAATAGGTTTCTGAGACATTGAGACGGAGAAAATTTGATAAAAATCAAACAGACAGCAGGATTGAGGCTGTTTTTTAGTATTGAGATGTACCGGCCTTTTCGTCTTGGATTATTCGGGGTGTCGGGAAGTTCTCAGCTTCCCGACACCTTACGGGCTTTCTCGTCAAGCCTCGCATCGCCCTACCGAAAATCCGCTTGCACTTAACTACTCATTTCTTGCACTCTTTTGCACTCCATTTGTAAATTTTTAAGACCACATTAGGCTCAAATCGCCTTGGTGTTTGAAGTTAAACCCAGTGCAAGAGCGGATTGTCGGCAGAGGGCTGAAGCGAAGCGTGCCCGTTTAACGCCGACAAACAAGAGAAGTGC
>CALUVN010000063.1 GCA_944324235.1 Candidatus Gastranaerophilales bacterium
ATCCCCGATAAATTGTTCTTAACATGTCCAAGTTTACATTAAAAATCTACGCTGTCTATTGATTATTTATTTTTGTTTACATTAGTTTATAAATTAGCAAATTTCATTAGAAAAAATACTTTATTAATACATAAGGTAGTAGTGTTAATTAGTGTGAAAGTGTAAATGGGAATAGATATTGTAAGACTGCTAGGTGTTGGCAGCGCAAATCAAAATTATTCTATTAATTCAAATAGGAGTTATCGCATAAGTTTTGGCGAAACTCTTAACGGCGATACTTTTCAGAGTACCACTATAAATCGCTATACTTCAGAATCTGCTATCATTGATATGATTAAGAAAAATCCTGAAATTTCAAGGTTGCTGAAAAACGAATCAGTACCTCTGGAACTTAATATCAAAGGTCTTAAAGAGCTTTTGAATACTCACGGGGCGGATACAAGAGATACTGCAGCAGGTATTATTGCAAATCTTCCGTTCGGTTTGAAAGACAGAGTTAATCCGCAGTCCGTAAAAGATGCTGCCTATCTTCACGATTTAGGCAAAGTGTTAATTCCGAAAGAAATTTTGTATAAAGAGGGCAAACTTTCACCTAAAGAAACAAATATTATGCATCTTCATTCGGAATTGGGGTATGAACTTCTTAAAAATACCGATATTGATACTACTACTTTGAATTTAATCCGTTATCACCACCAAAATCAGTTGAAAAGCGGTTATCCGTTTGTTGATAACAGTTTCAGTGCTGACTTGAACCAGCAGATTGTTTCAGTTGCCGATAAGTATTCGGCACTCAGGGAAAAGCGTCCGTATAAACCGCAAATGACAAAAGAACAAGCTCTTACAATTATTTATAAAGATGTTGCTGACGGTAAATTGCACCCGTTTATTTTTAAAGCTCTTGTCGATTACGCAAATAGTCTTGAGGTTTCTGTTAAACAAACTGTTTAATTTTACTTTTTCCATGTGCATGCTAAAATTAATGTACAATGAGTTTAGATTGTTTAATTGACAGACTACTGTCCCCAATAGCCGATAAAATTTCAGGGATAATCTTTTCATCCGTTACTATTAACGGAGTTAAGGTTGAATTTCTTGTTGCGCTTTTAATGGTTGCTGCGCTATATTTCACATTCAGAACAAGATTTATCGGAGTCTGGGGATTTAAACACGGGCTTAAGCTCATATTAAACAAATACAAACATCAGGATGTATGGGTCAGACAGAAAAAGGGTGAAGTTTCATCATTTCAGGCTTTGACCGCAACAATTTCCGCATCAGCAGGAATCGGCAATGTAGCGGGTTCTGCCGCGGCTGTTTCTATCGGCGGGCCGGGGGTTATTTTCTGGATGATTATTGCCGGATTTTTTTCTATGGCTTTGAAATTTTCCGAAGTCGTGCTTGGAATTAAATTCAGAAAATTTAACGATGACGGCACTGTCGCCGGCGGTCCGATGTATTATATTCTGGGCGGTTTGAGAGGTAAATATTTGTCTAAAATCGCGCCTTATTTATCAAAAATTTATGCTGTTTGCTGTATTTTTGCAATGATTGGCGGCTGGAATTTATTCCAGATTAATGCTATGACAACTCAAATTACTGAGGTTACTGGGGGTGCTGAAAGCTTTTTTGCTGATAGAGGATGGCTTTTGGGGCTTATTGTTGCGGTGATTACTTATGTTACAATTATTGGCGGAATTAAGGCTATTGGTAAATTTACATCTAAAGTTACGCCTGTAATGTGTACGTTATATGTTTTATCCGCATTTGTTATTTGCGTCATGAACATTCATCATCTGCCGGAAACTATTGTTTTGATTATAAAAGAAGCTTTTAAACCGCAGGCGGTTGCAGGCGGCGGTTTTGCCTGCATGCTCTGGGGCTTCAGACGTGCCATGTTCGCAAATGAAGCTGGGCTTGGCACTGCTCCGATTGCATTTTCAGCAGTAAAAACCAATAAGCCCGTGGCGCAAGGTTTTATTGCCATGCTCCAGCCGTTTGTTGATACTGTAATTGTAGGCTCTGCAACGGCCTTTGTGATTGTTGTTTCCGGTGCGTATCTTGATAGTACCGGACTTGCAGGTATTGAACTTACCTCTAAAGCATTTGGAACTGTTTGTCCGTTTTTCCCGATTCTTCTGACAATTATGGCAAGCTGTTTTGTTCTGTCAACAATGCTTTGCGGTTCTTATTACGGGATTAAAAGCTGGAATTTTCTTTTCGGTAATTCAAAAAATACAACAAGCACCTTTCAAATTATTTATTGTTTGTTTATAATAATAGGGTCGGCCATGAATTTTAAAAGTATCATCAATTTGTCGGATGCGTTCACATTATTCCTGGCTGTTCCTAATCTATTTGCAGTATTCTTGCTTTCAAATGTTGTAATGAAAGAATTAACGAGGTATTGTAGAAAGTATAATGTAGGATTTTTTAAAGAAAATAAAGTAAAAGAGGAGAGAGACAATGAAGAAAAATTGCCTGGAGATAGTAAGATCAAAATGTGAAAGCTGTAAAGGCTGCGAGTTAGCTAAAACCCGTACAAATGTGGTTTTTTCCAGCGGCAATCCGTCTACCGCAAAAATTGTTTTAATCGGTGAAGCTCCGGGTGAAACCGAAGATTTAACTGGAACACCTTTTGTAGGCCGTGCAGGTCAACTTCTGGATGAATTCCTTGCAGAAGCAGGTATTTCCCGTGAAGATGATTTGTATATGATTAATACGGTAAAATGCAGACCGCCTGAAAACAGAGTTCCTACCGATGAAGAAAAAGCTGCTTGCAGAAAATTTTTAAATGCTCAAATTGATATTATTAATCCGAAAGCAATTATTCTCTGCGGTGCAACTGCTTTGAAAGAATTCTATCCTACAGATAAAAAGACTACAATCTCTAAAGTCCGCGGACAATGGCTTGATATCAATGTTGATGGAAAAGATTATAAAGCAATGGCAATTTTCCATCCTTCATATCTTTTGAGAGACCACTCATTGAGAGAAAATTCTCCTAGAACTTTGACAGCAAGAGATTTGGCTGAAATCAAAGCTACTTATCTGAATGATAATGAAATCGTTATTGATGAAAATGCGCAAAATATTTTTGCTTGCGTGTAAATCGCTAATTTTTATATTAAAAACACCGGCTTTTTTAGGGGCCGGTGTTTTTTAGTCTGTGCACCTTTTTCATTGGGAAAATCGAAAGGTAAATTATTATGCGCACAGACTATTAAGGAACTCTTTATTTGCTTCTATTGTATTTTCTGTTGCGATTAAAGAGTATGTTGGTTTATTTTGAAAAATATAATTTGCTGCATTTTTTATGTCATCAACTGTAATTTCGTCTATCATTTTTAATTTTTGATTAACTTCATCTATTCCATAGTGACCGCTTATTCCGTCTATAATTTGGTTTGTTTTACATTCCTGACCTTCTTTGGTGTCGTAAAGGATGTCTTTCATTTTTAATTTTGCGGCATTCAATTCTTCTTCCGTTACGTTTTCTGTTAGAAGTTTTTGGATATGTTTGTTAAATCCGTTGATTGATTTTTCGATATTTTCATAAGAGTTTATACCGGCTTCTTTGTCTTCGGTTGTTGTGCCTATACTGAGAGAGAATGTTCCTATGTTGTCATTCGTATTGTAATTACTGTTAACCCAGTATGCGAGCTTTTGTTCTTCTCTAAGGTCATTGAAGAGTCTGGAAGATGAACCGCCTCCAAGAATTTGGCTCAGGAGTTTTATTGCCATTTCATCTTTCATGTTTTTATTTATTTTAAATTTAAAACATTCAACAATTTCCGCCTGATTTTTGTTGTAAGTTTCAGTCAGCACTTTTGTTTCATTTACAGGTTCAAAAATATTTTTGAATAGAATTTTGTGTTCCTGAACTTTAGGGAGTTTAGATATATTTTCAAATACGGTATTTTTCAACTCCGGCATTTTTTCAAACGGCGCAGAAATAACTGCGGTTCCGATACTTTTATCTAAAATTTCCTGATGAAGTTTTTTGATATCATCAAGTGTAATACTGTCTAATGATTCAAGGATATCATCGCTTGTTATACCTTGCGGAAGATTTTTGTATATTTCTTTGTCCAGTTTGTCATAAGGTGTTTTTTCACGTATAGAAATTGATGTACGAATATTATCCTTGGCTTTTTGCAGCGTTTCTTCAGTCAATCTTGGTTCTGTCAAAACTTCAGAAAAGGCTTTCAGTGCTTCCGGTAAATCTTCGGCACTGCAGTTGCTGTCTGCTATTATTCCGCCGTAGTATGAGCCTATATTAAATGTGATTGCATCTTCTGCGAGATTTTCTTTAAATTCATGTTTTGCATGATTCATTGAACCTTCCTGAAGCATTTCATCAAGAATATATGTTGCGGCGGCTTTTTGCGGCGACATATTGTCGAGAGTTAACTGAATTGCAAAATCCGCCTTACGGCCGTCGGTGTTGTTTAATGCAACATGATAATTATTATCAAGCCTGTACTGATTTACTTTTTTAGTATCGAGTATTTTTGAATTTTCTTTTGTTGTAACTGCACCGGTGAATGATACAGAATTATTATAGTTATTTTTTATACTGTTTTCGTTTGCAGAGTCCGGATGCATTACGGTAATTGCTGTTTTGTTTACGTCAAGGTATTTTTTTGCCGCATTTACTATATCCTGAGGGGTCATATTTTCAACGATTTTTTCGTAATTTTTCAGGCTGTCAGGATTGTTATTAAGCATTGCAGCACCTATTTTGTTGTTTATAACGAATGAATATTCATATGATGCCGAAAGCTTTTTTTGCAGGCTTTTTTTGACGGTTTTCATTTCTTTTTCAGTTGGAGGCTGTGCACTAAATGATTGAAGTCCTTTATAGATTTCATTGAGAACTTTTTCCGAATTTTCTTCTGTTGTATCAGATGAACAAAGCAGCACTGTTGGAGAATCAGGTTTTGTCCCCAGTCTTTCCTGAGTTATCCATGTTTCTGTATTATATTTATCAAGATGCTTGTTAATGCGTGAGGTGTCATTGTTTGTTAAAATTTTTATTGCGGCATCAAGATATATTTGTTCTTCAACAGAGTTATTAGGCGGACCTTGAAATCCCAGTATAATACTTGTTGCCTTTGCTTTATCCGAGATTATATCTTCTCTTACCGTTTTATCAATCGGGGTTAATTTTTCATGTAATCTTGCCTGTGACGGCTGTCTGTTTGATGTGAAATATTTTGATACCAGTTTCATGGTTTCATCAGGATCAACTTCGCCGGTAATTACAGTCACCATATTGGCAGGATAATAATTGTTGTTGAAGTATTCAACAACATCTTCTCTTGTCAGATTTGTTATATTATTTGTTGTTCCTGCAATCAAATCAGGTGAATTTGTTTTGATATTAAACAAGTTTTTTATGGTATTATTCACGGCAAGGTTGTCGCTGTAACCCATGTACATATTAATTTCCTGATTAACTACGCCTTTTTCTTTTTCAAGTTTATCAAGCAGAAAAAGCGGTGATTCAAGCATTGCTGCATGAATTTTCATCTGTTTTTCAAAATTTTCATCACTCAGATTGTTTGCAGTTATGAAATAGTCTGTTGTAGAAAAACTTGTAGACGCATTTGTATCTGCCCCCATTTTGTCAACAGTTTTGAAAAATTCTCCGGCCTCCAGTCCTTCAGAACCGTTAAAGAGGTTGTGTTCAATAAAATGACTTATTCCTCTTTTATTGTCAGGTTCATTCAGCGAGCCGGTGTTTACGTAAGTTTTCAGAACAGTCCGTCCTTCTTTAGGAAAAATGATTACACGCTGACCGTTTGCAAGTTTGTATTGTTTTGCTTTTTTGTCAAAAGCCAGTTCTATATCATCAAGCTGCTGGTAAGCCATTGGCTTTTTGATGTTGTAGTCAGGAGTTACATTCATAGGTGAACTAACCTGCGTTTGTTGTTGTGCAGGTTCTGTCCCCTGAAATTTTATTTTGGAATTATTTTTAACCTGTCCGGTTTCCGTATTTGGGGTAAGCGGATTAATTTTTAGCACGATGTTTCCTTTCTACCTTATAATTATTTAAAACAAAAGTGCTTAAAAAATTGTTATTTTGTAAAGATTATTTAATTTTTAAAAATAGTTTGTTCTCTGTCCGGACCTACGCTGACAATAGAAATAGGAATTTCAAAGATTTCTTCAAGTCTTGCAAGGTATTTTTTGCAATTTTCAGGTAAATCTTCGTATTTTCTTATTCCTGATATATCAGTTTTCCAGCCTTTGTGAGTTTCGTAGACAGGTTCAAGATATTTATGCATATAGACATTTGTAGGGTAAGTGTTGTAAATTTTTCCGTCTCTTGTATCTTTATATGCTACGCAGACTTTAATTTCGTCAAAGCTGTCAAACACATCAATTTTAGTTAATGCCATTGAAGTTAAGCCGCCGACAAGAACTCCGTATTTTGCAATTACTGCATCAAACCAGCCTGTTCTTCTTGGTCTTCCTGTTGTTGTTCCGAATTCATGACCTATATTACGAATTTTGTCGCCTGTTTCGTCTTTTAATTCGGTTACAAAAGGACCTTCTCCGACACGGGTAACATAAGCTTTGGATACGCCTATAACTTCGTCAATCATAGTCGGCCCGTAGCCGCTTCCTGTACATGCTCCGCCGCCTATAGGGTTTGAACTCGTGACAAAAGGATATGTGCCGTAATCTACATCAAGCATTACACCTTGAGCACCTTCAAACAAAATGTTTTTGCCTTTTTTAGATGAATGCAGAAGTTCCTGCCAGTCAAAGCATACATAAGGTTTGAAAATTTGTGCGTATTTTTCACAAAGAGCTGTTATGCATTCTTTTGTATAAGGTTGTAATCCGTAAACTTTTTCCAGTGTTTTATTTTTCAGCGGAAGGATTACGTCAAGTTTTTCACTCAGGGCCTCCGGAGAATACAGGTCTTCAATTTTTAAGCCCATACGTGCAGCTTTATCCGTATAAGTCGGTCCTATGCCTTTTTTAGTCGTGCCGATTTTACCTTTTGTTGCAGTATCTTCAGAATATCCGTCAACTTCTATGTGGTAAGGCATTGTAATCGACGCAAGCGGAGAAATTTTCAGATTTTTAACATCAATACCCTGTTCGATAAGTTCATTAACTTCTCTTTCAAAAGTTTCAGGGTGAATGACTGTTCCTGCGCCTATAAAACAAACTTTACCTTCGTAGAGAATTCCTGACGGAATTAAGTGAAATTTGTATGTTTTATTATCTGCAACAACAGTATGTCCTGCGTTACAGCCGCCTTGATATCTAATGATTAGATCTGAATTTTTAGCCAGTAAATCAGTAATTTTGGCTTTTCCTTCGTCGCCCCATTGAGCGCCAACTACAACTGTGTTTGACATAATATCCCTTCCATACTTTTTAAGGTCATTTACTGATTTATTTTAGCACAGAAATAATTTATGGTAAATCTTTCAGGAAATTTATGGCTGTAAACTTTTTATACTGAATTTTTATTATTTTTAATCATTTCAATGAGTTCCGGCAGAATTTCAAACACATCGCCTGCAATAGCAATATCTGCG
>CALUVN010000064.1 GCA_944324235.1 Candidatus Gastranaerophilales bacterium
AATTTTTATTATTTTTAATCATTTCAATGAGTTCCGGCAGAATTTCAAACACATCGCCTGCAATAGCAATATCTGCGATGTCAAAAATCGGGGCATTTCTATCTGTGTTTATTGCAATAACGGTATCAGAACCGTTCATCCCTACTGTATGCTGTAGTGCACCTGAAATTCCGCATGCTATGTAGATTCTCGGGGTAACAGTTTTTCCTGTTTGTCCGATTTGCATTTCATGACTTGCAAGTCCCATTTCAACAGCAACACGGCTTGCGCCGACTTTTGCATTTAACAGTGACGCAAATTCTTTTAGCATTTCAAATCCCATTAAGTCTTTCATCCCGCGTCCGCCGGCAACTATAATTTCTGCATCTTCCAGTGCACTTTCGGCTTTTTCCGGATGTTTAAGAAATTCAATGAGTTTTACTTTATTTTCAATATCGTCAATATCTGCTTTTTTTGTAATAAATTTAGTATCTTTTTTGATAAATTCTTTCAGCGGTTTGAAAACTTTTGGTCGCACTGTCGCCATCTGCGGCTGATTTTTACAGAGAATTGTTGCCATAAGCTGGCCGCCAAATGTCGGTCTGGTTGCCGCTAACATACCTTTTTCATTGATATCTAATTCGATGCAGTCTGCAGTTAATCCTGTATGCAGCGCTGATGATATTCTAGGGGCTAAATCACGACCTTGAGTTGTTGCTCCTATTATAAAAATTTCAGGATTTATCTCTTTTACAATGTCTACTGCAATTTTTGAGTAGTATTCTGTTGAATATTCTTCCAATCTTTCATCTTCAACAACATAAACTGTGTCAATATTGTTTTCCGTAAAGCCTTCTTTGAAGTTTTTGATTAGTTTTTCTTTACCGATTATGATTGCATAAATAGGAGCATTATCAAGTTTTTGAGCCAGTTCATTTGCTTTTGCCGCAAGTTCAAAAAATACCGGATGAACATATTGACCTTCATCTGGATTATATCTTGTGAGTTCAGCGTATAAGAGAATTCCTTTACTCATTGTTGTCAAGTGCTCCTAATTCTTTTAACTTGTTAAATAAATACTGAACCTGACTTTCTGAAGATGCTTCAGTCGGAGCAATATTTCTGTGTTTTTGTACCGGTCGGAAAGCTTTGCTAACATAGGTCGGCGAGCCTTTTAATCCTGCATTTTCCGGTGAAAGTCCGATATCATCAATCCCCAGAGTTTTAATTTCTGATTTTTTGGCATTAATTATTCCGTTAATTTTAGCTCTTGTCGGCTCGTCGTCTTTTTTCAGCACACAGAGCAGTACCGGAAGTTCTGCCGTTATTTTTTCAATTCCGTCTTCTACTTCTCTGATTACAGTAACGGTTTTCTCATCAATGCTTTCAATATCTTTTACATAAGTAATCTGTGGAATGCCGAGCATACCTGCAACAGTCGGGCCTGTTTGTGCAGTATCTCCGTCTACTGCAAATTGTCCGCAAATTATAATGTCAAAATCAGGAAGAATTTTTTTTATGGCTGCAGAAAGCGTTGAGCCGGTTGCGTAAGTATCAGCGCCTGCGAATTTCTTGTCTGAAATCAGATACCCGTTGTCAATGCCTACAGATATTGCTTTTCTTAAAATTTCATCAGCCTGAGCTGGCCCCATAGTTATGGCTGTAAGTTCCGCATTGTTTTCTTTTTTTATTTTTAGAGCTGCTTCAATAGCATAAACATCATAAGGATTGAGAATGCTTTCTACGCCTTCTCTTTGAATTGTATTATGTTCAGTCCATTTGATATCAGTTGTATCAGGAACTTGTTTTATGCATATAGCTATTTTCATAAGTAAACTTATCCTGATTTTTTCGCCGCTGCTTGTTTTGCATTAGCTTCAAGGAGTGCATTGTATGCCATAAGGTATATGGAACATTTTTTCACACTCGGGATGTACCATGCACATCTTTCGAGTGTACATACCATATCTACGGTAGCACCGACACTCATCAGCGGGCAGTATGGAATTTCTTTTTGGATTGCCATAAATATCTCCTATTTGTGCAGAGTTTCTGCTTGTTTTATAAGATTACAATTTTCGTCGCGTTTTCTTTCCTGATCTTTGTAAATCTTAGTTCTGTTAATCACCTCATCAAAGTCTATTTTGTGCGCATCAAAGTCAGGCCCGTCTACGCAGGCAAATTTAACTTCTCCGCCGACAGTAAGCCGGCATGCTCCGCACATACCTGTACCGTCAACCATAATCGGGTTCATGCTGGCTTCGGTATAAATACCTTTATCCCGTGTTAAATCAGCCACGGCTCTCATCATCGGCATAGGACCTACTGCAATAGCATAATCAATTTTTTCCTGTCCCATAAGTCGTTCGAGAACTTGTGTTACAAATCCTTTTTCACCCATTGAACCGTCATCTGTCGTAATGAATAATTCTGTGCAGGCATCTTTCATTTTATCAGCCCAGAATATTAAATCCTTGTTTCTTGCGCCCATAATCATATAAACTTTGTTACCGGCTTCTTTAAAGGCTTTTGCAATTAAATAGCATGGCGCTGCTCCGTATCCGCCTGCAAGACATACAACTGTTCCGTATTTTTTGATATGCGTAGGCTGACCGAGAGGCCCGACAATGTCATGGATTTCATCTCCGACATTTAAAGCTGCGAGTTGTTTTGTGGAGTAACCAACAGCCATAAACACAAGCGTTAACTCACCTTTTTCTTTATTAACGTCAGCTATAGTTAAAGGTACACGTTCGCTGTTTTCTTCGGCTCTAAAGATTATGAATTGTCCTGCTTTTGCGTTTCTTACAACATAAGGAGCGTCAATTTTTATTTCAAATTGATTCGGACAAATCTCTTTTTTATCTAAAATTTTATATCCCATTTTGCTCTCCTAGAATAATTATAATTAAATTATACTATAAAAAATGAAATGGGGTGAGTTCTTAACAATTGTTATTCCAAAACTTCGTATGTGTAGGCCGGTCTTTCTTTCAGTTTTTCTTCTATTTGTTTGAATGTAAGCAGACCTTGTGTTGCCCCGAATTCTGAAACGACGCCTGAAGAATTTACGGATGCGTACATTAATGAACGGCCTATATCTAGTTTAGTTTTACCGAGGGCTGCGCAGAATGTGGATGCAAATGCATCACCTGCACCTAATGTTGATACTACAGGTCCGTCGTATACCGGACAGAAGTAGTAGTGTTCTCCGTCATAAGCATAAGCTCCGTGCTTTCCGTCAGTTATTACTATAATTTGAGTGTCGCCTACTTTTAATTTTTTGAATATTTCTTTTAAATCAGGGTGTATTTTTTCTTGTGAAAATTTTTTTGTTCTGGTATCCGGTCTTATTTGGATTCCCGTTGCCATTGACGCTTCGTCTCTATTCATCACTACGATTTCAGCACTTTCAAGAATTTTTTTGATATAGTTATATCCGCGTTTGATGCTTGATGTTCCGGCATTAAAGCAAACGAACACATTATTTTCATCAGCAAATTTTACAATATCATCAAGAATTTTAGTGCTGTCGCCGTTCATCGGTGCGATATAGAGGAATTTGGCTTTTTTTATCGCATCAAAATTGATGTCTGATTTTTTAATCATCGCGTTGGCTCCGCGGTGTGCAAGAACGGTTCTGTCACCCTGAAAGCTTGTGAGAATTATTGAAAAACCGGTGCTTATATTAGGGTCTTGAATTATGTTTGAAGTATCAATATTTTTTTTGTCTTCAAAAGATTTGAGGATACCTTGAGAATAGATATCATCACCAATTTTACAGATTACGCTGGTTTTAAATCCAAGGTTAGCAAAGTTAACAGCGGTGTTTACTCCGCCGCCTCCTACCTGAGAGTCAAAATCAGTTATTTCAACTTTTGCGCCATATGGATAGCTCATAAACTCTGATTTTTTATTTTTTGTGCAAACCGATACTATATTGGCATCATCGCTTTCTACAAATACATCCATAGTGGCACTGCCTATTGTGATAATATTGAACATACTTAATCCTCTCAATTTCTATAACTTTATGTAAAGTTTATCATAAAAAACGGTTGAGCAATAGCAAAAATATTTTTCTTTTGTTTTAAAATAGACGATACACGATTAATAAGGAATAAGTATGCACATAGACAAAATAAATAATATACAATTTACCCGTACACATTTACCACAATTAAACAAAGAAAATAATACAAATACCTCAAACCCGATAAAAGAATTCAATCCGCCGTATTATAAGGATTACAATGTATCTTTCAGCGCACGTCTTTTCAGAACACCTGCGAACTTTTTTGAACAGGAATTTAACAGAAACGGCATGCCTGATACTATGAAAAATTATCTGTTTGATGATTATGAGGACAGACAGAACATGCCGCCTGCGCAGATGATGAAGTTAGTATTTTCTGATATTAATGAGGCGCATAACTTAGATGAGGTTAAAAAGCTTTATCCTGAAGAAAAATTATTTGCTAATTTAAAAGATATTTCTTCCATAAAATCCCGTACGGGCGTCCTTGCTGAAATTGATTTGATGAAACAGGCAGATAAATCTTTGTTTAAAAACGGGCAGGATAATTTAGGGCTTTATATATTGAAAAAGATTTATATTGAAGGAAAAACTTTGAAAGAAATTAATAAAGATTTTCAAAAAGATATTTCCGTTTATTATAAAGGTGTAAGTCCAATAGATTACAGGACGCTTTCTGCTTTTGGAATTAAATTTCCGAAGATTGCTTTCTGGAATTCGTTTGTTGCAACCCGTGAAGATTTCCCGTATGAGTATAAACCTCGTAAATCTGTTATGCCGCGGGTTACTGCTGCTCAAACAAAAACGACTGATGTTACTAACTCAAAAAACACGACCCAAAAAAAGAAGTTTGATAATATAAAAGATTGGGAGATTGATAAAATTTCAGACGCAATGATAAGCGGCTATGGCGATGTTGCAGAAACACAAAGACAACTGAAAAAACGCAATATTAAAGACGGTGTGAACGATACTTTTGTGATGAAATATCTTGGTGAAATAAACACTGTTGTTCTTGAAAAAGTTCATGCTTCTGATGAAATGAAGGATTTCTGGGCAAATTATGATGATAAATCAGCATCACAGCGTGCAAAGATGGAAGCATACTGGCACAGTGATCCGCAAATAAAAGAATTTCGCTCTCAGGCAATGAAAGATACTATAAAATTATTTATGGATGCATACGGCGTTGACGGTAATAACGAAGAATTTCAGGATTTGCTTTTATATGCCAGATCTATAAAACCTAAAAGACTGGAACAGGCCAGAATGCATGCAGAAAAACAGGCTTATTATGATGAGATTTTTGCAGATTTTGCGACTGAAGAACCAAAGGCAGAGCAAGCGCCTGAAGTAGAAAAAGTACAGATACCGTTTGATGTTAAATCTGCCAGTAAGCTGCTGCATAAATTAGCGGATGAAAACAACGCAGAAATCATAACCTTGCAGCTTCCTACCGGCAAGACCGTAGAAATTGCTTGCAATGTAAATGAAGAATTTTCAAAAATTCTTCGTAGTGAAATGAAACTTCTTCCAAAAAGATTTCAGGAGCGTTATTTGAGATTTATGCTTCAATCTCCACATGCAACGGATAATTATAAAAAATCCGTAATTTTAGCAGCCAAACTGCCTAACGTAGTGTCGGACGGGTATATGGCACCTGAGGACTTCAGAAATGTGTCAATGGAAGTAAATAAAGATTTTCAGACTAAGTATCCTCAAGTTTTGCTGGCAAGTGATCAGGCTGTTGCAATGAGACTACTTTCTTCTTTACCTGATTCATATTCAGAAATTCTTATGTTTAATACAAGTCATCTGCTTAATTTTGCAACTGAAACATTAAATGTGAATGAATGGTCACCGGAAGATTTAAACCGTCTTAACAGTGATTTTGAAAAATATTGTACGCCTATTAAAAATAAATCTGAAATAAAAGCAATTAATAATATATTGATGGATTATATAACAAATTTTGAACCAAAGTCGGGTGTATCAACTGAAAATGATGCTGCGGCTAAGCAATTATTAAACCTTCTTTCCGCAAACATGCGCAAATATCCTGCTATAAAATCCCTTTTTGCAAAATCCTTCAGACAAAGTACATTTTTAGATTTCTACGGAGGTTCGGCAAAACTTCTTCTTGAACCGGATGTATCCAAAGCCGTCAAAGATGTAAAATGTCAACTTATGATTGAAGATTATCTTTTTGGTAATATAAACAGTATAGGCAGTATGTTGTGTTGTGACAGAAATAATATTTTGCTTTACCTGCAGGATCCTGATTTGAAACAGATAATGTTGAGAGGTAATCTTTACTATTAATTTTTGTAATAATTCTTAATATCTATTCGGAAAAAGTAAATTCCTTTTGTATAAAAAACTTATATATTATAACGGGGAAATTTAAGTTAAAACGGGGAATTTATTATGTCAGATTTACAAGTTCAAGGGAACACCAGAATTGTTATTACCAAACCTTATGGAATTACGCATGCTTTGAAAAAGTTAGTAGAAGAGAATCCGTATGCAACAATGTCAGACGGAAAAATTACTCTTTCTCAGTGGCAAAAAACATTAGAAACTCTTGATAAAATACAGGAAGAACGTTTAAAAAACAATCAAGCACCAATTTTTCGGGGCGGAAATGATAAAACAAGCAATGGTTGGAAAACAAGTTATATTGTATATCCTGATCAAAATATAGAATTTACACAAGAAGAAATGACCTCTTTGTATCAATCAATGGGTGTTCAGATAAATGAACCTGAAGAAGTAGTCGTCGCAACTCCGGAAGATATTGCTGCGGCAGAAGAAGCTGCGAAACAGGCACAAAAACCTTTAAGTGCGCCGGAGCAACAACCTGAAGAAAAGCAGCAGGGACGCTATGAACTTTCATGGAGTCAAATCGGTGAAATCGGAGCAAAAAGCGGCAAGAATTTTGTAAAAAATATGTTCTGTGACGAAGACGGTTTCAGCTGGAAAAGAACAGGCGCGACGCTTGGTACAATTGCCGGTTTAGCTTTAGCTGCACCTATCGCAAAAAAATTAGGCGGTGGTAAAAAATTAGTAAACAATATTGCAAGACTTTCAAAAGGTGCCGGTCTTGGTTTAAGCGGTTATATGGCATATAATGGCGGCAAAAATTTAATTCAAGGCACAAAAGGTTATTACGATGCAACCACGGAAGAAGAAGCAAAAGCTCGTATGGAACAGGCCTGGGACGGCGGTATAGAAGCAGGTATGGCAATCCCTGCATTCTTGACAATTAGAGCCGGTGCTAATAAAGGACAACGTATGGTTGAAAATCAAGGTAAACCGAAAGGTAAACCAGAAGCTAAGCCGGAAGCAAAACCAGAAGCTAAGCCGGAAGCAAAACCAGAAGCTAAGCCGGAAGCAAAACCAGAAGCTAAGCCGGAAGCAAAAC
>CALUVN010000065.1 GCA_944324235.1 Candidatus Gastranaerophilales bacterium
GCTTACAAAAAAGCTTTATCAGTAATTTCTCAAGCTGTAGTATTGAACTTAGCTCTTGATGATTACGATTTGGGTACTACAACTTCAACAGGTACAGGTTCAGATGATTTTTCTATGTTTAACCTGATTAAAAACAGAACTAACGTTGTTAGAACTGAAACCGGTTCTATTGCCGGATATGCTCCTATTTTAGGGTCAAATGTAGATTCTCAAACTGGTGGTGATACAGGTGCATTGGCTAGTAATTATACTGTATTTTTCAACGACGGTATAATGTTTACGTTCCCACAAGCTGCCCAAAACTGTACTGAAGCTAAAGATGGACTTGCAGTTGCTACAGATGACAACTGCCGTGGCTTTATTGATGTTAACGGTACTAAAGCTCCAAACAGACAAACAATTTGCTCTGCTAATCAGGGTAACGATTGTGTAGTTGACAGCCCTGCTGATATCTACCCTGTTGTATTCTATGATCAAGGTATTTATCCTGCAACAGCTGCAGGTAAAGCAGTATTGTACAAAAAATAATTTTTGTATAGTATAAATATTAAAAATGCGAAATCTTTTTAAGGTTTCGCATTTTTGTGTATAAACCTATTATTCACTTGCATGCATCACAACGTCATCTGTTAAAATACTTATCCAGCAATATAGGTACGTATTTAGCATTAAGAGCACTGAAGTCAAAAACAAGTTCATTTATTCCGGCAGCAGTCAATTCATCGATATGACTGAAGTCTTCCAGTATTCTATCTTCAAACATGTGCATCCTGCAAAAACCGTCACATGTAAACGGGTAAATCTTCTTTAACGAAGGATCTTTCAATGCATAACCGCCTCTGTGGCACGGTGCTTTACAGGATAAACGCGAAATAATAGCACTATCGTTATTCAAAGGACACAATCCAAGGCTTGGCACCCTTATATTCCCCGCTATAGTATATTTTTTATTCTCAATAATATTTTTTACCTTCTTTAAAGTCTGCAAAACGCTTTCCATATCACTAAAAGAGGTAAAATCTACCGTATTAATCGGGTGCAGATTATTCAAACACTTTATAGACATACTGTTCAACAGATTAATCCCCTGTCCGATTTCCAGCGAAATATGGTTAATCTCCGGATCATTAATAACTGCCCAGAAGTAGCCGATATTATTTATAATCAAAGATGAGGGAGCAGGTTCATCAAGCAGAATCTGCTTTTCATACTCATAAACTCTGTCAAAGTCACGCTCTATAAGAATTCTTGGAGTAGAGAGCTGGAAATGAATCCCGTTATCAGTACAGAACTTTTTAACCTTGATAATTATTTCATGAAAACTGCTGGTTGAAAGATCAGATGTAGAAAGAATTTCACCGTATTCAATAGAATAAACAGGATTTGTACCGATTTTTTTAATATATTTGCCGAGTTCTTTTATTTGTGCAAGCTCGGAAAGACGCAGATTTATTTTAATGTCAGAATTTCTATCATAGTTTATTGTTTTGGAAATTCTTGCCCGCTCAATATTCCATTCAAAATTCTGGATGTGTCTGCTGAATTTGAAGTCTTTTCCTTGTGCACTAACCATTTCACCGGAAAAATGATTTGTCTGGTAAATACATTTTCTTACGTGTTTGAACGGGAGTTTCTGATTTTTAAAGAGTTTTGGCTTTTCCAGAATCTTTTCAACAAGTTCTATACCTTCTAAAATCTCGTCAGACGAGGCAAATTTACCTTTTATAACCACATTATCTATTGCATTTAACTTAATAATATCTTCAGCGCACCACGGCAAATTATCGGAATCAATAGCCAGCGGAAGATTTGTGTACTTTTTAATCTTTGCTATATTTTTCATATAGATTTCTTCCGTAATTATAACGCCGTTTACCTTGTGGAAACTGTTTATAAAATCAATTCCGGAAAGGTTGTGAATATCAAAGTATGAATCAACGATAACATCAAACGGGAGTTTGAACACTTTAATAGCTTCCAATATCGCAAAACTGTTTATGAAAATTCCATCTATACCTGCTGTTTTCAGAAACTTTAGCATCCTTTTAATTTCAGGCAAATCTTCTTCCGTGATATCGTGTTTAAAATTAATATAAATCTTACATCCGTTACGTTTTGCAGCCTCCACAAAATCGTTCACATATTCAAAATTGTTGTTTAAAAACTTTTTATAATAAACATAATACGCGCGACAATTAGTGGATTTGCTGAATAAATCAATATCCTCAGGCTTTTTCAACGGTGCAATTATTTTTATATCTTTCATAGATTTATTATATGCCCTGCCGCATAAAAAATAAATATTTAAAGTTTATTTTAACATTTCTTCATATTTAAGTAAAAAAAAGCAATTTTTATATTCAAAAATATTTTATATATACATAAGGAATATTTAAGGATATTTAAATCTCATCACACACAATTCAATAGGGAGGATCGGCATGGCAATAGGTGCTGAAGATTACATTGATCAGTTACTGGTCAAAAAGTATCAAGATGAACGCGTAGACAATCACGACAATATGGAATCAATGGTTGACCCGGACAAAATGATGGGGGCAATGAATGATTATGCCAATATGCACAGAAACATGATGATGTTAAAACAAAGACTGAATATAGCCTGTTATGCAATAAATGCAAAGACAGCAAGATATAATCGAACACGTACTATCCAGTAAAAACAAATTCCACAGTTTTCGTTCCTTTTATTTTTTTGATAAACTTTAAACAGCAGAAGAATAAAAAGGAACAGATGATGGGAAAAATTATCCTGGCGTCTTCATCTCCCAGAAGACAAAATATCTTAAAGGAAACTAATTTAAAATTTGAAGTTATACCGTCAAAGTATGAGGAAGATCATACTCAGACGGTTTTTTCTTATGAATTTATAGAAAATCTGGCATATAATAAAGCGCTTGAAGTTGCGAACAGAACAACGGAAGAAGCACTTGTAATAGGTGCTGATACGGTTGTAGTGCTGGATAACGAAATTTTAGGAAAGCCAAAAGACGCAGATGATGCCGTAAATATGCTGAAAAGGCTTTCAGGTCGCACACACAAGGTGGTGACTGCCATTGCTGTAATAAATACTAAAGATAAATCAGGAAAAAAGACAGCAGTTACATCAATTGTAGAATTCGAAAATCTGACGGATGAGATGATAAATGCTTACGTGAGAGATTACAAACCGCTGGATAAAGCAGGTTCATACGGAATACAGGAACTGCCTTCCGGCTTTGTTAAAAACGTGGAAGGCAGTTTCAAAAATATTATAGGGCTATGTCCTGATGCGCTTTTGAAATTAATTGCTTAAAACAGGTGCACCACAGCATTTTTTGAATTTTTTGCCGCTTCCGCAAGGACAAGGATCATTTCGGCCTACACCCGTTGTATCAATTTTAGGACGTTCTTCATGTTCTTCAATTATACCGAGAGTTCTTGAAAATGCTTTTGATTTATAAAGAACTGTTGTAGAAGAAAAGATTTTTTGTTCAAGATACGGCGCCTTGTATGCTTGTAAAAGTTCATCAAGCGTATAATCTTTTTTGAGAACTTCATTTACAACCTTCATAAAATTATCGTGTTTAGCAGCGACACGTCGGATTAAATTCGCAGAAAGTTTATCATTTTTGAGCATATATTCTATACACTTATCATAGTTGATAATTTTAGAATAATCTTTAGCCTCAAAAATCTTATTAAATGTCGCATAGAACGGAACTGCGTACAATCCGAGCTCTTCATCAAACAGAATACCGACGTCGTATTCTTCTTTATGAGAAGAAAATCCGCCGAGTGAATTTTCCAGAAAGTTTGAATATGAATTATTGAATTCGCTGACATTAAAAAATCTGTAAGTTTCAGGCTCGTGGATTTTATCTGCGAACTCGCGTTTTTCGCCGGTTTCGGCATAATCATTAAACAATCCGATGATATCATCTGCGAATTTATTTGTAGTAACAACTTCATCAGACCCGAAATAATCAACAAAATCTTTATACAATTTTGCGACATTCTTTTCGATTTCTTTGAGCTTTTCAGGATTATCCATATATACAAGTTCAGGATTTTGAATAATCTTAGCAACAGCAAATCTTAAAGCATCATCCCTTTTAGAAGAAGAAAGCACACCTGAAATTTCCAGAAGGTAATGCTCCTTGTTATATTTAAAAATACGCGCAACAACAAACTGACCCGGACCGATTCCGCGGAATGAAGTCATCTTGACAAGAGATGTTACATTATACAGCTTTTCATTAATAATATTATCAAGCTCAAATCCTGTTCTATGAACTTTTTTAACCTCAAATACCGAAGAAACGGACTTTTGCAGAGCCTTAATCACTTTTTTAGTTTCTGCAGGGATTTTCTTTCCCCCGTCAAGATAAAGTTCAAAAATTGATTTACGCTCTTCGCCAATGTTGCGTTCAAATATATAATTGAAACAGGCTGATTGAAAATTAATTAAATGTGGTTTTCCGCCGCTGATTGTTTTTATGTATTCATCAAAATCAGGCTTAACATTTTCATCAGTTTGTACAAAATTTGCAACCTCTTTGATTGCATCGTTTATAACCTTTAATTCTTCTTGAATTTCTGTCATATACTCTCCCCTATCTTTAAGATTAAGATACCCTAAAAATGCAAAAAACTCAATACCCATAACAGTATAATATTCACATCTGTACAAAACACTCAAAAAGTGTTATATTAATAATATGAAAAAGATATTTTTAACGTTAGGATTATTTCTGCTTACTGCAGTATCAGCACTGGCATTTACAATGCCTAGATGGAGTTTTTTTCCTGTAAAAGTTTACGTGCCTGAAGGTGAAAGAGCTGAAGTTATATGGGAAGCATTAAATGACTGGAGTACAAAATCCGGCGGATTAATTAGTTTTAAACCGTCAAAAAGTAAAATTTCCGCAAACATTGTGTTTGAGGTTGTTGAAGATGCTGATACACCGGGCTCAACTGACATACATGCAGCGACTACTTATTTATTCAAAGTTGATGTTACTCTTGCTGATGCAGTTGATGGAGAACAACTTTCTAAAGAAAAGTTTAAATCAGCAGCTCTCCATGAAACTGCAAATGCTCTTGCGCTAAAATTAATAGAAGACAAAGGCTTTATTACCACAAAAGACTTTTATTCCCAAGAAGTTCTCCCTGATTCCATTGAAGACAAAGACATTGAAGTTTTGAACAAAACTTATAGGGAAACTTCAATAAGAGAGAATATTCAAAAACGCAATACAACAAAGGAATAATAATGAAAAAACTTCTGGTATTCCTCTTTGTAATGTTGACATTTACCGGTGCTGCTTTTGCCTGGAAAACTCCCCGTTGGGGATACTTTCCGTTGAATGTTTATATAGAAGACCATCCTAAAAAAGCAATAGTAGAAAAAGCATTGAATACTTGGCAGACAAAATCCGGCGAAGTGGTTACTTTTAAATTGAAAGACGCTAAACTGTCATCCTCTTTGCACGTAAAATTTTCTGATGCAAATCCTAAAATACAGAAAAAAGACTTTGCCCATGCTGTTGGTCTCGCGACAACCCAAAGTCCGCTTGGTTTTTATTCAAAAGCTGATCTTACAATATTTTTAAAAAGTCCTATTGACGGCAGAATGCTAAATGACGCTGAATTATATGAAATTTCACTGCACGAAGTCGGACACGCTCTGGGATTAGGACATTCAGACAATCCTGCTGACATTATGTACCCGACGACTCACGGACAAACTTTTCTTTCTGAAAATGATCTGAATAATCTTAAACAAATCTATCTGCCGGATTAATTGTAAATTTTTTTTAATAAATTAGCAAGTTTATTTCTTTTAGGCTTTTCCTAATATTTGTAAAAACAGAGGAATCAATATTAATATGGCTAAAGTAAACCTTAAATTAATCCGAAACAGTGCTATTGATACTGTTAAATATTTAAAAAAAGATGAACCCGAAATATTTACCAGTTATGAAATTTTTTTGACTGAAGGTGCTAAAGCCCCATGTATTGCCAATCGTTATATGATTGATGCATTTCACGAAAACAGCCTTAAAATGACTGAACTTTTTAAAGCTGAAAAAGCTGAATATCAAGAAACTGTTGATGCTCAGCTTAAACTCCCGCATATGCTGAAAAACTATGCTCATTACTTTAAGCCAGAACTGGACACATTTGAAGCTTCTTACAAAAAAATGTACCCTAAAACGTACCATAAACGTAAAGCTATTGAAAATTTTTATTTAAATTATACGCTATACCCTGCTACAACTAAAGTATCTACAAAAAAATGGCTTAAGAAAATTCTTGTTTTCCTAAGTAAAATCAATAAACTTGACTAACTCATCATGTACTGTGTTTACACTCAAAAAATCGGAATGATACGACAATCAAGCAATTTTTAATTGCGTAGATTGACGGATGCAGGATGGATAGAATTTTCGCCGATTTTGAGGCGTTAAAATTCTTGCATCCTGTCAGGATGTAATCCTGTCCATGTATCGTAAAATTTTATACAAAAAAATCGGAATGATACGACAATCAAGCAATTTCTAATTGCGTAGATTGACGGATGCAGGATGGATAGAATTTTCGCCGATTTTGAGGCGTTAAAATTCTTGCATCCTGTC
>CALUVN010000066.1 GCA_944324235.1 Candidatus Gastranaerophilales bacterium
AAAGACTCCCGTAAAAAGGAGTCCTTATTTGGGCGATACGTGACTCGAACACGTGACCCTCACAACGTCAATGTGATGCGCTACCAACTGCGCTAATCGCCCATATTTAAAATGTGTAATCGTTTTGATTAGCTTGTTGGTAGCGCGCGCTACCGTACCTCTCCTCGAATAAGACATTAAGTCATATTCTCGTCGGCAGAGTGCTAATCGCCCGAATGAAAAATATTGAATTGTCAAAATTCGCTTGTTATTAGCCTGTGCTACCTAACCTTTTCTCAAATAAGACATTAAGTCATATTCTCGTCGGCAGAGTGCTAATCGCCCGAATGAAAAATATTGAATTGTCAAAATTCGCTTGTTATTAGCCTGTGCTACCTAACCTTTTCTCAAATAAGACATTAAGTCATATTCTCGTCGGCAGAGTGCTAATCGCCTGTATAAAAATATTAAATTGTCAAAATCAGCTTGTTGGCAGCCTGCGCTACCGTACCTCTCCTCGAATAAGACATTAAGTCATATTTTCGTCGGCAGAGTGCTAATCGCCCGAATGAAAAATATTGAATTGTCAAAATTCGCTTGTTATTAGCCTGTGCTAGCTAACCTCTCCTCAAATATGACATTAAGTCATATTTTCGTCGGCAGAGTGCTAATCGCCTGTAAAAATATTAAGTTGTCAATTTTACATAGCGCTTCGCGCAGTTGTTTATGTAGGTTGGGTTTACAAACCCAACTGTAAAATTTTAGCCTTGCTTTTTACTGAAATGTGACATTAATTTGCCAATACCATTCCGCATTTTTATAAATGGATTTGAAGTATGCGGTTTTTCTGATGAAATAAATTTATCAGCGGTATTATCAGCTTTAGGCAATATTCTTACAGATTCTACAGGCTTTTTATATGTAAGAGGTTTGATGGCTTTATCTATTGTAGAAACTGGATTATCTGATATACCAAATATTTTACCCACTTATTACCTCCTAATATAAAAAAGGCGACACCCGGATTCGAACCGGGGGTAAAAGCTTTGCAGGCTTCTGCCTTACCACTTGGCCATGTCGCCATCCTCGTTTCTCTATCATAGAAAAGACATAAGCTATTGTCAAGTCAATAGGGAGATTCTGTTGACCTGTTGAATAAATTCAAATCGGGGGGTGCTATTTGAGAAAAATTGCTCTAAACGGCTGTGTTACTATGTAATCTGTGTCTCCATTTGCATGTGTTGTTTTTACAGAAGGCTCACCGTTATAAAAATTACCAATTGCGGTTTTAGGGTAAGCGGATTTTCTACGTGCTATTGAACGTATTTGTGCAAAAACAGCTTCGCTATGACCTCTTGTTGTTTTACTTTCATCGATTGCATCTTCCTCAAGTTTTCCTTTATGGAAAAACTTTTCGCGAGTAATCAATGCTGTTAACTTTAATTGATGTCATTAATTATTCTTCTTATTATATCTTTTAACTATGAGGGTAGCTTTCTATGTATATTGTGTCACCGTTTTTAAGAATTTCTTTTTTAGCCACTGCGGGATGGATTGATCCTGCGAGTTTAGTTACAGGGAAATGCGATTCTCTGTTGCCTGTTGATTTTACTGTTAGAATTGACGGTCCGTCAAGGCTATAGATTTTAGTTGCTTTTTCTTCAATTTTACCTGTTTTGGTGTTATATAAAACCTGCTTTTCACTGTTTTTTTTCATTCCGCAAAAGCTTTTCTTTATGATTGAGAGTAATTCAAATCCGTTTTCAAAAAATTTCTTTTCCCTAAGAGTTACATTTTTGCTTCCATCAGAACCCAAAAGTACTGTTGTTGATTGTATTGACTTCTTCCACGTTTTATCGTGTTGAAGGATTATTGTATCACTGCTTAATCTTTTTTGGTAAACAGCATTTGGGCTCAAGCCAGAACGCATGTTCTTTATTTCTTTATTAGCCAATCTGCCAATTGGTGTAAAATAGTTTAAAAATATTGTAAAATTATTTACTTTGTTTGCCATCGTATCTCCTTCGTTCACAGAGTTGTATTATTTTTAAAATCCCTGAAAAAATTTTTTGCTACCTTATAAAAAATAACCGCCAATTTAATAATTGACGGTTATTTTCTTTATATTACACAGCTATTATTTTGATTTTTTAGCAGACGGATAGTAATCTCTTACAACACCGTTAAATGCGTCAATGTAAATAGCTTTGATGTCTTCCATCAACGGATAAGCAGGGTTTGCACCTGTGCATTGGTCGTCGAATGCTAATTCAACCATTTCGTCTAACTTAGCGTTGAAGTCAGCTTCTTTTACGCCAAAGTCTTTGATTGAATTTGGAAGATTGATAGCGTGCATTAATTTGTCAATAGCTTCAATCAGCAATTCAACTTTTTCGTCATCGTTTTTACCGCCTAAGCCAAGTTCATCTGCAATTTGACCGTATTTAGCTTTTGCATTAGGGAACTTGTATTGCGGGAAGATACATTGTTTTTTCGGACAATCAACAGCGTTGTATTTGATTACCTGTCTGATTAACAATGCGTTAGCAACACCGTGAGGTACGTTGAACATAGCACCTAATTTGTGTGCCATTGAGTGGCATAATCCTAAGAATGAGTTAGCAAATGCCATACCTGCAATTGTTGCTGCATAGTGCATTTTTTCTCTTGCGATAGGATCGTTAGCACCTTCAGACCAAGATCTTTCAAGGTATCTGAATACAAGTTTTGTAGCTTCCAATGCATTTGAATTTGTGAAGTTTGTAGCCATAGCTGAAACGTAAGCTTCAAGTGAGTGAACAAGTGCGTCAATACCTGATGCTGCAGTCAAGCCTTTAGGCATACCGTCTACAAAGTTAGGGTCGATGATTGCCATATTAGGTGTTAATGCGTAATCAGCGATTGCGTATTTAACGTGAGTTTCATCATCAGTGATAATTGCAAACGGTGTAACTTCTGAACCTGTACCTGATGTTGTAGGGATTGCAACCATTGTTGCTTTTTTGCCTAAGTCAGGGATTCTGCAGATTCTCTTTCTGATATCCATAAATCTCATAGAGATATCTTCGAATACTGTGTCAGGTTGTTCATACATTAACCACATAATCTTAGCAGCATCCATTGGAGAACCGCCGCCTAATGAGATGATTACATCCGGTTCGTAAGGTCTGATGATTTCCATTGCCTGATTAATAGTAGACAAAGTTGGATCCGGTTTTACATCAAAGAAGATTTGGTGATCAATACCGATTTCGTCCAATACGTTAACGATGCTGTCTACAGCGCCGGAATTGAACAGGAATCTGTCAGTTACAATAAAGGCACGTTTTTTGCCTTCAAGTTCACGGAGTGCAAGGTCAACAGCACCTCTTTTGAAGTAAACTTTCGGCGGAACTTTAAACCAGAGCATATTTTCTCTCCTTTCTGCAACTGTTTTGTAGTTTAATAAGTTTTCAACTCCGATGTTACCGGATATAGCGTTTTTACCCCAAGAGCCGCAGCCGAGAGATAATGACGGTTCAAGCTTGAAGTTGTATAAGTCACCGATACCGCCCTGTGCTGATGGAGAGTTAATCAATACTCTGCAGGCAGGCATTTTTTCAGCGAATTTGTCAACTCTTTCTTGACGGCGTGTATCTGTATAAAGGTCTGCTGAGTGTCCGGCTCCGCCTTTAGAAACTAGTTCATAAGTCATTTCTGTTGCTTCGTCGAAATCTTTTGCCTTATACATAGTTAATATTGGTGATAATTTTTCTCTTGAGAACGGATCTTCCCAATCTACTGAAGGTCTTTCAGCAAGAAGGATTTTTGCTGTTCCCGGAACTTCAAAACCTGCCAATTCAGCAATTTTATGTGCTGTTTGACCTACGATTGCAGGGTGTGCAGTACCGCGTTTAGGGTCGATAAACGGTAGGTCTATCAATTTCTTTTCGTCGTTTTTATTTAAAAGATATGCACCTCTGTAGATGAATTCTTTTTTAACTTCTTCGTAAACTTTGTCTACAACGATAACTGATTGTTCTGATGCACAAATCATACCGTTATCAAATGTTTTTGACATAAGAATTGAAGAAACAGCCATTTTGATATCTGCAGTTTCATCAATAACAGCTGCAGCGTTACCAGGGCCTACACCTAATGCAGGGTTACCTGATGAGTATGCTGCCGTAACCATACCTGGACCGCCTGTTGCTAAGATACATGCAATTGATTTGTGTTTCATCAGCTGGTTAGATAATTCAATTGACGGAACGTCAATCCAACCGATAATATCTTCAGGAGCACCTGCTTTTACAGCAGCTTCCAAAACTAATTTTGCAGCTGCAATTGTGCATTTTGTTGCTCTAGGGTGTGGTGAAAAGATGATTGCGTTTCTTGTTTTCAAGGCAATCAATGATTTGAAGATTGCAGTTGAAGTAGGGTTTGTTGTAGGGATGATACCTGCTATTACGCCTAAAGGTTCTGCAACTACTTTAATTCCGTTTGTTTTGTCTTCTTTAATAATACCGCAAGTTTTTGCGTTTTTGTGTTTGTTGTAGATGTATTCTGATGCGAAGTGGTTTTTGATAATTTTATCTTCCAGTACGCCCATTCCTGTTTCTTCTACAGCCATTCTTGCTAAAGGTATACGTGCTTTGTCAGCTGCGGTTGCTGCTGCTTTGAAGATTGCATCTACTTGTTCTTGAGTAAATGTTGAGTAAATTTTTTGAGCTTTCTTAACTCTTTCAATAAGCAATTCCAATTGCTCTGCGTTGTCAACCAGACTGGACTTGTTTAAAGTCTGTTCCAGGCTTTCAACTGTTTTTTTGCTTTTTGTTGCCATAATGTTTTATCTCCTTTATTAAAAACAAATCATCTTTTTCTTTTCGTGATTTATTTCACAATTACATTTTAAAACAAATAAGAATAAAAATCAAGTGTATCAGATACAATCTTTATCTAATTTTAATATAATACATTAAATGGGGGAAACTTTTGTCCTGCAAGGGTTGTATAATAAACAACATGAATATGTTCGGTAAAAAAATTTCAGAATTATACATAGAGTTCAGAGAGAGGATGCTTGCTAAAAAATTGAGCAGAGAGCTGGGAACTTCTTTTCAAAATTCTACAAGCAAGACGGTGCTGTCCGGTACTGAAACTTTGACTCTGTCTGCTCAGACAGATAAAAAACGTGAAGAGGTTCTTAATAATGTAACTGATATTATGATTGCAGCTAAAAATAATCCTGATAAAATGCTTGATTATGTAAAAAGTGCTGGCGTTAAAGTTTATGTAATTAAGAATAATTCAAAATTATTGAAGAATATCGGAGAAGAAGACGGGTTTATACTTCCGTTGAGCGGTGTTAAGGCTGCGATGCTGAGTTTTGCTCTTGAGAAAAAAGTTTCTTTTAAAACTCCGGTTATGTTTGTATTTAGGGAAGAAATGCTTGATGCCTATTATGTTTTACAGCAATTTTACAAATGGTATTCATACAAAAGCGGGCTGCCGGGGTTTGACGCCAAAACTCAAGATATATTTAAAAAATATATGACAAAAGGCTACGATATAACAAAACTTACGCTGGAAGAAACTCTTATGTTAAAAGAAGCAGTTGCTCGCGATACCGATGCTACAAATTTTGCCATAGAAGTTGCTAAACTCAGAGACGGCGGCCGTAATGTTTTGAATAAGATGCAAGACGGCGGAGCTAATATATAAAACCCGCTCTTTATTCAAGAACGGGTATAGGTTTAAAAATAGTTTACTTTTTAAAGATTAATGTGGATAAATGTATCGTTTCGGGGTAAATGTATATTTTTTGTTTACTTTGACAACATTTTGAGGTTAAGCAACATAATTTACATGTTGGTTGTTGTCTGCTTTATTTTTGTTTGGTGTAAACAAGATATTATAAGTCTTGACAAATTTGTAAGCAAGAGCAGGTAACATACTTGATTGTACGGCATCTGCCTTTGTTGATCTTTCAAATTCTTTTTGGAAGTTGATTCCAGCGTTAGGATTTTGTAATGGCAAAATCGCAACGTTTGGTTTAATATCGTTTACTCTGTTTTCTCTAAAAGATATATTATTGTTAATTGCATTTATTCTCATGTTTTATCCCTCCTTTGAGGCTTCTTGTATTAAGTGTTTTTTTAACACTTCATCTTACACATTCACTATAAACTATAAAAAAACATTTGTCAACCCTTATTGTGAATATTTGTTAAGAAAGTGAAAATGTACAGTAATAAAGCCTTTTGCCATAAAGTGGATAAAGTACACTTATTGCTTGATTATAGCCAATTATATTTTATTTATAAATAACCCATGCCGCTAATTTTTAATTTTTTTATAGCCCAATCGGGTAATTGTATGACTTCAGCTTTTTTGATTTCATGTATTTATTAAAAGTTTCAATACTTCCAACAATACTTAATTCCAACGGGGACAATAGTTTCCCCTGTTTTTTTTGTCTGAAAAATATACTACAAGAATAGTGTATTAATAGTGTAAATTTTACATTTATTTTACTTGTTTTTAAG
>CALUVN010000067.1 GCA_944324235.1 Candidatus Gastranaerophilales bacterium
ATTATCGAGTTTAAATAAATCTTTTTCACCCCTCATGGCATATCCTCCATATATGTTCCATATATTTATAGTATAACTCATTTTTGAGAAAATTAAAGTGTTTTACATGACATTTGTTAATATAAATTTACAATTCAATAAAAATTTAAATAGATAATAAACACTTAATGAGCAGGAAATAACCTGATACAGAAGGGTTAGCACTTTTGTATTATTAAGAAAGCTTAATAAAATTATTTTTGGAATGAGTTTTGTAATATTATATAAGTGTGAAAATAATACCGATAACAGGATATAATATTGCATATCACAATGTATACAATACAGGAGTTGACAAAAAACATACAATGAAAATTCCACGTCCGGATTCTCCGGAAATTTCCACTGATTTATATATTCAGGCTCTGATGGCAAAATACATTACGTTTGGCGCGTATGCAAATTCATCAGGGCTAAAACGGCTTTTTGGCTACGGAATTCCATGTATGTACAGCGGAATAAAGATGATTGACGCCACTAAAATCCGCAAATTAGAACAAAACGGATATTTCAACGGCGGCATAGCAAAAATTGCTGCGGTTCTTGAGCCTTACGAAGAAAGTATGCTCCCTATTGAAAAAGAACTGTTCGAGCATTTGAAAAAAGTTTCCGAAACTGAACCTAATAAAAGATTTCCGGATTTAATGCAGGAGCTTGAACCTGAACATTTCAAAAAACTGCGTTCCGAACAGGCTGTCACATTTTTCAAGTTGAAAGAACTATCTAAGGATTTTCCTCCCGACAAACAGGAAGAATTCAATATTTTGATGCAAAATACGGATAAAAAACTTTCTAACGCGCCTGTAATTGTACCTTTCAGCTCGTTTGAATTTCAGTACAAAATGCAAAAGCTCTACGATTCAATTTCAGAACACGGCAAACCCGACGAAATTAAAACTATGAGAAGGCTTTTACATTTTGCCTCAAAACTCAGCGATACAACAAACAATAAAACAAGAAATTATCAGGGCCATGTTCTGAGAATGATTAAATATAAATTAGACCAATCATCACTCAAAAAGTCGCCGGAACTGCGGGAGCTTATGGAGACATCCGAAAGAAGACTATATAACATGCCCGTCAATGCACCGTTTAACAGGAAATCTTACATCTATGATTTGATGAAAATTACCGACGGACTTGATGATAATAAGTTAAAAGAAAAGGTTTTAAGCACAGCTGAAGAACTCCCGACTTCCCGTAATAATATTTCTGCATTTATTTTGAAATTTCAAAATACCTCTTCAAACAGACTTTGCTACAGGCTTGTATCGGATTCATTCGGCAGCATAGAACACCTTCTTCCGCAATCCAAAGGAGGGAAAGATGAACTTGCAAACTACGGCCCTGCGTCTGCCTATTTTAATTCCAGAAGAGGCAACGTTGACCTTAAAGATTATCTCCATCAACACCCGAATATCAAACAAACATGCCAGTATTCAGTCGATAAAATGATTGAGCTTGCTAATGACGGAGTATTTGAAAAAATAAAACTTCCGAGAAAATACATTATCTGGTTCTCGGAAACAGTTGCAAAACTTACCGATAACGAACTTGTACTTAATACAAGTAAATTAAAGTTAATTGACAATAAAAAATAGTTACTTTTCTTAACGTACTAACAAAAAAATAAATTTTAACGTTTTATATGAATATGAAGATTTTGCCCTTAGTGTGGAATGTGAATTTAGGCAGACAGCAAAGACCTGTGAATAATCATACTGATTATTCACAACAAAGACTGTCTTTGTTAAAAAATCCGCAAAATGACGTGTTTGAACGTTCATCAATATCTTTTAAAGGCGAAAGACCTGAAGATGTTCCGGCTTCCCGTGCTCCGTTGGAAAAACTATATAAATATCACCTTACCTGTTTATGCTGCGGCAGGGAAATGATTGAACCTGAAGAAATTCAAAAACTTGCAAACTCCGGCGTTCTTAGTTGCAACGCTCCTGAAGCAATAGAAATCCTTAATAAATACGAGGGAAACATGCACTCTGTTGAAAAAGAAGTTTTCGGGATTTTGAAAGAAAAAGCTAAAAAATACCCTGACCTTAATTTTCAACAAATACTTACACTTATAAAAGATGAGCATGAAAAACCGCTGATAGCAACACAGTTTGGCATATTTAAAATGATTGAAAAAGCCAGCGAAAACATTAATCCTGAACTCAAAAAAGAAATTAAAGAATTAATAGAAGAAGAAAAACAGCTTATCCTTGAGGGGAATAACCAGTTTCGCAGAAAACGTTTCGTTAATAAGTTTGAACAAATACTTTCTGGCAGAAAAAACTCTGCGACAAAAGAACACCTGATAAGGCTTGCTAATAAACTACCTACCGCCTACGAAGATAAAAACGCTTTCATCGTAAAATACAGTACTAAACCGGCAGACGCCATAGGCATAAGACTTTTAAGCTATTCAATGTGTACTATAGAACACGTTCGCCCTAAAAATCCGAAAACTACTAACGGTGAAAACCATCTTTTCAATTACATACCTGAATGCATGCGCTGCAACAGTTTCCGTCAGGATAGACCTATGATTCAACAGCTAGAAGAACACCCCGAAATGTTTTTCAACTCACAGAGACTGATGAACAGGCTGGTTGACTTTGCAAACCGCGGAAAACTCAGTAAATGGTATATCGTTAAAATTCAGGACAGAGTAAAACAAGAGTCAGAAGGACTTTTGGATTTAAATATTGATAATCTAAATATGAGCAGAAAAATGCGCCGTGAATATGCTAAGCTTCAGGAAGATCCCGTTGAACCGAAATATACGGTTGATGACGAAATGGCTGAATTAAGAGCTGTTTATCGCCCGAAAACTCAGCAGGAAAACACCGAAACTGAGTATCGCGGTGATTTTAACAAGAAAAAATCTTCAAAAAACAAAAATAACAATACTGAAGACATTACCCCTAAAAAGAAAACTAATAAAGAATTAAAACGTGAACAAATTAAAAGACTTCATCAGGCTAAATACGGCAAAAAACGCGAAGAAACTAAACGAAGATAAATTATTGATGTAAATAATTGTAAAATTTTGTTACTTTTTTATCCCAATCATTAAACTTTCATTGGAAAAATTCCGATATAAAATTTGTAGTTAAACAAATGGGATAATCTAAGGTAACAAAAATGACAGATACAGGTGCTTCATTTAACAGACCATATAAACCGTTCGGGATGAACGTCAAGGTTCCGGAAATCGGAGACCGCACGCTAAAATTAGCCGGCGGTACAGTTGAAAACCTTGTCAAAGCCCCAATAGAACCGCTGTTTAACTTTTTGGAAGAAAATGAACAAGTATTCAACGGCGATATTACATACCAAATCAACAAAGCGTTTGCCGAAAGCTTCACTATCGGTACAGCTATGCGTATGGAAGATGAAAAAACTAACGGAATGCCGCCAAGCTTTGACATGCACTTCTAATTTTCGTGTAACCTTTTTAAGTTGGTATTTTGGATGAAAAAAATCGTTCTTACGGCGTTTATACTGCTGTTTGCATCGCTTCAGGGATTTGCGGCTCACTGGCCAGAAAATAAAACCATTAGCGTTTATATTGAACCGAATGCAAAAGAATATTCCATGAAAAAAGCCTTCAACAAGTGGGAAACCCGCGCAAACGGACTTATTAGTTTTCAATTTGTAAACTCAAAGGATAATGCAGAAATAAAAGTCATAATGGTCGAACAAATAGGAGGCAGTGTTGCAGGATTATGCAGCAGACAAACAAACGGCAATATAATAACCGGTGCTACAATACAACTTTCCAAAAATATAAGAGGTGCTGCTCAATATAACAATGACTACTACAGAACAATGCTTCACGAAATAGGTCACGCTCTCGGCTTGGACCACACAAACAGACTCAACAGCATTATGAATCCTACAACGGATTACGCGCAAATGATTACAGGAAAAGACTTACAAGACTTGGAGAACCTCTATGAAAATAATTGAATTACTTATTAAATTGATTTATATACCGCTAACACCTTGCTATTGCTCAATAAGAAGTACAGAATACTAATTAAAAATCTGCTCAATGCAAGATGATATAATTTTTTGTTTCTGG
Organism: Candidatus Gastranaerophilales bacterium; assembly: GCA_944324235.1. GTDB lineage: Bacteria > Cyanobacteriota > Vampirovibrionia > Gastranaerophilales > Gastranaerophilaceae > CALUVN01. Next base: position 4,127 of record CALUVN010000067.1, read on the forward strand.
TATAATGAAAAAGAACATTAGAAGTGTATAGAAAATTAACGCGCAGGAAGTATGCAAAAGCGCGTCAAGAAAGGACAATTATGGTACCGGAAACAAAAAAATTTGAAATTGAAATCGGCGGTAAAAATGTAACCGTTGAAACCGGGAAATATGCTCAATCTACTAATGGCTCAGTTACAGTAAGATGCGGTGATACAATGCTTTTTGTACATTGCGTTGTTTCAAAAGAACCACGTGTAGGTATTGATTTCTTCCCGTTATTGATTGATTACGAAGAAAGAATGTCTTCAATAGGTCGTATCCCTGGCGGTTACAACCGTTCTGAGGGTAAAGCAAGCGATAAGGCAATCCTTATTTCAAGACTTATCGATAGACCTATAAGACCGCTGTTCCCGAAAGGATACAGAAATGATATACAAATCGTAGCCCAGTTGTTCAGCTACGACCAGCAAAATCAGCCGGATACACTGGCAATGTTAGGAGCTTCAACAGCCCTGATGCTTTCAGGTGCACCGTTTGAAGGCCCTATCGGCGCAGTAAGAGTTTCCCGCGACGAAAACGGCAATATGATTGCTAACCCGACCCACCAGCAAGCAGACAAATCAGACCTTGATATTGTTGTTGCAGGTACTCACGACAGCGTAATTATGGTTGAAGCAGGATGTAAATTCGTAACAGAAGACGATATTATGAACGCTGTTGAATTTGCTCAGGTTGAAATCAGAAAACAATGCGAAGCTCAGGTTGAATTTGCAAAAGCCTGCGGAGTTGAAAAACAAGAGTTCGTAAACCCTTACGATACTACAGAATTGAAAAAAATTATCGACGAAACTGCTCACGATATGATTTTCGATGCTTACCACAACTTCGACAGAGAATACAGACAAAATAAACTTGAAGAAGCTAAAAAACTTGTTAAAGAAAAAGTTGATGCACTCCCTGAAGACCACTATATTAAACAAATTATTGAAGAAACAGGCATTGACTTTGTAGCAGAAGAATTCAAAGCAGCAGAAAAGAAAATTATGCGTGCAATGATTCTTGATGAAGGAGTCCGTGCAGACGGAAGAAAACCTCACGATGTACGCCCTATATGGTGCGAAGTTGGAGTTATTCCGAGAGCACACGGCTCAGCCGTATTTACAAGAGGACAAACACAGGTTCTTTCAGTTGCAACCCTTGCCGGCCCAGCAATGAAACAGGAACTTGACGGTGTTGATCCTGAAACAGAAAAAACTTATATGCACAAATACATATTCCCTGGATTTTCAGTTGGTGAAGTAAAAGCACTCAGAGGCCCGGGAAGACGTGAAGTAGGCCACGGTGCACTTGCAGAACGTGCAAACGTTCCGGCTCTGCCTTCTCAAGAAGAATTCGGTTATACAATCCGCGTAACATCAGATGTATTAGAATCAAACGGTTCTACATCAATGGCGTCAACCTGCGGGTCTTCAATGGCACTGATGAACGCCGGTGTTCCTGTTAAATGCATGATAGGCGGCGTTGCAATGGGTATGATTACTGAAGAGGGAAAAGAACCTGTTGTATTAACCGATATTCAAGGTATTGAAGACTTTTTAGGCGATATGGACTTTAAAGTTACAGGTAATGACACAGGTATCACTGCGCTTCAAATGGATATGAAAGCAAAAGGTATTGCAAACGAAACATTACGCCGTGCACTACAACAGGCAAAAGAAGGCAGATTGCACATCTTAGGCGAAATGAGAAAAGCAATAACAGAACCGGGACCGATGTCACCTTATGCACCGAGCATCACAACAATGACAATTCCAGTTGAAGATATCGGAACAGTAATCGGACCTGGCGGAAAACAAATCCGTGCCATCATTGATGCATCAGGTGCTGAAATCGATATTCAGGATTCAGGTGTTGTAACTATCACATCTAACGATCAGGAAGGCGCTGAAATTGCAAAACGCATGATTAGAGATTTAACTTTCAAACCTGAAGTAGGAATGATTATCAAAGGCAAAGTTGTAAGAATCATCCCTATCGGTGCGTTTGTAGAACTTGGCGGCGGCAAAGACGGTATGGTTCATATATCTCAAATATGCAATGAAAGAATTGAAACTATCGAACCGCACGTAAAAATCGGCGACGAAGTTATCGTTAAAGTTATCAAAATTGATGATAAAGGCAGAGTTAACCTCACTATGAAAGGGGTAACAGAAGAAGAAAAGGCACAGCTTTTAAATCAATAGGATAGGATTAACAAGGCGGCGGGAACGGTTTAAACCGTTCCCGCCTTTTTATAAATTGC
>CALUVN010000068.1 GCA_944324235.1 Candidatus Gastranaerophilales bacterium
TTCGGAAAATCCACAATGAAAGATATCGCGGATAAAATTCACAGAACCCGTCCTACCGTAACCGTGCTCGTCGACAAACTCGAAAAATTAGGGTTTGTAAAAAGGGTAAAATCCGCTGATGACAGTCGTGTTACATATATTGTTCCGACAGAAAAAGCATTAACATTCAAGCAGTCGTTTGAAAAAATTTCAAATGATTTGAACAACTTGCTTTATAAAAATCTTTCGGATGAGGAAGCTCAATTGCTGGACAAGCTTTTGAAAAAAATGCTGCTGGCATAAAAGGATTTTTTTTGCCTAAATAGTTAGATATCAAACTAAAAGAAAGGAGATTATTATGACAAACTACAAAACAACAGAATTAGGAAGAATCGGAGAGATTATTAATCTTGAAAACGGCAAAGTATTTTTGCACGACGCGCTTGATTTAACAAGTTGTGAAATATCCGTAAATGCTGTTCCGAAAGGTTTCAAGGTGCCTTTCAACCACAAACACAAACAAAATGAAGAAGTTTATATTATTTTAAAAGGTGAAGGTATTATTACGGTTGACGGCGCAGCAGTAAACGTAAAAGAAGGTTCAGTCGTAAAAATTCTTCCGCAAGCCTCAAGAACTATTGAAAACACTTCAGACGGCGAATTTGAATTTATCTGTATTCAGGCAAAGACAAATTCTCTTGAACAATTCGGACTGGGCGATGCTGAACTTTGCTAGGTTTTATTAAATTTGAACGGGGGCTTTACTGCTCCCGTTTTTTGATATTTAAAATATATTATTGTTTTGTATATTTTTTCCCTACAAGTTCATCAGGCAAAAATTGCTGGTAAACTTCCGGAGCATCATGTGAATATACATAACCGATTCCGAAACCGTAATTTTTTGCATCTTTATAATGTGCGTCTCTGAGATGCATCGGAGGCGGAAAATCATTTCCCGAATCAATATCTGCAAGAGCTGCATCAATAGCGCAGACTGTTTCATTTGATTTAGGCGCTCTTGCAACGTAAATTACAGCCTGCGCCAGCGGAATTCTGCCTTCGGGTAGTCCGAGTAATTCTACTGCTTTATATGCGTTCAACGCAACATTTAAGGCATTCGGATCTGCATTTCCAACATCTTCCGCAGCACAGGTAATAAGGCGTCGTGCTATAAAGCGCGGGTCTTCTCCTGCCGCTATCATTTTTGCAAGATAATAAATTGCCGCGTCCGCATCGCTTCCGCGTAAACTTTTTTGAAAGGCGGATGCGCAGTCGTAATGTTCCTGCTGCGAATATCTGGTGTTTCTTTTCTGGCAGATTTCTTCGATAATTTTAACCGTTAAATTGCGTCTGTTGTCTTTTAAGTCGCTTGCAAAGTACGCGTTTTCAACTACATTTAATGCATATCTGGCGTCGCCTCTGGCAAGATTTACAATAAAATCAATAGCTCCGCTTTCACAATCCATCGGCAGATAGTTTTTTGCAAGGTATGCAAATCCTTTTTTGATAATAGTTTCCATACTTTTATCATCTATGGAATTTAATCTTACAACCTGTACGCGGGATAGTAATGCCGGTACGACCTGAAATGACGGATTTTCCGTTGTCGAACCTATTAAAAATAATGTCCCGTTTTCAAGATGCGGAAGCAGGGCATCCTGCTGGGTTTTTGAATATCTGTGGATTTCATCTATGAATAAAATTGTTTTTGTGCCGCTTCTCAGTGCCATTTTAGCACTTTCTACTGCATCCTTAATCTCTTTTACCCCTGAGGTGACTGCTGAGATTTCAATAAAATTCGCACTTGTTTTTGTCGCAATAAGCCTTGCAAGTGTTGTCTTGCCGCATCCTGGAGTGCCCCAGAATATCATTGAAAATAATCTGTTTGTTTTTAGCAAATTTAAAATAGGACTGTTAGGCGATACAACATTACTCTGTCCCAGAAATTCTTCTATTGTTTTAGGGCGGAGGATTTCTGCAAGAGGGATTTGTTTATTCTGATTTTCCAGTTCCGTAAACAGATTATTCATAGTATAATTGTAGCATAATAAATAATGAGCGGGTAATTAATTGTGAACGGGGCTTTAATTAAAAAAATATTCATAGTAGTTGTTTCAGTAATTTTCGTCTGTGCTGCTGTATGTATTCTTGCAAATAAAAAAAATGAAATTATAGGCAGCGCTAACGGTCCGACATCTGTATTTATTGCCGGAAAAGTTCCTCAAGCCAAAACGGAAGTAACTTTTTGGACGCTTCAAATGAGCGATTTTTCCCCTTATATGAATAAGGTTATAAAAGAATTTGAGTCGCAAAATCCTTCGATTAAAATAAAGTGGATTGACGTGCCGTTTTCTGAGGGGGAAAAAAGAACTCTCGCATCGGTTTTAAGTGACAAGACTCCGGATATTGTAAACCTTAACCCTGATTTTACAGCACTGCTTGCGCAGAAAGGCGCGCTCTGGGAAATTCCTTCAGGGTATGATACACAATTTAATCAGGAAATTCTTGATATTTTAAAATACAACGGTAAGCTTTATTCGCTCCCTTGGTATGCAACTTCCGCCGTTACAATTTATAATAAAAAATTGCTGAAAGCGTCAGGTGTAGACGTTCCGAAAACTTTTGATGAGGCTGCAAAAGTTGCACCGCAAATTAAAAAAGAGTCAAGCGCGTACGTATTTCTTCCGAATATTACGGAAAATGATACAATGCTCAAAATTCTGAATAAGTACGGTGTCACTGCTGATAATATAAATTCTGCCAAATCCGTCGAAGTGTTTGATATGTTCAAAAATCTTTATGAGGCAAATCTTATCCCTAAAGAATCAGTTACACAAACTCACAGAGAAGCACTTGAAAAATATATGTCGGAAAATGTTGTGCTTTTTCAGGCCGGTGCAAACTTTCTTACTATGATTAAGGAAAATGCTCCTTCTACTTATGCAGTTACTGATGTTGCGCCTCAATTAACTGGTGATTTAGGACAAAATGACTTTTCTCTAATGAATTTTGTAATACCTGCTAAGGCGGAATACAAGCAAGAGGCGCTTAAATTTATACTGTTTTTGACAAACGAAGAAAATCAACTTGAACTGGCAAAGCTTACAAATGTTCTTGCCGTAAATCAAAATGCACTACAAAATGAATTTTACAGAAATTACGACGCTAACGACCTTATGTCAAAGGCCAGAGTAATCAGTGCAGCCCAGTTGCAAAAAGTTAAACCGGTATTGGTTACGGGCAGAAATCAGAAAGAAATTAATACAATAATAAACTCAGCCGCACAGCAAATCTTACTCAATAAATCAGCGACACAATCCATTCTGGACAGTGCCGCCGAAAAACTTAGAACATTAAATTGATTGTTTATTGAAAACTAACACCAGAATCCCATTCCGCCGCCAAAATATGGACCGGGCATAGGTCCGAATGTTGATACAACAGGCCCGGCAAATGTCGGAGTGACCATTGTGCCGAACATCGGAGGCGGTGCGAATACTGCAGGGCCGCCGACAAAGAAGTTATGACAACATCCGCCGAACATTCCGTGGTAGGTCGATGGATCACTTAATAATAACCCGATTGAACCGTTTACGTTTGATGCCGTGTTACCGTATCCGGCAAGTGTGTTAACCAGATGTCCGCTCATGCTGCCCGTCCGGTCATAACGTTCGCTTGCAATTTCAACCCTTGCAGCCCCGACTGCTCCGTTCGCCGCAGAATTTATTAACGCCTGACCTGTGGTCGCGCCTGTATTTTTCATATCCAGATAATTGTTGAGCGTACCCAATGCATTATTTATGTGTCCTAATGTATTGAAAGTACTGCCCCAGCTGCTAAATGCACCCATGTTTATACTCTCGGTTATATACTTTGTATATATATAAAACGTTTTTTTTATGAAAAAATTGCCTTTTTTACGGAGTTTGTTAAGTTTTGTTACGTGGTTTAGGCGTAATATTAAAGAAAAGGGGGAAAAATGCCGAAATAAATAGTATAAGGAAAATTTTTTAAAGGGATAAAACGATATGGCATTGAATGTTACTACACAACACTATAAAACAGGTCTCGATACTTCTGTATTAAAAGAAGTTTCACAGGAAATCTTAAGACGTGCTGCTGAAAAGAACAATTACAGCAACACTCAACGTGTAAATACAATGTTCAGAGCCGTAGATATGGGTTTAGACCTTTATAACGGTAAAGTTGATAACAATGTTGCCCGTCAAATTGCAATGAATAATTCAGGTCTTCAAATTCAATTGAGCCAGAATGCACTTCAATCAATCGCATTTTTAAATTCTCAAGCAGCACAATCTTCAACAAATGTTCAAAAAGCAGTCGAAGGTAAAATGACAGTTGCAGTGAATGAAGCAGCTCCTGAAGTTAAAGTTAAAGAAACACCAAAATTCAACAGCATTATCAGTTTAGCAGCCAATAAAGACAAAAGAGGTTCAAATCCTTTCTATCACGGCGAACTTTTAATGGGTAATAACTCTAAACAAGAAAACAAACAATCTCAAGAACAAACAAATATTTTTGCATAATTCGATTTATTAAACGGCAGATTTAATTTTAGCTCTTTCTATGAGATTTGAAGGCATATTTTTTTGTTCCTGATTGTACCTGTACTGGGTGAAAGCACGGGAGACTCCTGCAACAAACATACCCATAAACAGCATCCCGAACAGGAACGGTACTGAGGAAATTAAGGCTTTTTGTTTGCAGAGTTTTTGAAATTCCGCTTCTACTGTCGTCTTATTTTTTGCAGCAAGTTTTTGTGCCAGTTCAGGCAAATCTTTGTATGAAGGAACTTTTAAATCATCAGATATGGTATCTTTGAAATTTTCTCTCTTTTTCAGGATTTTTTTGAATCCTCTTTCAAACATTTCGCTGCCGGTTACTACATAAAATCCGACAAGCGGGAAACGGAAGAGTGTTTCAAGGAAATTTTGTTTGCCTCTGTCAGCAGAAGAGCCGAAATATCCTGCGCCGCCAAGAAGGACGCAAGCCGTTAATTGTCCGTGGCTCAGGCTTAATTTGCCCTTATCATCTCTAAAATCAAGGCTGAAATATTTGTTTACGGTTGCAGCTTTTTTTTCGTTGTTTTTGAAAAATACACTTCCCGGGGTTAAAATTAAATCGCTCAATTTCTGGAGAGCATCTGAATTTTTGCCTTTTTTCACCAGCAGTAATGATGTGAGCAGGCATCCGCCAAAGGCTGCTGCAGCTCCGAGCATGTGGTTAATTGCACTTTTTTTAACTTTTTCCTGTTTTTCTTTATGCTCTGTCTTGTCTTTATTAAGGTTTGCTATATTGTTAAAGTCAGCCTGATGGAACATTTTCAGTGTAAAAAGGTTTTTCAGATAGCAGAGTGCATATTCGGCAAGCGGAATAACCATACAGCTTGCGGCGATTGCGGCTTTAATCGGCTTAATTTCTTTTATTTTATCCGGTGAAAGTTCTTTATTTAACACTGTCATCGGGGTTGAAATTTTTTGTTTTGCTGCAGCATCAAGACCTTTCTGGTAGATTGGCCGGAATACACCGTTTCCTAAAAGTTTCGGGGTGTAATATACCAGAACACTTTCGCCTATTTCCTGAAACGAGTTTTCGCTTAAATCCGCAAAACTTCTTGCAAATGTCGCTTTCGGTATAAGGTTTGTTACTGTATCCTGTACAAATCTGGCGTGTGACAACGATTCTGACTGTTCCTGTTTCATCAGAAATTTAGTTGTCTTTTTTAAAAATTTATCGGGTAACGTATTGATTAAATTATTTATCTGCATTTTTTCTAACCTCATTAAATATTTGAATTCTTGTACAAAAATAGCCTCTTCGACTCTCTCGAACAGGCTATTTCTTTGTTAACTTTGTTTATTCATTCAAATATTTAACGCCAACAAAATGTGCCTGCCCGTAATTGCAGCCACCACCAGTTTTGATTTTTATTTTGTTGGAAGTTATTCATATCTGTTAAAATTTCCTTTTTACAGATATATAATAACACGAACAAAAATTTTTTTGCTACATTTTTGCAAATATTTAAGAAAATAGTATTTTTTTACGTTTATTTCTTTCGGTCTTTATATCTGTTCTCAGCACTGTAACTGACTATTCACACTTAACACCATTTGATTTAAACAGACGTTAGCCGTAAAAAATGCCGCCGGTGAGGGGATCAATCTCACCGGCGTTTACACATTCACCTACCTACCAGCTCTCCTGCTTTACACGTTGAGGAATTATAAAAAAGAAATCGAAATCGTTTTATGCCATGGCTTTACATGATTATTCTCCTTTTATT
>CALUVN010000069.1 GCA_944324235.1 Candidatus Gastranaerophilales bacterium
TTGCCTTTGTGGCAAGGACTCCGCGAAATCGATTAAGTATCGATTGAGTGGAGGAGGGTAGCAGCACTCACTTGGTTTTTCCGATTTTGCCAAATGTTATAAGACCTTGTGGAAGGGTTGCCTTTGTGGCAAGGACTCCGCGAAATCGATTAAGTATCGATTGAGTGGAGGAGGGTAGCAGCACTTACTTGGTTTTTCTGGTTTTGTAGAATGTTATAAGCCCTTGTGGCAGTTTTGCCTTTGTGGCGCAGGGGTAGCGCACTCCCTTGGTAAGGGAGAGGCCACGGGTTCAAATCCCGTCAAAGGCAAATTTTGAAAAGAGAATAAGGGTAGGTGCCCGAGAGGCTAAAGGGAGCAGACTGTAAATCTGCCGTCGCGAGACTACGGTGGTTCGAATCCACCCCTGCCCACCATTTTTTCAAGACTCCTTTATAGGAGTCTTTTTTAATATTAGTAGGAGTTTCTCACCACCGTGGCGGTTCGTCCCTCCTTTTTATATATTATACATACCATAATAATAACTTGCAGGATAAGACGCTGCCAGCTCTTTATTAACCTCGACGACTTCATGGTTTAGATTTTTATTTGTGTAAGACGCATCAATTACAGGAAGTTTATCCGCCTGCTCCTGCGTTTTTATAATCTCACCGGCCGGAACATAACGATTAGCGGGGATTTTTACGCCTATAATCTTTGCGGTAGGCTCAATAACAACATTATCTCCAACTTCTGACTTGTAAACAAAAGCTTGCATACCGACAAAAACATTATTCCCTACTTTGGCCGGACCATGCACCTGTGCCTGATGAGCAAGACTCGTATTATCACCGATAAAGACTGAGTACTCCGCATTGCCGCTCTTTACCCTGCCGTCCTTTAATCCGTGAATAACTACACCATCCTGAATATTTGTTCCATTACCTATATAAATCGGAGTGCCTTCATCGCCTCTAATTGATGCAAATGGAGCTACATTTACACCAGATCCGACAACAACATTTCCTATAATACTTGCCTGAGGATGTACGGCCGAATTCTGCTGTATATATGGCTGAATTCGCTGTGGTGTAAAACTGGTAACAGGATTTGGCATTATATTATTTGTGTAAAATTTTGGTAATACCGGCTGCATTAATACCTCCATTATACGTTTTTTCTTGTTGTATATATATAAACTAAAAAAAAATTTTTTTTGCCATTTACTTAATAAAAATTATTAAACAACTTGAAGAGAGAATGTAAAAAGTGTAAAATTAAATAGTGGAATTATATAGGAGAGATAAATGAAAAGTGTATTTAAACTTGCCCTTTCTACTATGGTTCTGTCATGTACATTAATGCCGGCTATGGCATTTCCAGATGTAGACTCAACTCACTGGGCAGCAAAACAAATTGAAGAATTAACAGAAAAAGGCGTAATCGTTGGCTATCCTGACGGTTCATTCAAACCTGATGCAGACGTAACAAGAGCTGAATTTGCAACAATGGCAATTAAAGCTCTGGGACAAGAACACGCAAATGTTGTTCAAAAAATAGAATTCAAAGATATTTCAGAAGACCACTGGGCTTATGATTCGATTGAAAAAGCCGTATATTTTGATTTGATTTCAAATGATGATAAAAATCAAAATTTCCGCCCTGATGATTCTGTTTCAAGAGCTGAATCCATAACAGTTGCAGTAAACGCTCTTACTACAGAAACAATCAGCCCGTACAAAGCAAAAGAAGTTCTTGCAAAAAAATACAGTGATGTAGATTCAATTCCTGAATATTTTGTAATTCCTGCTGGCAAAGCTGAAATCCTTGATATGCTGGTAACAATCCCTAGTTCTGACAAAGCTAAAATAGAAGCAACAAGACCAGCAACAAGAGCAGAAGTTGCTGCAATTTTATACGAAATGGTAGAACAGGCAAAACTTAACCCTAACGCTAAACTTGCAGAAGCTATGCGTAAAAAAACAGGTGAAGGCTATGTAATTGATAACGCAATTGTACAGGGTAGCATAGGTACAATTCCTGCCGGGGCAGTTGTTCCTGTTGAATTGACTTCATATATCAGTTCTCAATCATCTAAAGCCGGTGATTTATACGTTGCTAAAGCTCCGCAAAATTACATCACTAAAGAAAAATTTATCCTTGTATATGAAGGCTCTAATCTGAAAGGACAATTACTGGATGTAAGAGCAGGGAAATGGTTTGTTAGAAACGGTGTGCTCGTATTGGATAACTCTTTACTTGTCACCAATAATGATCAAACTGTAGGTTTTCACGGCGTAGGTGAAGTTAAAAAAGACAGAAACTGGTTTATGAAATTTGTACGCTGGGCTTTCAAAGGTGAAAAATTAGATGTTCCGGCTGAAGGTATTGTCTATGTTAAACTTATAAAACCGTTAAAAATTGATCTTACTAACGGCTGGGTTATTGAAGAATAATTTAAGCTGAAAAATTAAATAAAAAAGGCTTTGCGTATAACAAAGCCTTTTTTTTATTATTCATCTTTAACAAAACCTGTCTGAACAATATCTTTTCCAAACTTACTTTCCAATCTGTCAATACATTTTGCAAGCCTATCCTTTTTAGTATCTGTATCTGAATTGGCAAATAAAAATAACTGCTCTCCGCTGTTATGAGAAATATTATCCAAAATAATCCCTGAACTCCTGTATACAATAGAGGGATTATATATTTTTTCAAGGAGTTCAAATGCAATATCTGAAATTTCCATTTCGTAACATGTTGAATTAACCAGAACACGTTTTTCATAATAAACTTTAAAGTCTTTTGTTCTGAGCATAACTGATACCGCAGAACACTTAGCGTCAATCCGCCTGAGTTTTGTGCAGGCTCTGTGAATATGATAATTCAGAGAATTTTTAATGTAATTCAAATCAGACGTAAATTTACCAAAAGCACTTGTTTTTTGAATAGATTTCGGAAGTTTAACATCATTAACGACAGGAGAAACGCATTCACCGAGCAATTCGTGCTTCATCTCAATTCCACGAATCCCGATTTTCTTATCAAGCCATACATCAGATTGTGATACAAGTTCATAGGCGTTTAAAATTCCGTTTTTATGCATTAATGCGGTAAGATTACGACCAATCCCCCAAATTTCGCTTATATCCGTATGACGAAGTTCTGTGAGAATTTTTCTTGAACCTATAACATAAACCCCGTCATCCTCATACTTTGCTTTATCTGATGCAAGCTTTGCCAGCGATTTTGAGGAGCTGACACCTATCGAAACAGGTATATCTACACGCCGCATTATCTCATCTTTAATATAAAGTGCCAAATCATAATAATTCCGTTTGTAAAGCCGCCTTAACCCTGTTAAGTCAATAAATGCCTCATCCACCGAATAAATCTCAACATCAGGAGAAAACTCCTTTAGTACGTTCATCACCTCTTTAGACACATCACCGTAAAAGTCATGATTAGAAGAGACATATATTGCCTTCGGATAATCCTTCTTGGCCATAAAATACGGATGCCCCATCGGTATTCCCATTTTTTTTGCTTCACGTGAACGAGAAATAACACATCCGTCTTTATTAGACAAAACACAAACGGGTTTGCCTTTTAATTCCGGATTTGCTTTTTGTTCACATGACACAAAAAACGAATCACAATCAACAAGTGCAATTATTCTCTTACTTCGCATAACAACAGTATCAGACGCAATTAAGGTTTTGTCAATAAAAATTTAAAGATTATTTTTGAGCGCTGAAATCCGAAATAATTTTATCTGCAATTACGCCGGCACAATGCTGCCACGAAAAATTTTTAGCCCTCGACAATCCTTTTGCAATACAAACTTTTCTGAAATTTTCGTTAAAATACATCTTACAAATTGCAGAGATTAATTCTTCATTCTCATAAGGGTCAATCATAATTCCGCAGTCGCCAATAACCTCAGGCATTGCTGACGTATTTGAACAAATAACAGGACAGGCACATTTCATTGCCTCAAGAATAGGCATACCAAAACCTTCATAAATTGAAGGCATCAAAAACATTAACGCACCCGAATACAAAACAGGAACATCTAAGTCATCTACATACCCTATCCAGAAAATTTTATCCTTCAAAGGCTCAGGAATAGAAGCGAGCTTATCTTCAAATACCTCGACATAATCTTCTTTAACAGCACCGGCAATAACCAGTATTATATCGTCAATCTCGTAGCGGGTAACAAATTCTATAAAATTATCAAGAATAAAGAAAAAATTCTTTCTCTGATCTAGTGATGAAAGTACAAACGCAAACTTTTTATCGGTAGGCAAACCGTATTTAAGTTTTACGGATTTTATCAAATCTTGATTTTTTACCGGAGTAAAACGCTCAGCAGCTCCGAGCAGAGCAACACTGAATTGTTTATCTGAAAGAAAAGGATAGTACGTTAAAAAATCACTCTTTGTAGTTTCAGAGTTTGTAAAATAAGTACATTCAGGAGAAAGTGAATTTTCCAGACAATTATACCAGTTCATAAAAGGATTGTTATATAAATAGAAATCTTTCAATGATATCGGCACGGTATCATGTAAAAAAGCATATTTTTTTAAATGCTTAACCGACATTATATCAGGAGTAATAGGTTCGGAGGGGGTAAAAAACGCGTCGTAATCTTTTAAATCCAATTTAGAGAAAAATCTCTCGTAAATATAAAATATTCTGTAGCCGATAAAACGAACAAATTTTCTTAAAATTTTACTATACACATACTTTTTCTGATGCTTTAACAAAAAACGCGAAACAGAAATTGCAAACCTGTCAAGCCAAGTATTATAAGAGTAAACAGAAAATTTACTATAATCTTTCAAATGTTTACGGACAAATTCACTCAGGAAAATATAACGTCTGTATTCACTGAAAAGAGTAATATGCAGTTCCTCTTTTTCAAGAAGTTGTTTCAATAAGTTTAACGCAACAAAATATTGACCGGCACGTTTACCGTCAGATGTTGTATCGTTTAAAAGTAATGTTGCATCAAATAATATCTTAATTTTAGAGTTTGGCATATTGCAATAATATATCATAGAGCAGGTTTCTGACAAAAAATAAACATTTTTTAATATAATATGGTAAAAATGAATTATTTGAAGTATTATAAGAGTAGTAAATAAATTAGGACATGAATAGCAGCATGGAAAAAACAAAAACAAACAATGAAAAAGTAATCGGTATTCCTCGAGGAATGTCATTTTATCACAACTACCCGTTTTATTACGGATTTTTTACGGATTTGGGTATTAAAATAGTCTTGTCGGATGTAACTACAAAACAGACAATGTCAAGCGGATCAGCTCTTGTTGTAACAGAGACTTGTCTGCCAATTAAAATATACATTGGTCATGTACTTAATTTGATAGATAAAGGGGTAGATAAAATTCTTGTACCTTCTTTACAATCTATTGCGCCTAAAATTTATAACTGTTCTAAAATCAGAGGACTCCCTGATTTAGTCAGAAATGTTGTAAAAAAAGATTTTACAATGATAGAAGCAACCCTTGATAAATCAGAAAAAAATCAGGGACTTTATGAATTTTTGAAAGAAATGGCCGCACCTTTCGGCATAACTGATGAAAAAGTTATAAAAAAAGC
>CALUVN010000070.1 GCA_944324235.1 Candidatus Gastranaerophilales bacterium
AGTTTGACAAAATCATAGTCTGCTTGAAGTTTGTTGACAGCTTTACGGCGAAACTCTTGCCATTTGCGGATTAAATCCAATCTTGCGAGTGCTATTTGTTTACATTTCTCGGGTGTAAATTGAATTTGATTAGACAGGGAATTCATCTTCAATCTCCTTAATATAATCCAAGGCTATATCATATCTTTTGCCTTGTTTATCCACACAGGTTGCAAAATCTACATCACCATCGGCAAACTTATTTTTCCAAATACAAATTAATAGACCAATTTCTTGTGTCTTCAAATTAAAAATTCTTGTTCCATATAATTGATAGTCTTTCTCTGTCAATGTATGCTCCTTTTGTTTGCATTGACATTAATCGCTCGTTTTTAGAGAAACATCAAGTCCTAAATCTCAATTTCAGAGACATTTCGACACATATCAAATTGAAAGATAATTTAAAACGGACAATTCTTGCACTAAAAGTATCATGGCTAAAACTCAAATGCCATGCAAGATAGATGCCAAACTAAATTTAAGATAACAGAATATCAGTGAAATTTGGTGCAAAAATTGAGACAAAAGTGCAAGAAAAGACCCCCAAATCTCAATACTATAAATTAGCCTCAAACTCCCAACAACTTTGCTCTTTTGGCTATAAATACCTATCCAAAATGTCCTGTTAAACTATAATTAAAAAACACCTGAACTTCAATCATAGTCAGGTGTTTAAATGGAGGAGGAGGTGGGATTCGAACCCACGGTACGCTCGTCACGTACGACGGTTTTCAAGACCGCTCCGATAAACCGCTCTGGCACTCCTCCATTCAGTTTTATCAGATATTCTAATTTTATTTGAAGAAAATATTTTGTCAATATCTTATTTTATTGTAAAATAGTTGTACTGGAAACGGAGAATAATATGACAACTGTTAAAGTTACTAAAATGCAAGGCTGCGGCAATGATTTCGTTATCGTAGACTTTGATGAATATAAAAAAACTAACCTGCCGATGGACACTTTTGCCCAAAAAATCTGTAATCGTAATTTCGGTATAGGCGCTGACGGTCTCATTATACCGAAAACCGATACAAAAGATACCGATATCGGCTGGTACTTCTATAATTCTGACGGTTCAACAGCCCAGATGTGCGGAAATGGCATGCGCTGTTTTGCAAAATATGTCTTTGATAATAAACTCGTTAATAAAAAAGAGTTCTCGGTACAAACCCTTGCTGGCGTGATTAAACCGGAACTTCTTGACGACGGGATGGTGCGTGTTAATATGGGTAAACCCATTCTGGAAGAAGCAAAAATTCCTTTCCGCGGACTTAAAACTCTCATAGTTAACGGCAGAGAATTTGACATAACTCCTGTTTCTATGGGAAATCCGCATTGTATTATTTTTACTGACGAAGACCCGATGCCGCTTGCAGAAATATACGGTCCGTTTATTGAAAAACACGAGTTCTTTCCGGAAAAAACAAATACGGAATTTGTAAGAATAATTGCTCCGGATGAAATGGATATGCGGGTTTTTGAGCGCGGTTGCGGCATTACTCTTGCATGCGGAACAGGTGCTTGCGCATCCGTTGTCGCCGCTGTTTTAAATAACTTAACAGAAAATAAAGTTAAAGTTAATCTTCTCGGCGGGGCTGTGTTTGTTGAATGGCAAGGTTCTCAGGCTGATACCCAAAAAGACGTTTTTCTTATCGGGCCTGCTGAGTATACCTTTTTTGCTGACTACATATTGTAATAATTTTTTTGTTCATGATATTATTGCAACATACACTAGTTTTAAACAAAAAGGAGAAATTTAAAATGAAAACTTATGAATTACTGGCTATATTCAAACCAAATCTTGATGCTGAAGAAATTGACAAAGCAGCAGACGGCGTAATTTCTGTTGTTTCTGACTTCGGCGGAAAAGTTGAATCTACAGACAAAATCGGCAGAAAAAAATTAGCTTTTGATGTTCAAAACTTCAGAGACGGTTTCTTTGTTTCTATGGTTTTGGCTTTGCCTGCTGATAAAGTTGCTGAATTTAAAAGACAACTCAGATTGAACGATAATATTATCAGAACTATGTTCATCGAAGTTTCTAAAAAAGCAGCTGTATAATTGTAACTAAAGAATAGAGGAAGTTTAAATGTCACTTGCAAAAGCAGTAGTAACCGGAACAGTTTACAGAGCACCGGAAAAACGTTTTACACAAAATAATGTTGCAGTTTCATCTTTTGTTCTTAATATTGGCGAAAGAGAAGAAATGCTCATTAGAGTGTTGTCTAAAAGAAATGCACTTGATGAGGTTGTTTCTGCAATCTCTAAAGACGAAAGAGTGCTGGTTGAAGGCAGACTTCAGGTAGAAACGGTTAAAATGGACGACGGTTCTGAAAAACGTATTTACGAAATCGATGCAAATACTATCGAAAGATTGGGTGAAGCTTCTGCTGTACAAGCCGCCGGAAGTTCAAAATTCGGGACAGAAGAAATAGTTAAATTTGAATCCGATGATTTTTCAAATGAACTTATTGGCGAAGACGAAATTCCTTTTTAACCCGTAAATATACAAAGGAGCCCCAAAATGAGCAGTGGAAAATTTATTCCCGCATTGATGCAGAAAACTTCTGCACAAACACAAAAAATAAGACAAGAACAATATAAATCAACATACAAATACTTCCAGTATAAGAACACAAAAAATCCGATTCAGGATGTATTCGTAAAAAAAGAAGAACCAAGTACAATATTAAAAGGAACATCCGTAATGGATATTCTAACAGGTAAAACAATAAGTAACAAAAAGTAGAAAACAAGGTCGAGCGTCTATGACGCAAAATAGAAAGGTAACTTAAGAATTATGGCAAGACAAGATGTGTCAGACAAGAAAAAACGTAAAAATTGCAGCCTTTGTGCAGATAAAGTAGAATATATCGATTACAAAGATGCAGCAAAGTTGAAAAGATATCTGACAGAAGCAGGCAAAATTATTCCTAGAAGAATTACTGGCAATTGCGCTAAACACCAGAGAATGATAGCTACAGCTATTAAACGCGCAAGAGAAGCTTCTATCATCAACTACGTTTTTGACTAATTTAAATTAAAAATGCAAAAACAAGAAAAGCCTTTGAGATTTCTCAAAGGCTTTTCAAATATGAAAAAGGTCTCTATTTATGCTGCAGCTTGTATAAACAGGCATGCCCGATTAGGCAGTTTTTAAAATTATTTACAATTCTTAATAAGAAATCAAATCATGGAAAAGCATGCTCGGCGCATGATTTCATGATTTTAAAGCCCGAAAGCATGATATAGTGTTATTTAGGCCATGATGAGCATGTTGAAACCCGCAAAACAGCGTGGATACAGCGTTTTGTTACAAATGTTCATAATTACATGTTCTCTACTTGAAATAAAGCGGTTATTTTCTATAATGTAATTAAGAGGTGCATGACGCCCTCAGGGGTGGAGGTTCAGACGGCTAAAACCGTCATGAATTTTCATGGGATATGTAGATAATTATTGGAGATAAAATATAAGTGTTTAGAAGTAGAGATATGGGCAGAGCTGTAGCTGTAAGAAGATGGACACCAACAGCTCTTGAATGTTATAAACGCGGTTGCAACTGCGAAGGTTGTTTTTATAGAGACTTTTTCAGCGGATCATCTCAAAAATGCCAGATGAAGGCTTCTGTGCTTGAATTGGTAAGAGTAATCGGCACTCCAAACGTTGAATTGCAGCAATTTATTTTAGAAGATTAGGCCGTAAGCCCTTTAAAAATTCTAAAATATGTGTTATACTGTATAAGCGCAGTATAATAGGAGGTCTAAATGCACATTCACGTAAACGGAAGAAACATTGAAATTACTGATGCTATTAAAGCATATGTAAAAGAGAAAATCGGCAAAGTAGCCGCTCACTATGACCAAATACAAGGCATAGATGTTATTTTGACAGTAATTAAAAATCCGGCGGCATCAGGTAAACACATTGCAGAAGTATCCTGCAAAACAAATTCCGGCGTAATTCACTGCGAAGAGGCAGCAGAATCTATGTATGCCAGTATCGACCTGCTAGCTGACAAATTGGCCAGACAGGTTAAAAAAATGAAAGATAAAAATCTTTCTTCCGACAAATCCTCTATCAGAACAGATGCTGCAGATATCGATTTATCTGATGGCGGAGAAGAAGTCGCAGTAATTGAAGAATAACTAGAAGACTTATGATTAACGGTAAAAAAGTCGTTGTAATAATGCCCGCCTATAATGCGGAAAAAACCTTAAAACAAACATACGATGAAATATATCAGGATTTTGTGGATGAAGTGATTCTTGTGGATGACAATTCGCAAGATGATACCAAAAATATCTCAAAATCATTAAATATCAAGACAATCGTACATAAACAAAATAAAGGATACGGCGGCAACCAGAAATCATGTTATAAAGCAGCATTGAAATCCGGAGCAGACATCGTTGTGATGCTGCATCCGGATTATCAATATACCCCTAAATTAATTCCTGCAATAGTTTCCATGATGGCATTTGAACAATATGACGCGGTATTTGCCTCCCGCATGCTTGGAAATTCTGCTCTCAAAGGAGGGATGCCGCTCTATAAATTTGTTGCAAACAAATTTTTAACAGCATTTGAAAACTTCATGACAGGCGAAAAACTTTCGGAATACCATACAGGCTTCAGAGGCTTTACCAGAAAAGTCCTCGAAACACTTCCTTTAGAAGACTGTGACAATGATTTTATATTTGATAACCAAATGATAGCCCTGCTTTTTTATTATAAATTTTGTATAGGTGAACTCTCTTGCCCGACAAAATATTTTAAAGAAGCGTCATCTATTAACTTTTTCCGCTCCTGCAAATACGGATTTGGAGTTCTCGGTGTAAGTATGCAGTACTTCTTGGCAAAATTAGGGATAAAATCTAAAATTTTTCGTCCAAATGCCCGAAAGCTTGATTTAGACGCGGAATTGGAATACTATTTTCAATAAATTAAGCAAATTGTTAAAACATGTTAAAAAAATAAATAAAAAGTCTTGAAATTAAAAATTTTTTGGATTACTATATTCCATGCGGAAACGCAATAAAATCTTAGGGATCTTGAATAAAAAAGTTTTCTAAAAAATATTTTAAAAAACTACTTGACAAGAAAAATTTATGTACTAAGATGATAATTACGGTGAAAACCGAATTGCACTATGCTGAAGCCCCAAAAGAGACTTCTGGACTTTATGAAAATATGAATAAGGTTTTTCTCTGGTGAAAGATAGTGACTGTACCTTGAAAACAGAATAGCTGAAGACGAAGAAACTTGTTGATTCGATAAAAGAATGATAGGGACAACAAAA
>CALUVN010000071.1 GCA_944324235.1 Candidatus Gastranaerophilales bacterium
TAAGAGCAGAAAGAAAAATTATTTGAGGACGATAGCGAGAGCAGAGCGGAAGCATGTCCCGAAAATGATTTTTCTTTTAGGGCTACAATTAACCCCTCACCCTAGCCCTGTCTTGTATTTGCTCCACGCTCTCGGAGACTCGACAAAAAGCCTGCGGCTTAGTAGTCTCGTTCCGTTCGCTATCCGGACTTACTTCGTGTCGTCCGTCCGCAAATCCGCCTCCCTCACAGAGGTCAATCTGACGGGGCGAGGGAATTATGATAACGTTACGTTTGCATCATTAGAATCGAAAGAAAAATTATTTGAGGACAATAGCGTGAGCAGGGCGGTAGCGTGTTCCGAAAATGATTTTTCTTTCAATAGTTAATCTGTGCGCAGCACTGTAACGGACTATTCACTGTTCACCATTCACTATTCACTTAATTTTTTATTACATACTCAATTTGGCGATTTTAATGTTGAAGACACTTTCCACATCAATTCCGTATAGAATATTTGTTATCAAATCATCAGGCTTTATATTTCTCAGGTTTTCAAGATGCGGCATAATCCCGAGAACTTTAGCATCCGTGTATTCTTCAACCAGACGGGTCAAATTTTTTACGTTTAAATCAGTTGTATCGTCCGGATATTCATTTAATATAACCCCGCGAACAGGAATCTCCAGTGATTTTGCATAATTCAAAGTCATTATTATGTTATTAACGGAAGTTTTCTCCGGTGAAATTACAATTAAAACAGGCAAACCAAGTGCTTTAATTAAATCCGTCTCCAGCATATCCACCGAAAGCGGTGCCGTAATCCCCTGACATCCGTCCGTTATAATACATTCGCTCTCACGGAAAATTTGTTCGTAATCCTGAAGTATTTTGTCCCTTTTAATCTCAATACCGGAAAAGCCGGCCGCAAGCACAGGTGCTGCATTACTTGTTAAAAGATAACTGAAATATGTTTTTATGTAAGGGTCGATAAATTTAACATAAGCCAAATCAGGCGCCTGCACAAATCCGTTTTTTTCTATCGCGTTTGTCTGGACAGGCTTATACACACTCGTAGAGTATCCCAGACACTGCATAGTTGCAGCGAGACCGGCTGTAATAAACGTTTTTCCCGAATTTTGTTCTGTTCCGCTTACGTATAACTCTAGCATAGCCTTATACTATCATGACTCATTATTGATTGCAAAATAAACTTCTTTCAGACGCTTTTTGCTGATGTGCGTGTATAATTGAGTCGTAGCAACGTCGCTGTGCCCGAGTAATTCCTGTACTATCCTCAAATCCGCTCCGTTTTCAAGCAGGTGTGTTGCAAAACTGTGTCTCAACGTATGCGGGGATATGTGTTTGTGAATTTTCTGCCCCTGCTCCTTTATAAAATTATAAATATCCTGTCTCGACAAACTTCTTCCGTGCTCGTTAACCAGCAAATTTTTTGTATCTATCCGAAGATTTTTGAGTATAAAATCACGCTCCTGAAGATAATCTTTGATTGCCGCAATCGCCTTTGACCCGAGCGGTACTATTCTGTCTTTTGAACCTTTGCCTGTCGTCTGCAAATATTTTGCTTTCATATCAAAGTCATTTATCTTCAAATTGACAAGTTCCGACACCCTGAGCCCGCATCCGTAAAGCAATTCAACAATAACCCGCTGACGCTTATCAAGATTTTCGTTCAAAATACTTTCTATCTCCTGAACTGTCATAACTTTCGGCAGCCGTTTCGGAATCTTCGGCTGTTCAAGAGTCAATGTCGGATTTGTTTTGCAAATCTCAGACGCACAAAGCCATTTGAAAAATCCCCTTAAGGATGCTATCTTCCTCATCACGCTTGTGGCTGTATAATTTTTTTCGCGTAAATTTCTTATATAATTGTTCAGATGATTGCGCTGTATCTCTGTCACATCAAGCCCGCAAAACTCAAGAAAATCACCCAAATCCCGACGGTATGCCTCAATGGTATTTTCGCTGAGACCTTTTTCCACCTCTAAATATTCCAGATATTCCGACAAAACCTGTATGTTCATAAAGCTATTATAATACTTTTCGGGCAAATAAAAAAGGCTGAAATTATA
Organism: Candidatus Gastranaerophilales bacterium; assembly: GCA_944324235.1. GTDB lineage: Bacteria > Cyanobacteriota > Vampirovibrionia > Gastranaerophilales > Gastranaerophilaceae > CALUVN01. The sequence goes on from CALUVN010000071.1 coordinate 2,072, forward strand.
TCAGCCTTGATTATGTGTGAGTAAATGTTTATTTATAAGTTCTATCCGAAAAACGGATTTAATTGTTCTTCAATTTCAGGCATATTTTGAGCAATTCTTGCTCTGATTTCAGGAGTTGTAAATTTAGGATTTACATTTGCAAGAGCTGCTTCAAATGAGTCTTCAGTTTCTGCTGCAGACACAGGAACTAATGATTCGAATTCATTCAATGCTGCTGTAATTCTGTTTTCATTAGCTGAAGCGTTATAACGTTTTACGCCTGCTAATTCTTTATCTGTAAGGACTTGACCTAAAAGTTCAGCTAATTCAGCATCCAATGTGACACCTTTTGATGCGTTAAAACCAAAGTATGCGCCGACAAGTTCGCTGTCTGCTTTTGCAACAACCTGTTCATTACTTACGGCAGGTTTTGTTGTTACATCAATAGTTTCTTTTACTGCTGCTTGTTCTGTTTTTTCTTCCTTTTTAGGTTTTACAGTGTATTGTGCTTGTCCTGTAATAAATGGATTAATTCTTTTGTCGCCCATTTCTTTTCTCCGTTTTTTAATTTACTCACATTCTCTTAATCGGTATTTTTTTAAATAATCTTTAATAAAAAGACCATTTTTTGTGTGTTTTGTAACATTTATTTACATTGTTGTATATTCTCTTATTCCTTTTCATAAATCTATTTTTATACTCGTATTTATATAAAGTATTTTTTGATATAAAAATTGCTCAAAAGTTATATATTTTTTATATTTAATTTACATTTGTTAACATTTATCTCAAAATGCACTGCTGCAGGCAATATAACGGTTTAAGCAAGGGAAAAGCTTGTATTTTATATACTTTAGGGTAAGATAATATACCCTATGGACTAATATCCACATAGGTAAGATTTGAATAATATAAAATAAGGAGGTGCAATTCTTAAAGGGGTAAGATGGATAACAGCGAAAATTTAGACATGGAATATGTCAATGAGATTTTGACCAAGAAAGAATATAAAGTATTCAATTATCTTATAGCAGGTAAGACAAACAAAGAAATAGCAGAAAAGATGGTTGTTACCCAGCATACGGTAAAAGCACATGTAAGCTCTGTGCTAAAAAAATTAAAAGCCAAAAGAAGAGTAGAATTGATATTAAGATTTAAAAAACCTTAATCCTCATCAAGACTTAAAACAGCCATAAATGCTTCTTGCGGAACTTCAACGCGGCCTACGGATTTCATCCGTTTTTTACCTTTCTTTTGTTTTTCAAGAAGTTTACGTTTACGTGAGATATCGCCGCCGTAACACTTATCAAGAACGTTTTTACGCATGGCTTTTATGTTGGTTCTTGCAATAACACGGCCGCCGATTGCTGCCTGAATCGGAACTTCAAAAAGCTGGCGCGGAATAATTTCTTTTAACTTATTGGTTAATTTTTGCCCGATATAATAAGCACTATCTTCGTGGCAAATTACAGACAGAGCGTCAACAACTTCACCGGCAAGCATAATATCAAGTTTCACGAGTTTTGAGCGTTTATATTCACTAAACTCATAGTCGAGGCTTGCATAACCTTTTGTACGAGATTTGAGCTGGTCATAAAAATCAGTAATAACTTCACTCAGCGGAATTTCATAATCAAGACTTGCACGGACTTTATCAAGATAAGTCATATTGTGGAAAATCCCGCGTTTTGTCTGGCACAAATCCATTAATGTTCCGACATAATCGTTCGGTGTAATTATCTGCACTCTGACATAAGGTTCTTCAATATAATCTCTGACCTGAGCAGGAGGGAGATTTGCAGGGTTATCAATATCAACAACTTCGCCGTTTGTTTTGTGAACTTTATACACAACGGACGGTGCAGTTGTAACCAGAGCGAGATTATATTCGCGTTCAAGTCTTTCCTGAGCGATTTCCATGTGGAGCATACCCAGAAAACCGCAGCGGAATCCGAAACCTAAAGCACTGGAGGTTTCAGGTTCAAAAGTTATACTGCTGTCATTGAGTTTTAATTTTTCAAGTGCTTCTTTCAGGTCATGATAATCGTCGTTATCAACCGGATACATTCCGGAAAACACCATCGGGAGAGCTTCTTTATAACCAGGAAGAGGTTCTGCGGCAGGAAATTCCGAATCCGTAATCGTATCGCCGACAAACCTTGTTAATTCTTTTATAGAACCTGCAAAATATCCTACATCACCGCAGACAAGTTCTTCCACCTGCACGCGCGTAGGGGTAAGGTAGCCGAGTTCGACGATTTCATATTCTTTGCCTGATGCCATAAATTTAACTTTTTCACCGAGTTTCATTCTGCCGTCAATAATTTTAAAAAAGCAAAGAGTTCCGAGATACTGGTCGTATGCGCTGTCAAACACCAGTGCTCTGAGTGGTTTTTCCGTCGTATCCACAGGCGGAGGAACAAAATCCACAACAGCTTCTAGCACATCTTCAATACCGATACCGGCTTTAGCACTTACAGGGATTGCCATAGAAGCATCAATCCCCAGAATTTCTTCTATTTCCTGCTTAACCCGTTCTACATCTGCCGAAGGCAAATCTATTTTGTTAATAACAGGAATAATTTCAAGATTTTGTTCGATTGCCATATAAACATTTGCAAGGGTTTGCGCTTCCACACCCTGAGTAGCGTCGACAATCAAAAGAGCGCCTTCACACGCGGCAAGAGAGCGTGAGACTTCGTAAGAAAAATCCACGTGACCCGGCGTATCAATCAAATTTAAAATATAATCCTTGCCATCTTTGGCTTTATAATTCATTCTTGCGGCGTTAAGCTTAATTGTAATCCCGCGTTCGCGTTCGATATCCATTGAATCAAGTATCTGATCCTGCATATCACGCTGTGCAACAGTGCCTGTAAATTCCAGTAATCTGTCGGCTAGTGTTGATTTTCCGTGGTCAATATGAGCAATAATACAAAAGTTTCTTACATTCTCTTTATATTTCATAACTCTTATTATATTGAAAAAAACTTTAACATCAATAGAGCCCGACATTCTAAAAAACAACCGCCGAAAATTGTTATTTTTAAGTGAATTGTGAATAGTGAACAGTGAATAGTCCGTTACAGTGCTGCGCACAGATTAACTACATAAAGAAAAATCATTTTCGGAACA
>CALUVN010000072.1 GCA_944324235.1 Candidatus Gastranaerophilales bacterium
AATTTCGGCAGTCCTCTTTCATTATTTTATCCGGACATTGCCGGCGGAGATAGTCTTGTTTCCGAAAAACAACAGTTTGCATTTGTGAAGCATATCTTAGAGGATAATATTTTTTATTTAACGGTAAATTTTGCTGATGACCCGATTGGATTTCCTGTGGGTAGAAACGGAACTGCGCAAGATATTGAGATGCAATTTAATTCTTCTATAGATAAAAATGCAAGAGGTTTTTTGTATAACTATTCAAGTGTAAAAAGCCCTGCAACTTTTGCAAGTGCCCATTCTTCATACTGGAAACATCCTAAAAAGTTCGCTAAAATGTGTAAGGATGCATACATAAAAGGTTTGCAAAACTTTTACGGTTTTAACTAAATTTATTTGCTGTTTAGCAAGACTAAAAAATAACGGGATTTATATTCCCGTTATTTTTTGTTGTTAAATTATGCTTTTCTTTTATTTTTCTTTTTTTAAGTTAACAAAGAATTCGCCGGTTTTTCTGACTGCTTTTTGGAGAATATTTTCATTTGCTATTCTTTCAGCTTCAGCTTGAGCAGCCAATAGTTCTTCAAGCGTTGCGTTCGGATTTTCAGGGTCTGTTGGAGGAAGTGTATTTACAAAGTTTTCGGCATTAGCTATATCGTCTGATGTTGCAAGCCATTTGAACGATTTAATTAAAGAAAGAGGTTTTGTGGTATCACCCCTCAACACAACCTGAAAATTAGTTGTACTAAGAGAACTGAATTCGTCTCTAAAATCAGGAATTTGAGCAAGTTCTTCCTTTGTAATTTGTTCACAGAATATTGCAAACATTTTTGCTGCGGCAACATTTAACCCCGGTGTTGCTTTTACAAGGTTTATCGGGTTAACTGCAGCAATAGGCCCGAGCATATTTGCTATTTGTGAACCAAGTTTGGCGCGAAGTTTCATGTCAGCCTCGTTAGTTAACAGATTCATGTCGCCGGCGATATGAATACACATAACTTTACCGCTTGAAGCTATCGGGTTTAGTTTTGCAGTACCGTTATCCATTTCAATGTGTCCGTTTAACCTGTCAAAGTGCGAGGTTTCCACTGATGTAAGCGAATCAATAACCCCGCCGAGTGCGGTTTGGAAAAATTCTGATTCACGAATATTTTCTGCAAGAATAAGGTTTTCCAGTCGTCCGAAAGGTCCAAGCTGCCCGTCGATGATTTCAAAATCAACGTCTCCGTTTATTCCTTTCATTTGTTCTGCCTGTGTTTTTGCAGCTCCGTTAATTGTCAGGTCGGTGCTGAATGACATTGTACCGGACAATGTGTCTTTCATGTTCATTAATTCAAAGAAAGTTCTTTCCACGTCAAAGTTTGTTCCCTGAACTTGTGCTCGAAGGAGCATTGTGACAAGGTTGGCGGAAATGTCTCCTGTAACTCTTGCACCCAGTGTTGTTGTGAGTAATCTGTGAAGATAGAATATATTATCACGCAGTGATATTTCTCCCGTAGTGTTTTCAAGGACAACAGGCGGTGATGATATGTGTTGGAATTCTATAGAACCGTTTCTCACAACAACCGGAATATCTGCAGGTTCGGAATTTGGTTTTGCCGGCGGGGCATATTTCATTGCAGCTTCACTTACTGCAAGCATTTTTGGTATATCTAAGTTGCTAGATGTTACTCGCAGGTTATTTACAGTGAATATTGGAGCAGGTACAAGATTTGCATCTGCGGTGACCTGTATATCCGAACCGTTAAGCAATAAATCCTGTATGGTTAAAATCAGATTGTGTGAGACAAATCCAAGCTGCAAGTCTTTTAAAGCAATCAGCAAATCAGGAATTACCATATTTTTGACGAAAAATCCGCCTCGATATTTTGGAGCAGCAGATTGTCCGTAGATAACCAGATTTCCGCCAAAATCAAGAACTGAATTTTTAAAGGCGCAGAGTTGAACTTTCAAATCTTTTGGAAATTTGATATTAATTTGATTGATAAACGGTTCAGGTGTATCTAATTTGGTTATAGTTCCCGAAATACTTGTAATTTCCTGTGCACCTTCCATATTTGCATCAAAATCATCTACAAACGGTGTTGGCACAGGTTTAATATAAAGACCGGTGTCTTTTATATTTAATCTGTCTCCTTTGAAACTGATTTTTGATTGTATTATGCTCTGGCGGCCTTTTACGGATTGAATATCGATTGGTGTTATATAATTCAGTTTGTCAGCTTTCAGCTGGCATGTGAGATCTTGTCTTTTTGTATCTCCGCTCAGAACCAATTTCATCGGAATAACTCCGTTTGCATTAATAAACGGAGCTGCTTCTTTGCCCAAAATTTGTTTCAAATCAAGTGCATGAAGTTTTCCTGTTGCGTTCAGGTTTATAAACGGATGTTTCATATATTCCGCGATTTGTCCTGATGCGTTTATTACTGATGAATTGTTTATTTTTATAGAAATCGGGTTGAGTGTAATGTTTTCTTCATCAATTACAACATTCAAATCAGGATTTGAAATAACTGAATTTGACGGATTTAGATAGATATTCAAATTTTTATTTGCAATTTGCCCTGTAATGGTTTTGAAATTGCTTGTAAATTTAGCATTTAAATTTCCGTCTGTAATCCGCATGCTGTTATCTTTTGTTGCTAAATCCAGATTTGAAATTGCCATTTTTATATTTGAAACGGCTTTTTTCAATTCTCCTGAGATTTTAGCGTCGAGGAATAAATTGCCGGAGTTGAGATTATATGCTTTTTTTGCATCCACAGGCGCAAAGGCTGCAAATAATCCTGCTAACGGTAACTTTTCCGCATACAGTGATATATTGGCTACTGATTTTTCGTCAATAGTTCCTTCTGCTTTCAATTCCGAATCGTTGACAACAAGGTGTGTATCCGCAAGCTCTAAAGATTTGCCTTTAAATATAACATTGGCATTTATGTCTTTTAATAAAAGTCCAGCCTTGTTATTTATGATAGCACCATCTCTAATTACTATCGCGCCACTTGATTTAAGTTTTTTGAAATTTGTTTTTATGTTTGAATGGATTGCGATATATCCGTTGCCTTGCATTGAGGCAAGGTCATTTTTAATTCGCAGTGTATCCATAAAGGCTTTTGTTAATGTTATCAGGTCGTTAAAGTATATTTTTTTACTGTTAATATTTAAATCAAGTTTAGGGTGCTTGCTGTAATTTACGTTACCGGTAACCGTAATATTTTTTTCAGGTGCAATGTATAAATTTGTATCTACATTTGCGGAATCTCCGTTTAATTTAACTCTGAAAAAACTTTTCGGCAGCTGGTAATCTGAGATATGCATTGTGAGGTTTTCGACGGCTGCATTTCCGTGTAAAACTATTTGGCCTTTTGAGTTTAATCTGGCTTTTATTTTGGCGGAAATATCTGTTTTGAGGTTGTAATCTCTATACAAAAGTACAGGGTTTACAAATCCCATATCTGCACGGTAATCAGGGTCGTCTTCTTCATCGAGTTCTCTTGCCGGCGGGATAAAAGAATTCAAATCAATTTTGGCAGTCATATTTACATTTTCATCGCTTAAAAATTCAGCATAGGTTTTAACTTTAAACGTTTTCATGTTATAAAACGCTGCTGCCAGATTTTCGCCGCGTAGAGTCAGGTAGTGTTTTGATTTTAAGTCATTTATTTTTAAAGCATAATTGTTCAAATTAATATTCGGTACTTTAATTTTAATCCATGCAGGATTAAACCAGCTTGTTTTTGTTTCAACAGGAGGTGCAGCTTCCTGTTTTTGTTTCTGTTCATTTATGATACGTTCAATAATGCTCATCAGTTTGTATTGAGAGCCGTCTTCTGCAATTTCAACGTTTATTTGCGGGTTGTCTATAACAACTTCAGACACTCTTACAGTAAGCAGTAAAAGATTAGGTAATGATACTTTTGCCTTCATCCCGTCTGCATTAAACAGTTCGGAACCGTCAGGAAGCTTTACGTTTATATCATTTATCTTTACGCCTGCTTCCAATAACGGGGTTGTTACAAGCTGAATATTATCAAAATCCAGAGACAGGTGCGAATATTCTTCCGCCAGTTTTTGAATTTGTGATTTATAAATGTTTAAATCCAGCTTTTTCGGAAGTACAAATAAAAATGCGGCATAGACCAAAAGAGCTGCTATTGCAATTATTAATGTGATAATTTTTAAAACTTTTTTCATTATATCACCTAACCTTATCTTGTTACCTTAATATTTACTATTCTAAGTCTTAAAAACAAATAAATAAACAAATATAAATAAACATTTACATAATAAAAAGTTTTGTAGCGAAATGTAACAAAATACTCAATATTGAGCAATTATTCAACAGATATTTACTTTATATATACATCAGTTAAAAATACTGACTTTTAGTTCATTTTAGAATGGAAAGGGCCGACGAGGCCCTTTCCGTCTATCAGATTATCAAGATTTTATGGTCGTAAAAAAGACTCCCGTAAAAGGGAGTCCTGATTTGGACTGTACGTGTCGAAACTTGAACTTTTTGAAGTATATCAAAGAGTTGATAGAATAACTCAAAAGGTCTGAAACGGTCTTATTTTTAGATCATTATAATTTTATCAAACAGGCATACATAACGTTAAAAAATAATAACTGTCATTCTGAACTTGTTTGACAAAGCGAACCAAAATTTTTGTCATCCTGAACTTGTTTCAGGATCTTAAAATCTTTGTGTGAGCCTGTCCTTACGAAGTGCAGAATCTTGCCAACTTGAAGTTTCTGTTTCCAACTGGTAAGATCCCGAAATAAATTCGGGATGACATATTATTTTTTTTCTTTACTTTTGAAAATTTATTATTATAAGAAAGACTCCCGTAAAAAGGAGTCCTTATTTGGGCGATACGTGACTC
>CALUVN010000073.1 GCA_944324235.1 Candidatus Gastranaerophilales bacterium
TGTAGTTCAAAGTAACAAAAATATTTTTGCTTATTTAAATTTTTTTATATTTATATTTACCCCACTTGACTTCTGTCTCAAAACGAGTGATGAATGTGTTGCACCAAGCATTACAAGGATTTTGAGACAATGGAAAACAAAGTTGAGACAATCAAATACACATCTAGGAAACAAAAAATCTCTTTGAATATTCATTTATAAATATTTTATTACTATTAAAAAGTCCCAAGCTTTGTATGCTTGGGACTTTTTAAATTTATGTAATTTTTGACTACTTAGCAGCCAGTGTTAATTTCATAGTTTTGTCGATAATTTCATTAAAGCTGTCTGCTTTTAATGATGCACCGCCGATTAAAGCACCGTCAATGTCTGATTTAGACATTTGTTCTTCTATTGTAGATGGTTTTACTGAACCGCCGTATAAAATTCTGATTGCATCAGCTGCTTCTGCGCCTGCAACTTCTTTTACTACGCTTCTAATCATTGCGATAACTCTGTTTGCTTCGTCTGAATCACAAGTTTTTCCTGTGCCGATAGCCCAGATAGGTTCGTATGCAATAACTGATTTTGCTACATCGGCTGAAGAAATGCCTTCCAATGCTGCTTTAATTTGTCCGGCAATCCAAGAATCAGTAACACCTGCTTCTCTTTGTTCAAGAGTTTCTCCGCAGCAAATAATAGGGATTAAGCCGCCTGCAAGTATTGCTTTTGCTTTTTTGTTAATCATTTCGTCTGTTTCAGAGAAGTATTGTCTTCTTTCTGAGTGGCCGATAATTACGTATGAGCAGCCTGCATCTTTTAACATTTCAACTGAAACTTCGCCTGTATATGCGCCTGAAGATTCCCAGTGGCAGTTTTGACCTGCTATATTAATCTTATTACCGCCGCATCCGCAATCGCATGCAACTGTTTCTACTGCTGCAAGTGATGTGAATACAGGTGCAATTACAACTGTCGGCAATTCTTTTGCAGTATAATCTTTCACATAATTTTTGATACCTTCAAAAAGTTCTTTTGCTTCTGATTTGAGAAGGTGCATTTTCCAGTTTCCTGCAATAATTGGTTTTCTTGACATAATTTCTCTCCTTTTTTTGGTCACAAAGACATTAATATTATATATTGTAAATAATTTTATGCAATTATTCGTGGTAGAATATAGTTATGTTCACAGGAATCATTGAAGAAACAGGCATCGTAAAAAGCTTCATAAAAAATTCAAACGGTGCAGATATAACAATTCAATGCGAAAAAGTGCTTCAAGATACAAAAATCGGAGACAGTATAGCAATCAATGGCTGCTGTCAAACAGTAGTCGCACTCGGTAACGATTTTTTCCGCGCTAATGTCAGCGATGAAACATTGATTGTCACAAATTTCAATCTTTTGAAATCAGGTACTCCGGTTAACCTCGAACGTGCATTAACCCCTACATCCCGAATGGGTGGGCATATAGTTCAGGGACATGTTGATTGCACAGGAAAATTTACAAAAAAAGAACAGCTCAATGATTTTTATAATCTGTATTTTGAAATTCCAACAGAACAATGTAAATATGTTGTTAAAAAAGGTTCAATTGCAATTAACGGAATCAGTCTTACCGTGGCAGATATAAGCGGTAATATTTTTCACATCGCAGTAATTCCCCATACATTTGCACTAACAACGTTGAGCACCCTCAAAATTGGGGATTTAGTTAACATCGAAACAGACATTCTGGGGAAATATATTGAAAAATTATTATCCGTGTCGGATAATAGTGCAAAAAGCAACATTGACGAAAATTTCTTGAAAGAAAACGGGTTTATGTAATATGGAAAACTTCAAATTTGATAATATAGAAGATGCAATAGAAGATTTTAAAAACGGTAAAATGATTATAGTCGCCGATGATGAAGACAGAGAAAACGAAGGCGATATTATCTGTTCGGGACAAATGGTAACCCCCGAAATAATACACTTTATGACACGTGAAGCACAAGGGCTTGTGTGCCTTGCAATTTCCCACGAAATAGCCGAAAAACTCGACCTTCCGCAAATGGTCGAACAAAACAACGAAGGGATGAAAACCGCGTTCACCGTAAGCATAGACGCAGCAGAAAAATACGGAGTAACCACCGGAATTTCAGCATACGACAGGGCTAAAACCATAGAAGTGGCTATTGCACCGGATTCAGTACCGTCAGATTTGAGAAGACCGGGACACATGTTCCCTTGTGTTGCAAGAAAAGGCGGGGTTTTAAAAAGAACAGGACATACGGAAGCCGTTGTTGACCTTGCAAGACTTTGCGGTCATATTCCGGCAGGAGCTATGTGCGAAATTATGGCAGAAGACGGACATATGGCACGCCGCGATGATTTGAGAAAATTTGCGGATAAGCACGGGATTAAATTTGTAAGCGTTGCTGATTTAATCGCTTACAGACTTCAATCGGAAAAACTCGTTACCAGAGAAGCTGAAGCGCATCTGCCAACACAATTCGGCGAGTTTGAAATCTATGGTTACAAAAATAAAATTACAGGACAAGAACACGTTGCACTTGTAAAAAATGACGGCAGTGATAAAATTCCGCTCATAAGAGTGCACAGTGAATGCCTGACAGGTGACATCTTCCACAGTCTCAAATGCGACTGCAATTCACAGCTCCATACTGCACTAAAAATGATTAACGAATACGGCAAAGGCGCTCTAATCTATATGAGAGGTCATGAAGGCAGAGGCATCGGTATTGTGAATAAAATTAAAGCATATCACCTGCAGGAATGCGGACAGGATACCGTTGAAGCCAATATATCGCTCGGATTTAAACCCGATTTGAGAGATTACGGAGAAGGTGCTCAAATTATCAGAGATTTAGGTTTCAATAATTTCAACCTGATTACTAATAACCCTAAAAAAATTATAGGCCTGAAGGGCTATGGATTAACTGTTCATGATATTATAAAATTGACACCTGATATAAATTCATATAATGAAAGATATATGAACACAAAACGTGATAAAATGCATCATATGATGTAAAATAACCATAAAGGAATTTTTATGACAGAGACGACTTATGAAGTAAAATTTCTAACAGAAGAAAATTACGATAGTTTTGAAGAGGTTTATAATGACTTCAGAACCAGAGCCGTCGATGAATATAAATTTGAATTAAGCCCGTTATCTTATAATGATTTTCTGGAATCTGTACAAAAAGAATTAATTAATTGCCTCGTTTTACTGGAAAATGATAGACCTGTAGCATTTTTAATTTATACAACAGCAATTTCTGAAGCTATTGAATTAAATATAATCCACTGCCTGAATATGAGAAATATGGTTCAACGGAGCAAACTTCTGACGGAAAAATTCTTGATAGAAACCAAAGAAATGCGACGTGAAAAAGTTGTATGTTATCCGATGCTGGGTGCACAAAAAAACCTTATAGGCGAGCTTGCACGTTATGGATTTAAATTTGTCGGGATTGCGGTTTTGCGATTTATGATGGAGGGGACAAATTCCCGTGAAATCTTAAAACTAACGCAGTTGTCCGGAATGGAAGATTGCTATAAAGTTGTACCGTGGAATGATAACTATTTTGATGATGCGGTAGAAATTGTACAGGGAGCGTTTGAAACAAGCGCTGATGCTCTATTTGACCCTAGATTTTTGAGTCTGGACGGGACTTTTGATATAATTACCAAAATTGTTAAAAATTTATACGCTGAATTTTTACCGGAAGCTACGAGTGTACTTTTATGCAACGACATCCCTGTGGGATTTTGTTTTATGAACTTGACAGGCGGCTGCATAGCAAATATTCCGATAGTGGCGATAAAGAAGGAACATCAGGGCAAAGGCTTGTCCAAATATATGCTTAAACGTTCCATTGATCAACTTTTAAGATGGGTGGATGCACGCGAAAAACCTATCACTGAGGTTAACACAAATACAGAAACAAATAACTTTCAAGCGCTTAAGATGTACCGCCATTTAGGATTTAAAGAAGATTACAACTACCCGCAATCGTATCTGCTGCCCAAAAAATAAGGTTTAAAAGTTTTGAAAATATTTTAAAGGCGATTTTTCAGTCTGGGGAAAAAATGTTGATGCAAACATAATGTTTGCATCAAGATGAGTGAAGGGTGAATAGTGAAAGGTGAATAGTCCGTTACAGTGCTGCGCACAATGATACTCTTCCCTCTCCCGATTTGGAGAGGGTGTCCGAAGGACGGGTGAGGGGGCAAAGGAAGGTTCGGAAACGTAGTTTCTGATGACTCGTTTCATTCAGTCGCGTGTTTTTCTTTCTTATCCAATATTCTTTCTATTTGCATCGCAACAAAAAGAAAGAATATTGGTGCGGGGTTAGGGGGTGCACAACCCCCTTTTTTGACAAACATTATGTTTTACCCCTAACCTTAGCCCCCTCCCTGATTCCCTCCCCTCAAGGGGGAGGGAAGTGTAAGAAAACTCTTACTTTTTTCAAAAGCCGGCATTTCAAAGTTTTTCAAAACTTCTTGAATACTTAATACAGGCGACTGCTCAGTTTGTGGAAAGAATGTTGATGCAAACTTATGTTTGCCCCCTCACCTTAGCCCCCTCCCTCAATCCCTCCCCTCAAGGGGGAGGGAAGTGTTA
>CALUVN010000074.1 GCA_944324235.1 Candidatus Gastranaerophilales bacterium
AAAATGAATAAAGACGAAGAAATATAAAGGTATATGAGAAATATAGGCGTAATTTTTGATTTTAACGGGACATTATTCTGGGATTCGGAACTTCACATGGAGGCGTGGAGAGAATTTTCCAAACAGCTGAGAGGAACACCTTTTTCTGATGAAGAAATGCTAAAATACATGTTTGGCAGGACAAATGAAGACATCATTACGTATGCCATCGGCAAACGACCTGAGCCTGATATGGTGAAAAAACTCGCATTTGAAAAAGAAGAAGTTTACAGAAATATGTGCCGCAAACGCCCTGACATGTTTAAACTTGCACCGTATGCGAAAGAGTTTCTGGACTATCTGAAAGAAAACAACATCCCAAGAACAATCGCAACAATGAGTGAAAAAGACAATGTGGACTTTTATATAACAGAATTCAATCTTGCGCAATGGTTTGATTTAGACAAAATAGTCTATTCTGACGGTACAATTCCTGGAAAACCCGCACCCGATATTTATATTATCGCCGCAAACAAATTGGGGCTGAAACCTGAAAATTGTATTGTAATAGAAGATGCTATTTCCGGAATAAATTCAGCAAAAAGCGCCGGTATCGGAAAAGTAGTTGCGATAGCATCAATGGAAAAACCTGAATTTTACGAGCCACTCGGCGTCGATGAAATTATTACGGATTTCAAAAACTATACTGAAATTTTAAAAATAAAAGAAATGCTATTTTAGAAACCTGCAATTCTATAATCACATTTTGCTCCAAAACAGCATTTCTGTTTAATACTAAAAAATTCTAGCAATTAATCAATATGTCATAAGCGACATTAGCATCAATTTGGCATTTTTCGCCGATTTTTGTACCGCGTGCCTTGAATCTGTCTTGAACTTTTTTCGCCGCATCCGCTGCATCGATTCCATAATCAGAAAGATGTGTTTTCATACCTATAGAATTGAAAAATTCCTCAATTTTGTCAATGGCAACATCCGCAGCTTTTAAATCAACATTTTCAACTACGCCGAAAACTTCTCTTGCAAGTTTAGCCAATTTTTGAGCTTTAGTAACCTTTTGATTTTTGAGTAAACGTGGTTCGACAATCGCCAGACTTTGACCGTGGTCAATCCCGTAAAATGCAGTCAATTCGTGACCTATCATGTGAGTTGCCCAATCCTGAACAACGCCGAGACTAATCCAATAATTCAAACCGCAGGTAGCACACCAGAAAATATTTGCTCTGGTATCGTAATCATTAGGATTAGCAAGAACTTTCGGTGCTTCTTTTATCAAAGTACGCAAAATACCGAGCGCCCAATCATCCTGAAGCGGAGAATTTACCTCATAAGTGCAATACTGCTCCATGGTATGAACAAATGTATCAACAATGCCGTTAACTGTCTGTCTTACAGGGAGTGAAAACGTTACTTCCGGATCAATAATAGAAAATTTCGGATATACATTTTCATTATGGAATGGAAGTTTTTCATCAGTTGCCAATCTTGAAATAACAGCGCCGTTATTCATTTCTGAACCTGTAGCAGGTAAAGTGATTACGTCCGCAAGAGGAATGGCTCTGTCCGGATGCTCCTCACGAATCATAATCGCATCATACGCATCATCACCGTCATAGCAAGAAGCCAGCGATATGAATTTTGTACCGTCAAGAGTAGAACCACCGCCAACAGAAAGCAAGAAATCAATACCTTCCCGTTTAACAATTTCAACAGCTTTCATACAGGTTTCATATTTAGGATTAGGCTCAATTCCGCCGAATTCAAAGAGATTATAACCTTCAAGCGCTGCTTTAACCTGATTATAAACGCCGTTTTTCTTAATAGAACCGCCGCCGTAAATCATTAAAACTTTTTTATCTTGCGGTATCAGTTCACGCAATTTTGCGATTGAACCTTTGCCGAAGACAACATGCGTAGGACAACAATACTCAAAATTATTCATAACAACCTCCTAATTTTCTTAAAATATTATAGCAAAAAATTTTTTTATGTGCTTTAAATAAAGTATGGAAACTCATAATGTTACTTTCACAGGGAAGCTATACGGTAAAATGGGGACACGCCGAACAAAGGGTATTGTTTGCTGCCCGCACGGCGACCGTAAGTTTATTAAATTTGTAAATAAAATTGCAGAAGAAAACCCGAACGCGCTAAGTATCAAAGGCAAAGACAATGAACCTCCGGTACTTGTCGTTGAAACAAAAAAAATTCCCAAATTTTCACCTATGGAAATGCTAATCATAAGAGTAGATAAATTACAAAAAAAAGCGCTGCGTTTACGCAAAGAAAATAAAATTCAATCATTTGAATACGAATTTACAAAATATGATTATATAAACATGAGAAGAAGATATCCGTTTATAAGCTCAGAAACACTTGATAAATTTGAAACAAATATAAAACGTCTTGCACCTGAAAATCTGAAAGAATTTTTTATAAAATTCTTCAGCTAAATATGCTATAATAAAATTATGATAAATCTGGAAGAAACCCCTCAGGAATTTATAGACAACTATACGGTTATAGATATCGAAACCACTGGATTGTCGTGCGAAAAAAATGAAATCATAGAACTTTCCGCACTAAAAATCCGAAATAACAAAGTAACAGATAAATTTTCGGCACTTGTAAAACCGTCAGGACATATAAATTCATTCATCAGAGAGCTTACGGGAATATCTGATGAACTTGTTAAAGATGCAGACGATATAACAAAAGTCTTGCCTGAATTTATATCATTTATTGAAAATGACACAGTGCTGGGGCATAATGTAAAATTCGACCTGAGATTTATCAAACATAACCTAAAAAAACACTTCCAAAAAGATTTTCTAAATAACTCTCTGGACACAATGAGAATTTCAAGAAAATATTGCCGCGAATTAACCAGTCACAGGCTGAAAGTCCTTGCTGAATACTTTAAGATAAATACGCAAGGACACCACAGAGCACTCAAAGATTGTGAAATTACAAACGACGTTTATCAGAACATAAAATGCAAAAATAATTTATAAAAAGCCTATGGAAGAGAAAACAAATGTAATGCGAATGCTTGACAAGCATAAAATAACATACAAACACTACACTTACGCAAACACAGATGCAATAAGCGGAATTGAAGTGGCAGCAGTGTTACACCAAAATCCTGAACAAGTATTCAAAACTCTTGTCACTACAGGGAAATCAGGACAACATTATGTATTTATGATTCCGGTGGCAAAGGAATTAAACCTAAAAAAAGCTGCGAAAGCTGTCAATGAAAAAGCAATAAAAATGCTTAAGTCAAAAGATTTATTACCGCTTACCGGATATATACACGGCGGATGTTCTCCGATAGGGATGAAAAAATTTTTTACAACAATAATTGATGAAACCGCACAAAATTTTGATACTATAATTTTTAGTGCTGGAAAAATTGGGTATCAGATAGAATTAACGCATGCAGAACTTGCTAAAATTATTAAATTTGAATTTAAAGATATCACAGATTAAATAGAAAATGGTTATAAAAGTTCTATGAATACGATTAACAATTCAAATGTAACAATAAATTAAATTTTTCGCTATATCCAGCAAAAAATATTTTTGAGCTTTTTTGTTAAAACTGCTATGAAAATTTTACCTGTAACACAAAATAGAATCTCTGCACCATCTAATATAAATAACACTCGAGCATTTAGTGTAAAAACTAATTCTTTACCTGATGATATATTTATAAAATCAGCTCCGGCAAACAAAATTTCATTCAACGGTTTGGGACGGTTTGATGAACGATTTATACCATTATGTAAAGATTTACAAGAATATCTGGCTAAAAATACACCTGTTAATTATGATGACATCACAAAAATTATTAGAAAATATGTACAGGGAATTGATTTACATAAGATGTCTGAGTTAAGCCAAAAATCAAATGCAACAGCCGCACACGGTGCATACTTTGAAAATTTACATATATATACTCCGGATGGGAAATGTATACAAGGAAAGCAAGGAATTTACATTAATCTGCCAAAATCAATAATTCAACAAAAATTACAATATATTATATCTCAATTATAACGACTAAGCGACACAAATTACAATAAAACACAGCATATAGAGCAATTTTTATTTTTAGTTTGTAGGTTGGGCTTTCAGCCCAACTTAAAATATGGATATTATTCGGCTTTTGTATTCAGTAAATTTCTGTTGGGGTAGAATGAACTGTCCCCACTAAAACGTAATCGGTCAGTAGGACATTGCAAGGTATTTTCTGTATTCACA
>CALUVN010000075.1 GCA_944324235.1 Candidatus Gastranaerophilales bacterium
GACGGGGCGAGGGACAAAGTCTGTCATCCTGAACTCGTTTCAGGATCTGAGCTTTCCGCAAAGCATACCTCACCCTACCCTCTCCTACTTAGGAGAGGGTATTCAAGTTTATCCAAAAGCCGACTTGTAGAAAGTTTTTATAAGTTTTTGAATATCTGATACAGGCGACTTTTCAGTCTGTGGAAATAATATTGATGCAAACATCATGTTTGCCCCCTCACAGAGGTCAATCTGACAGGGCGAGGGAATATTTTCTGTACTCAAAACACTGTGAAAATATAACGGGTGTAATTTAAAAATCACACCCGTTGTACTTAATGACCATAAACTCTTTGCTGTTGCGGTTTTTGTCCGTTAAATGCCTGCAGTCCGAGATATTTAGCTGCGGCCCCGAGTTTTTGTTCTATCCGCAAAAGCTGGTTATACTTGGCAATTCTGTCAGAACGTGACATCGAACCTGTCTTAATCTGTCCGCTGTTTACTGCAACTGCCAAATCTGCAATAAACGAATCTTCAGTTTCGCCGGAACGATGCGAAATTATTGATGTATAACCTGCACCGTGTGCCATTGATATTGCATCCAGAGTTTCAGAAAGTGTACCAATCTGGTTAACTTTTATCAGAATAGAGTTTGCAACTTTACGGCGAATACCTTCCGCAAGACGTCTTGTATTTGTTACAAACAAATCATCTCCGACAAGCTGACAGCAAGAACCTATTTCTTTTGTCAGAAGTTCCCAACCGTCCCAATCTTGTTCTGCCATACCGTCTTCTATTGATATAATCGGATATTTATGTACCCAATCTTTCAAAAATTCTGCCATTTCCTGACTTGTAAATTCTTTATTTTCACCTTTGAGTTTGTAGATGCCGTCTTCGAAAAATTCACTGGAAGCAACATCAAGACAGATTTTTATTTGATCTGTAGTATAGCCTGCTTTTTGTATTGCATCGATAATAACTTCCACGCCTTCAGAGTTTGAATTGAGATTTGGAGCAAATCCGCCTTCATCCCCGACAGAAGTTGCAAGTCCTTTTGATTTCAGAATAGATTTTAAGGTATGGAAAACTTCTGACCCCATTTGGATTGCATGATGAAAGCTTTCAGCGCCCACCGGTGCTATCATAAATTCCTGAAAGTCAATATTATTATCGGCATGCGCGCCGCCGTTTAAAATATTCATCATTGGAACAGGCAATGTCAGTGCATTAATTCCGCCCAAATATCTGTACAAAGACATTTCATAAGCCATAGATGCCGCTTTAGCTACTGCCAGCGATACACCGAGAATAGCATTTGCGCCTAATTTAGATTTATTTTCCGTACCGTCCATATCAATCATGAACGTGTCTATTTCTTTCTGGTGAGTAGCTTTCTCACCGATAAGTTCCGGTGCAATAATGTTATTGATATTATTTACGGCTTTCATAACACTTTTTCCGCCGTAAACATGCTTATCTCCATCGCGAAGTTCAAGAGCTTCAAAAATCCCTGTGGATGCTCCTGACGGAACAGCAGCTCTACCGATTACGCCGCCGGAAAGCTTTACGTCTACTTCCACAGTCGGATTACCGCGAGAATCCAGTATCTGACGTGCCACAATGTCTTCAATAAATGCTGACATATTTCTCTCCTTTACCATTAGTACCCGTATTTTTCCTATGTGAATTTTGCCATAAAACTTTCATCTTTGCAAGTAACTAGGTATGCAATTTAGCTTTAACTTTAAATACAATATGCTTAATACTCCCAAAATATCCGAAAAACAGAATTGTAGAGGCACTTACCCACGCAATAGGTCCTGAATAGAACATACCTATATATCCGAATTTTACGGCGAGATAAACAGCTGCAAACGAGCGTACAAGAAGTTCTGCCACACATGCCAGCAGAGGAAACACGGCCTCTCCCATACCTTGAAGTGCATTTCTGTATATAAAAATCTGGCCGAGAAAGAAGTAAAATATTGTGCTTATTAAAAGATATGTATGTGCAATATCAATTATCTCTTTTGTCGCAGTGCCGATAAATGCCCCTATAATATCAGTTCCCCAGAATCGCATGACAAAAGCCATTAAGATACTTAAAATTATGTTTATGGTCGAAGTTTTGATTACCCCGAGCCTGATACGTTTGAATTTACGAGCGCCGAAGTTCTGTGCGACATAAGCGGCAAGCGCTACACCAAATGACATCATCGGCATGGTGGCAATCTGTTCAATTCTCAACGCCGCAGTCATTGCTGCAATTACATTTGACCCGAATGTATTGCATACACTTTGAATAATTATAATTCCAATCCCGATTATCGAAAACTGAACAGCCATCGGAAAACCGATACGTAAATGTTCACAGGCCGAATCGTAAAACTTTTTGTCAAATTTAATAAACCAATCCTGTTTTTTTAAGTGTAAAATAGGAAGTCTGAGTTTTATAAAATAAAGACACATAATAACAGATATCGCCTGAGAAAGGATTACCGCGACAGCAGACCCCGGAACTCCCCAGTGAAAAACTTCAATAAATATAAGAGCAAGAACAATATTAATTAATGACGCAATAATCAAAATATACAAAGGAGTTTTGCTGTCACCCAGCGCACGAATAATACTTGCCAGCATGTTATACATGGTTGTGGCCAGCAAACCGATAATAACAATTTCAATATACCAGTAGGCTTCGTGGTAAATATTTTCCGGCACATTGAGCCAGTGTAAAATAGGATTCATAAAAATAGTGCACAGCACTGTACAAAAAACAGTAACGATTGTGCTCAAAACAGTTGAAACAACAGCAGAATCTCTTACACCGACATAATCTTTAGCCCCGAAACGCTGTCCTGTCACAACAGCAAAACCGTTAGTGAACCCGACCAGAATAAAAGTTATAAGAAAAAACAGCGGCGCAACCGCACCGACAGCCGCAAAAGATTCGACCCCGAGAAGCCTGCCGACAATTACAAGATCGGCAATGTTATACAACTGCTGAAAAACATTTCCGATTAAAAGCGGTACGGAAAAAAGCAGAATATGTCTAAGCGGGCTCCCTTTCGTCATGTCTGTAATCATAACAAAATTATACATTAAAAAATAATTGAAAAAAGTGCTTGAAATTAAAAAACTTTTATGAGAAGATAAGACCTGTCAATTAATGGCAAGGTAGCCGACATTAGTTCTGTGAACGAAGTGAACTAGAAATAATGAAGTCCTGAACTTGTTTCAGGATCTGAGCGGATAGCAGATGAAAACTTAATTTGTGTAATATGGCAAGGTAGCTCCCGTGAGTGAAACGAACAAACTACAAAATTTGTGAGAGCAGCGCTCGAGGCAACTGAGCCGGTGACAATTAAATAAAGTTAAAAATATGGCAAGGTAGCTC
>CALUVN010000076.1 GCA_944324235.1 Candidatus Gastranaerophilales bacterium
TATTTTTCTTATTTCTTCGGATTTTTCTTTCCTGTTTGAATTATCGCAGACGATATAGCAGTAGTCCCCGTTAATAAATTTTTTGATAAGTGCAATCTGATATTTGATAACAACAGGGTTATTAAATGCAACTGTTATTAAGTCTATATTATCTTTCAATTTGTATTCGGAAGAATAATACGGTTCAATATCAAATTTGATTTTTGATAATCTTTTATGTTCAACTTTTCTTTTGTGGATTTCTGTTTTATTGGCCATAGTTTTTTCTGATAATTTATATAAAGTTATTCTACTGTCCATTCTGGATAGTAGTAAATAATGATATCGTCTTTAGGTGAAATTCTGGCTTCGCATCCGATTATAATATTGGCAAAAGAACCCATAGGATAAAGCGGTGTTAAAACCCATTTCAACGGCAGAACAAAAAGTGTATTGTCAAACCCGCGTTTCATGTATTTACCGTCAAGTTTTTTTGAATCTAAATTCTCAAATTGAAATCCTTCTAAAATCATTATTGAAGGGATTCCGTTCATACCGCGTCTTATAAAATGAGTAAGTTTTGCGGAGGTTTTTTCTCCTCGTTTTACAAGCAGTTTGCCGTTATAATATACATTTCTTGCGGCAACGAAAGTTAATTCATCCCCTACATTTGTGTCGCCGTTTGTTTTGTAGCGATTTTCTATATGAAGATAAATAGGAATCCGCGTGGCGTTTGAGTAATCGTAATTTGTAATTCGCTGCGGCTGCTCTTGAATTGTTTGAGCGTCCGGCAATTTTTCGTACAAAGCAGACTCTTCAGCACCGGCATTCAGTCCTGAAATTAACAAGAATAAACAGAATATTATTGTATAAATTTTATTCATATTTTATTTTCTCGTTTGATTTAGTTCTGATTTTTTCGTAAAGTTTACCGCGATTTTCAAGCGATGTTAAAAGGAAGTTCTGGTAATATTTGTTATTTTTATACTCGTTATTAATCAAATATTCAGGATATGTTGTATAGATGTATTCATATACATGCATAACCCTTTTACTTGTAAGATTTGCCGTTGATATAAAATCGGTTCTTCTCTGCGGGTAAACTTTATGCAGGAAAGTAATCATAGCGACTGGATTGTAGCCTGCTTTTACCATTAAATCAACTGCTGCGCAGTCAAAATAAATTTCATATTTTTTAGGTGCAAAACGGATTTGAGCAGAGCCGACATATCCTTTAAAGTATCCCCAGTATGAGGCATCGGCTTTTACGATTTCTCTTGCAATTAGTGCTGCGAGTTCATTTTTGTCGGAGATTTTTTGAATAGCGTCTCCATATATGAGAATTTCACGTTTTGTAAGCGACTCGTTACACTTCAGTAGTTTCTTTTTACTTTCTTTATCGTAAGTAAAAATCATGCGATTTTTAATCTGCGCAACATTAAGCATATCATAGGCAATAGAATCTATGACATTTTGCATTGAAATATTCTGCAGAAGTTCTTCGTTTGTCATTTCGTAGGCAAGCCCTGCATTTACACCGAGCATTAGCGCAATTAAAATACTAATAATCTTTTTCATAATAATATAATACCAGACAGTAGAAATTTATACAACCTGTATTTTTCAATATTTTTATTATAAAAAATTGTATAAGTACTAAAAAGGAGTCAGGAAAATGGATTTTAAAGAAATAGAACTAACCGGTTTAGATGCAGATGGTTTAGAACGGGAGTTTAAGCTTTCTGATTTTGTCGGGAGTGAAGTTGTTGTCTATTTTTATCCGAAAGATAACACTTCAGGCTGCACGCAGGAAGCGTGTGATTTCAGGGATAATTTTAACAGAATTTCTGCCCGTGCTGTTGTCATAGGGGTTAGTCCTGACAGTATTAAAAGCCATGTAAAATTCAAAGAAAATCACGGTTTAAATTTTATTCTGCTTTCGGATACTGAACATAAGCTGGCAGAAGCCTTTGGGGTCTGGGGTGAAAAATCCATGTACGGGAAAAAATATATGGGTATTATTCGTTCAACATTTGTTCTTGATAAAGAAGGTCATATTGCAAAAGAATGGCGTAAAGTTAAGGTCAAAGGGCATGTTGAAGAAGTTCTGGAATATCTGTTAAATAAATAGCCACTGGGGTTGAGACGTTATACTGATTAAAATTTTCCATATTCAATATTTACTCAAAAAAAGGAGTAAAAATATGACAAAGAAAATTTTAATGGTAGTAAGCAATGTATCGGAAATTGATTCCGAACACAAAACGGGTGTGTGGTTTGAGGAATTTGCCGTGCCTTATTTAGGTTTTGAGCATAACGGGTACGAGATACTGGTCTCAAGTCTGAAAGGCGGCGTTGCGCCTGTTGATGAAGACAGTTACGACTGTTCAAGTCCTATGGAATGGGACGGTACAAAAATTCATCTTGATAACACAATAAGACTTAAAGATGTTAAGCATGAAGATTATGATGCAATAGTTTTTCCGGGCGGGCATGCACCTATGTTTGATATTGCAGAGAGTGATTATCTCGGAGATATCGTAAGTTATTTCTACAAAACGGGAAGGCTTGTTGCGGCAATCTGTCACGGCCCTGCAGCACTGATAAACGCAAGAAAAGAAAACGGCGAACCGCTTGTTAAAGGTCTGCATATTACATCGTTCACAAATACAGAGGAACACATTGTTCATAAAGATGAATTGATGCCGTTTATGCTTCAGTCAAGGCTGGTATCGCTCGGCGCAAAATTTGTAGAAGAAAAAGCATGGAGTGTCCACGTTGAAACTGACGGAAATTTAATCACAGCTCAAAACCAAAAGTCCGCCTATGCTTTCACGGATGCGATTGTCGATTGGTTTAAAATGTGATAAGTTAAAATTTTTGCAATAAGAATAGTTATAAGGGATAAGCTCAAATCATCCTCAAAATAATTATTCTTACCGTTTTTATATTTTAAAGTGTCTTAATTTCTTTTTTAGATTCAGGTTGGTTATTGTCATTTTCGTCGCCCAGCAGGAATCTGAAACCTCCTGTGAGAGCAATACCGTTTCTTCCACCGTTGCGAATCATAGCTTGTAAGAATCCTGTATATT
>CALUVN010000077.1 GCA_944324235.1 Candidatus Gastranaerophilales bacterium
ACAGTTAAGGGCAATCGTTGAAAAGATTGCCGAATTAACTGATTTCAAAGGAAAAATTCTCTGGGGGGCTGTGCCGACTTACTTTGAAGAACCCTTGGTAGTCGGAAATAACAACAAATTGAAAAACGAAGTTCTGTTCACACCGCAATATAGTTTGGAAGATGGGCTGAAACAAACAATAAATTGGTGGCGAAAATATTTAAAAGAGGAAAATTTAATTAATGTTTAATAACGTATATAAAGGAAAGAAAGTCTTTTTAACGGGACACACAGGATTTAAGGGAAGCTGGCTGGCATTATGGCTTACGGAACTTGGAGCAGAAGTTTTTGGGTATTCACTTACACCAAACACAAATCCGGCAATGTTTAAAGAACTTAAAATAGAACCCAAAATTTCTAAATCAATAATCGGCAGCATTTTAGATGAAAAAACGCTTAAAAAATCAATGCTTGAATTTCAGCCTGATATAGTTTTTCATCTGGCTGCACAACCACTGGTAAGACTTTCTTACCAAGAACCGATACTGACTTATCAGACAAATGTTATCGGAACTTTGAATGTTCTTGACACTGCTCACTGTTGCACATCCGTCAAAGCTTTTGTGAATGTGACTACAGATAAATGTTACGAAAATAAAGAAATAAATCGTGGTTACAAAGAAGATGAACCAATGGGAGGATACGACATGTATTCATCCTCCAAAGGTTGTGTGGAAGTCATGTCATCTTCATTCAGACGTTCATTTTTGCAGGATGAAAATTCAATGGCAATGGCAACCGCCAGAGCCGGAAACGTAATAGGCGGAGGAGATTGGGCACAGGATAGATTAATTCCGGATTGCGTCAGGTCTATTAATGCAGGACAAAAAATTGAAATCCGTAACCCTGTTGCTGTTCGTCCGTGGCAGCACGTTTTAGAACCACTTTCAGGATACCTGCTTCTTGGTGAAAAACTTCTTTGTGAAGGTAAAAAATATGCAGAAGGTTTTAATTTCGGCCCTAATGAAGACAGTGTTCTAAAAGTTGCGGAAGTAGCCCAAAAAGTTACTGAATTCTATGGACAGGGTGAGGTTATAGTTCACAAAAAAGACGATTTACATGAAGCAAACCTTTTGATGCTTAATATTGAAAAAGCTGAAAAAGTTTTAGGCTGGACACCGACTTACACCGCAAATCAAGCGATAGAAAAGACCGTCAACTGGTATAAACATTTTTATAACAAAGATACTGATATGTATAATTTTACGATTGATCAGATTAAAGAATATGAGGATAGTATAAAATGGGACAAAATTCTACATTAATATTAGGAAGCGGAATAGCAGGAATATCAGCAGGCTACCACTTGCAAAAGCAAGGGGACTCTGTTGTCATCTACGAACGTGAGAATGACTGGGGAGGCCTGTGCGGAAATTTCACAATCGACGGATTCAGATTTGATAAATTTGTGCATTTTTCTTTTGCACCTGACGATTACACCCGCAATATTTTTGAAGAATCCTCTCCGACATTTCCTCATCCGCCGGTATCCTATAACTATTGGCAAGGTTACTGGCTCAAACATCCGGCACAAAATAACCTTCACCCGCTGCCGGTAGAAGAAAAAGTAAAAATAATAGAAGATTTTGTAAATCGACCGCAAAAAGATGTTTCGCAAATAGAAAATTACGAAGAGTGGCTTCGTGTACAATATGGCAATTATTTTGCAGAAAACTTTCCGTTCAAATATACACGCAAATATTGGGGTGTTGAACCTGAAGAGCTTGAAACAAAATGGGTAGGTAATCGTTTACACGTTTCACCGTTAAGTGAAGTGTTGCGCGGGTCATACGAAGAACAGGCCGAGAACTTCTATTACACAAAATTTATGAAATATCCTAAAAAAGGCGGATTCCGTTCAATTCTGAACAAATGCAGAGAAGGACTGGATATAAGATTTAATAAAGAAGTTGTAAGAATCAATCCGAACGAAAAAACTATATACTTCAAGGACGGAACAAAAACAGCATACACAAGATTAATTTCATCACTTCCGTTGCCTGAAATAGTAAAAATGATAGAAAATACTCCGCAAAAAATTAAAGATGCAGGAGCAAATCTTATGCACACCTCGGGGTATATGGTATCACTGGGCTTTAAGCGACCTGATGTAGCAAAACACCTATGGTTCTATATTTATGACGAGGATATTTTACCGGCAAGAGTATATTCACCGAATCTGAAATCGTCAGATAATGTTCCGGAAGGATGCAGTTCTTTGCAGGCAGAAATATTCTTTGCAAATTCCGGAGCACATGAGAATTGTCCTCCCCTTGCAGGAGGACCGAAATCTATGATTTTGAGGAGGGGCTTCTTTAATCCTCAGACACCGCCTGAGATAATCCTTGAAAAAACAATAGAAAGTTTAATCTCAATGGGCTTGTTCAAAGAAGACGAAATTATTGTAAAAGATATTCGATTTGAAAAGTATGCAAACGTAATTTTTGACAAAGATATATATAAAAACAGAGAGACAGTTCTGGACTATCTGAACAAAGTAGGAATAGAAAGTATCGGCCGCTTTGGCAAATGGGAATACATGTGGACGCATCAGGCGTTTGAAGACGGAAGAAAGGTTAAAAACTATGCAGCAAGATAATATAAAAGTATCCGTATTAACACCAATTTATAATCAT
>CALUVN010000078.1 GCA_944324235.1 Candidatus Gastranaerophilales bacterium
GTAAGTCCGGATAGCGAGCGGAACGAGACTACTAAGCCGCAGGCTTTTTGTCGAGTCTCCGTGAGCGTGGAGCAAATACAAGACAGAGGGTAGGGTGAGGTATGCTTTGCGGCAAGCTCAGATCCTGAAACGAGTTCAGGATGACAGACTTTGTCCCTCGCCCGTAAGCGTGGAGCAAATCCAAGACAGGGGCAAACATAAGTTTGCATCAAGATGAGTGAATAGTGAATGGTGAAGAGTGAATAGTCCGTTACAGTGCTGCGCACAATGATACTCAAAAAAAACTTTCAAAGTCTTTTAACAGTCGGCTTTTGAAAAAAGTAAGAGTTTTCTAACACTTCCCTCCCCCTTGAGGGGAGGGATTGAGGGAGGGGGCTAAGGTGAGGGTGAGGGGTAAAAACATGATGTTTGTCAAAAAAGGGGGTTGTGCACCCCCAAGCCCCGCACAAATATTCTTTCTTTTTGTTGCGATGCAAATAGAAAGAATATTGGATAAGAAAGAAAAACACGCGATCAAAAGAAACGAGTCATCAGAAACTACGTTTCCGAACCTTCCTGCAGTTTAATTGTCGGATTAGTAAATCCGGCCTACATTACTTATAAGAGCAAAGTAGTTCAACTCAGGGGGGGGGGATTTGTTTAGATTTCCGATACAGAAATACTGGTGATGCCGGAGTTTCTTGCGTTATCCATAAGCTTAACAACAGCGCCGTGAGTAGCATCTCCGTCAGTTTCAATCATCATTCCGTCAGGGTAATCAGGTGCTGCGGATTTAAGAGTTGCAGCAAGATTTTCAAAAGGAATTTCTTCACCGTCAATATAATATCTGTCGTCTGCAGATACATTTACGGTCAAAATTTTCGGATCATTTTTAACCTGTTCCGCATCAACATTTTCCGGCACGGTAAGGTTTAATCCCTGCTGGTCTAACAAAGGAGCTATTACCATCATAATAATTAACAGAACCAGAAAGATATCTGTAAGAGGTGTTATGTTTATTTCATTAAATGTTTCACGCTGACGGCTCATTTTTATGCTCCTTCATTATTTGCCTGCAGTTCTTTTTGTTCCTTTTTAGTCAAAGGTTCGCCTGCAACTATAAGTTTTTTATATTCGGCATCCTGTGCCGCGTTCATTACCTTCATAATTTCGGAACTTTTAACGCTCTGATCAGCCTTTACAACAACTTCAGGTTTTTCTAAAGAAGGCTTTAGAGCGGCAAGTTCTTCGGCAAGGGTATCAGAATTTATTTCGCGTCCGTTAATATACATAAGCCCTTCTCTGGTAATCGCAACTTCTGCATTTTTTTGTTCGATAGCGACCCCGCTGTTGATTTCAGGGACGGTTATAGCATTATCCATTGACTGGAAAGTCGGTGCAACTACCATCATGATAATCAACAGAACCAGAAAGATATCTGTAAGAGGTGTTATGTTTATTTCGGTAAAAAGTTTACCTTTTTTAGTACTCATTGCCATTTGTGTAAAATCCTTTTAGATTATAAAGATAAGTTAGAAGTTGATGTGTTGGTCGGTTTTCCTTCAGAGTCAACAAAGCTCAGGAAAAGCAGCTTAATTAACTGGAAGTCGTCTTCGTAACGTTTAACAACTGATTGGAAGGAGTTGAAGAACACAACCGCAACAATCGCAACACCAAGACCGAAAGCTGTTGCAATCAATGCAGAACCGATACCCATTGCAACTGCAGCTGACTGGTTACCTTGAACAGCCAAATCCTGAAATGTATAGAGGATTCTGACAACAGTTCCGAACAAACCTAAAAACGGAGCGACACCGCCGATTGTACCGAGAATTGTAAGGTGGCTTTCAAGTTTTCTTGTTGCAAGTGCTGCCGCGATATCAAATGAACGTGAAAATCCGCTTTTTTGTTCGGAGAAGATTCTGACAGCTTCTTCAGTAACTTCGCCGATTACGCCGCCGCATCTGACCGCTAAATCCTGTGCTGCCTGCAGATTGTTTTTAGCCAGTTCTTTTTGAAGTCTTGGAATTAAAAGAACAACATCGCGTTTATTCTTTTTGTAAAAAGAAAATCTGTTGATAACTACAGCTACTACCAGAATTGAGCATATCAAAATAGGCAGTAATACCGGCCAGTCAAGCTTGATTGAATGTAATAATAGTTCCATAATTTTATCCTCTTTTTTCTAATATTGTACTCTGTTTTTATTTTTCATCATGTTTAATTCTGTTAGTTGTAGCCCGATGCTCCAAATACGTTATAATCAAACGTAAACTGGATGTCGATATGCGCACCTTTGAACTCGGCAGGCAGCGGTTTGAAAGGAGCTGTAGCCTGAACCGCATTTATTGCTGCTTTGTCGGCACTTGGCAGTCCTGAAGATTTGTAAACGCTGCAGGAAAGAAGTCTTCCGTCTTTTGCGATTTTAAATAACAGGACAACACGTTTACTTTCGTTGCCTTTAGGAGGATCCCAGTTCATTTTAATACGGCGTTGAAGTTCTCTCATGTAAGGGCCGAAATCAGGTTCTCTGATTGTATCAATCCCCGGTGCGCCGTTAGGGTTTCCCGGGCCAGGATTACCCATAGCTCCTGAGCCTCCTCCTCCGCCTTTAGCGAGTTTAGTGCCGGAAGAGCTTCCTCCTCCGGTAGGTGCAAGTGACGGTGTCGGAGCGTAAGTTGAACTTCCTCCTCCGCCTGCTGCCGTAGAAGTTTTACCTGAACCGCTTATAGGGCCTGTTGCATAAGAGCCTGTTTTAGTTCCTCCTTTCGGAACAGGAACTGTAAAGGCAGAAGATGGTTTTGCCACAGGTTTAGGTGTTGAAGGCGGTTTGATGGAAGGTCTTGCCGTCGGCGGTGTAGGTTTTGGCGGTGCTGCTTTGGAGGGGCCTTTTGGAACAGGCGCTTCTGTTTTAACCGGTTTTGCCGCAGGTTTTTGGACCTGAGCAGGAGTTTGCGGTTTTGTTACCGTTTTTTTAGGCTGCTGTGGCTTTTGCGGCGCAGGTTTTTTAACCGCTGGCTGCGGACTTGGTGCAGGTGACGGTTTTTGAGCCTGTGCAGGCGCCGGTGACGGCATTGAAACTTTTTTGGTCGGATCATGATGTCCGCCTGCCTGAGAATCTCTGTCCGAACGATAAGGAGTGTTTGGATTAATCGGTTTTGCTTCTTTTTCTACAAGCACGAATTCAATATCGTTCATCTTAGGTTTCGGACGTTCAAATATTGCAAGGTGAATTCCGAGTGCGGCAAGTATAAAGAATATCAACCATGCCGCACCGACTACTGTCGGGTGCAGGAGTGTTGATATTACAAGAGATTTTTTTAAGCTGTCGTCTTCATCTTTACGTAACACCGCAGGAGGGGTATATAAAGACGATTCTTTTTTGGAGGACTCTTCTTCTAAATAATTATCGCTGTATTTTCCTAAGATAGACATTTTGTTTTCCCGTTGATAAATTCTCTATTACATTTTATTTTATATCAAAAATAAAACGATTACCCGATTGTGCGGTAATTAATTAATTATATATGGCAGGGTTAACTGTAATAGGCTGGGTGAGGATAAGTTCAATAGAAGCGTTAACAGGGATTTCCACGTCATCGCCTTTGTCCCACAAAGATTTAACCAGACCGCCGCCTGCGCCTACTGCAGTACCTAAAGCTGCACCTTTACCGACGCTGCCGCCTGCAAGTGCTCCGAAGACAACACCTGATACTGCGCCTGCCGCAGCTCCGCCAGCCAAATCTTTAGTGTAATCTTTCGCTACATCCATTTTAGTTCCGCCAACAAGCACACCTGAGTTGTCGTCGGTTTTAATAACGGCAGAAATAGGGATTTGCACACCGTAAGGAGTTACAATCTGAGTGAAACGGAGCAGTAATTTGCCGTTCATACTGCCGTGTTTTGCTTTGGAAACTTCTAATACCGTACCTACAACAGAACTTCCTGCAGGTGCAATCAAGTTGCCGTTATAGTAAAAATCCGAACTCAATGCGAGATTTACAGTTTGTCCGAGCACTGCCGTTGCAGAATTAATAGGTGCTGTTACAACTGCAGCTACCTGTTGTCCAGCAGGAACTGTAACAACGCTGCCTTTAAGTGTCCCGTTACTGCTTGTGTATGTTTGCGGTGTATAATATGTCGGCTGATATGCCGGTTGTTGGGTTTGTGTAAAGTTATAATTCGGTGCGGCTAAAGTTACATTTGCGCTTATTAAAATTACTGCAAGTGCTATGCTGAGGTTTTTATTCATAAATCTCTCTACCTTTCCTTTTACAAAACTACATAGTAATAACGATTATCGGTTATAAATTGTTCATTGTCAATTTGTTAAGGTATGTGTAATCCACACTGGTGCGGTCAGAATTATTATCAAGTCAACACCTGCGGCAACCCGGGTATGTTCTCCCATTTTTCTGGTTCTGCCGGGGCGGATTTGGAGTGTTGCACCTTTGACATTGTACCAGCCCTGAAAGCCTGTCTGGTAGTGCGGCATTTTGATAAATTCGGCAGGCTGGGTCAGTTCGCCTCCTATTATATTATTATTTGATGTATGGACGTAACCTTTTATTGGAACTTCATAGCCGTCTGCGTAAACCATTTTTGTGATTTTAATTTTCATAGAGGCGTTTGTGCCGACGACAGGCTCGTTTATTTTTTCAATATAACCGTATAGCTCTGTGTCTTTAGGGATTATTTTTGTATCATAAAGAAACAAATCGTTTGTTGCGATAAATTTAACCTTGTAACCTTCCGGACAGTACTGGGTTGAAATTTCCTGAGCGCTGACAGCAGGGATAAAAGTTCCTGCCGGAAGTTCGATGCCGTCGTAATCACGGATTTCCAGCTGAGGATTCTGTATCATAACGTCCTCATCAGCAGGGGCAGCCTGCACGTTCAGGCCTGTAAGCAGGAGCATTATCAAAAGTATTGCCGGCAGTTTTTTCATAATTTTAATTATAACAATTTTTTTTCATTATTCAAGATGTCTGAAAATAACACCTGAAACTAAATATATATAATAAACCGGCAGAATTTATTTGTATAATCTACGTCGGTGAATAGCTTTTATAATATCAATAACCAGAGGGAGTTCTTCTTCTTCAGTAATTTGTAAAAGTGCGGCTGCCTCGTCTCTAAGGGGATTATTTTTATATTCTTTTAATCGAAAAAAATCGTTCAAATCAAGGTTCAAAATTTCAGCAATTTTTACAAGTGTGTCTATTGAAGGGAATGACTTTCCGTTTTCAATCGTGCACATATGTCTGGGGGAAATGTCTATCAATTCTGATAATTTTTCTTGAGATATATTTTGTTCCATTCGGCGCAGACGTATCTGACGACCGATAAATTTTTTGTCTAAACTCATACTAATACCTTTAATTATAGTATCTTATAAGTTTATTTACTAATAATGATATTTATATCAATTATATTGACAAATTGATATTAATATCGTATAATAGTAACGTGGACAATTTTTGAAAGGATGGTTTTATGTTTAAGAACACGATTAAAAGAGTACATAGCGGTTTTACTCTTGCGGAAGTATTGATTACGTTAGGTATCATCGGGGTAGTTGCAGCGATGACTATGCCTACTTTGATGAACGCAACAAACGGTGCACA
>CALUVN010000079.1 GCA_944324235.1 Candidatus Gastranaerophilales bacterium
GCGGAATCTATGCTGTATCTGTAAACATTTGTTGCCCAGCTTAAAAGTTCCAAACCGTCAGCTGTTGCAATCGTCAGATCATTTCCGTCATTGATAATACGTATTGCGTTTTTCGCAGCATACTCTGGATTTAAAATCTGTCCGTTGTCATTTGTGATAAACAGTCTTGTGAGCTTAAGCTGCCCTGAACCGTTTTCTGCCGTAATTGTATCAATCACAGGAGAGGTATCATCATCTACATACAAATCCAAATCAAGACTTATTTCGTTTTTGAAATGTGGATAAGTTTGGGATTCATCAATAGATACAAGATTTTTGAAGTTATAAACATCTCCTGCTTTTCTGTTCAGCAATTCAAGGCTTGAATTGCTGAGTGAGATATCTCCGTTATTAGAAACACCGGAAACCAGATTGTCAAACATAATATCTGAATTGTGGAAAGTCATATTATCAACAATACCGGAAGTGTCAAATTTGTAAGTATAAGCACCTTCCCAGAAACTAACCTGAGCGCTTTTATTTTGTTCCCAGAATTTATCAATGATATCGGCATTAGTATTAGTACGTCCGTTTCCTACAATTTGTAAATGGCTGACAGCATCTGGGCCGTCCCCGCCGATGATAAAGTCTGCAATAGTGTCATCACTAAGATTTGTGCCGTCGCTTATATAGTAATCAACCACTCCGCCGTTGTCGATTTCAATATTTACATCCGCATTCAGACCATAACCTGCGGCAATTCTAAGGCGCCCTTCATCGACATTTATGGTACCGTAAAAATCTGCTCCGTTGCCAGCACCTTTTAAATCAATGTATCCTTGTTCTTCTTTAGTGAAAGTACCACCGCCAGTAAGTTTTGCAGTAATTTCTTTTACAGTATAATTTGTATTTTCATAATCATACTTAATACTATTTTGGGCAACAAACTCGCCGCCTTCATTTATAGTAATAGTGCCGCCTGTGATGTCAGAGGCTTTGTGATTGAATATACCGCCGTCGTTTACGATAATATTGCTGTTTTCAATATTTCCGCCGTTGTGGTTTACTGTTCCTGAAACATTAATATCAGAATCTGCTACTACAGGGTCTTTAGACCAGTTATTTTCAAATGAAACACCTAAAATAGTTCCGCTGTCTACATTTACAGCAGCACCGTCGAGTTTATCCACATTTGCACTGCCTGCTAGAAGCTTCAAGGCAGCATCTGTAATTGTACCAAGTATAACATCTCTATTTGAAACGGAAGCTGTAGAATTATTGGTAATGTTAACAGTACCGTTTGTAACAGAACTGATATTTAGTCCGGCCACATCATTTGCCGCAACATTGAGATTAATAATACCGTCCTCGTTGTTTTCAAAAATAACTCCGGCATAAGCAATATCCTTATTATTGGCATTTACATTCAGTGTGCCTGTGTTGTAAATATCAGAACCCGCTGCAACAGTTGTATCATTTAATGTAACAGTTGCGCCGTCATTGTATATTGCAGAACCTTTACCGCTTGTTGCGGTGTTATTATTAAGCTCTGAGTTAGTAAGTGTTACTGCAGCATTTTCAGCTGCATAAACCGCGCCGCCGTTCGCTGCTGTATTGTTAGAAAGTGTTGAATTAGAAATAGCAACTTTTGCATCACCTGATGCGTAAATAGCGCCGCCGTTGCCGTCTGCATGGTTATTTGCAAGCACAACGTTGTTCATCGTAACCTTACCTGTTGATGCATTAACCACTGCACCGTTTATGTTATCTGATGAAGTGCTTACGCCTTCCTTATCTCCTGTGGCAGTTGCGTTTGCATGTTCAATAGTAAGATTTTCCAGTGTGAGATTTGTTCCTGCTGCATTAACTTCAAAGAACGAATGTAAATCATCGCCTGAAATTACACTGTTGGCTGCGGTTGTATCTTTACCTGATACCGTAAAGTTTCCTGTTAGAGTATTTTGCAAATCCTCGCCGATTGTATAGGTTTCGTTACCTACAAAGTTAAATTTTCTATCACCTGGCACAACGTGGTTTTGATATTTCAAACCGTTTTCAGATATTGCGCTTGCAATCAGCGACAAATTAGCGCCGTTTGTTGTTACATCATAAATATAAACGCCTGAATCAAAATAATCACTGAGTTCAGCTTGAGTAAAGGCCAAGCTTCCTCCTGATATTACATTAAACACTTTTTCAGTTTCCGCAAACCCCAAACCGTTAAGAATATTCAAACCGTTGGAGTCCATCTGAAGAAATCCGTCTGAACCTGCGACTGCCTGAATCACATCAGAACTTCCATCCGACAGGTCTATGTCCAGATTAATTTTATTATAAGCACCGCTTCCGCCGGCGGTAATGTTGCCAAAAGTATAAGTATCCGTACTATTATCTGCCAAATTAAGCGTTGAACCGTTCATCACAGAAATATTATTTTTAATCGAGGTAATTTTATTACCGTTAGCGTCCGTTCCAAAGGTAATTCCCGCATTATCAAATGTAATATTTTGCCCTGTGATGCCATTCCAGTTTGTGTTCAGGATGTAATCGGCATTAGACAAGTTCAAATCGTTTGCTGTGTTGTCAAATTTTATAGCACCGTCAGCAATAGTAATGGTGGTAGCATCCTGTCCTGCGCCGTTGATAGTCAGTGTACCCTGATTTCTCAACGTAACATCGTGGTTAAATACATCTTCGCCTGATGTATTATAAATAAGCTGAGCATTACCCGCACCACCGCCGTTTAAAGTACTGTCAACAATAACTCTTGAATCAGCACCAAAATATGAATCTTTAGATACAATTAAATCATTCCATTCAACAAGTACATTTCCGTTAAATTTACTGTTATCACCTGTGAGAGTGACCGCTGCCAATCCTGATTTTTGGAAAGTACCGCTATTTTCAGTGCCTGTCGTTGAAAGAGCACCACTATAAGTAATATCATCATTCCAAGATTCAACAATGAATTTAGCGTCGTCTGAGATAATTGTGTCAGCATTACCTCCACCGAAATATATTTCGGTTTCATTATTTCTTCCATCATACAACATGTGCAATGTACCGCCAAGTACATGAACAGCCTTGCCGATAGATGAATAATCATCACTCAATGTAATATAATTATTACCAAATTTATAAATATCAATGTTAGCAAGAGCAGAATCGTTACCGACTAAACCTCTAATCTCATCCGCAGATATTGTTTGAGAGGCAGAAACTCCCTCACGGTTAGCAGTATAACCCATTATATCCTCTGAAAATTCGAAACCAAGCCCTGCATTATTATCCCAGTTTTTTGTTGCATTGGCAAGTGAGCCGTAAAGTGCATCTGACTCTGTAATACCTTTATAAGTCAAAATGCCGCCTGTTTCGACATTTACAACACCCGTATAACCTGTACTTACGTTGCCGTCAACCATAACAAGGTTGCCGCCGTTTTTGATATTAATTTGAGCATTATTGTCAGCAGATTGCAAACCGCTTCCGATTTCCGCGCGGCCGGTTACATTAATAATCGAATTTGCAGTGCCGTAAATATCATTTAAGACACCATTCTGGGTATTATTAGAAAAAGTAACATCTGCAAGTTTCAAAGTTCCTGCGTTGTAAATTGCACCGCCAAGAGCATTGCCTGCTCCCTGCGTATTATTGAGGGTTGAACTTATACTGTTGTTTGAAATAGTAGTCCCGCCGCCGATTCTTGCAGTACCTTCATTATAAAGAACGCCACCCAGAGCATTAACAGTAACTGTATCACGGTTTTCTTCACTAAATGCCTCTGCGCTTGCGCTGTTGCCTGTAATTGTTACATTTTGGATATCAATAGTACCGGCGTTATTTATCAACGCACCATTAATAACAGCATGTGCAGTGTTATACTCAGAGGCACCAGCCGCTCCTTCACTATTATTATTAGCTTTGGATTGTACAATGTTGCCTGTGAATTCACCGCCTGAAATAGTCATTGAAGATGTATTTCTAACAACGCCGCCGTTTATTTCAGAACGGACCTCACCGCCATCTAAAGATGGAGATGGCAACCAACCACTAATGTTAACACGCTGGATATCATTTATAATATTACTACCATTAAAGGAGGAATTAATAATATTTGCAGTTCCTGAATTGTCTAATATACCACCATTAATATATGATTTTGCATCAACACTACGCCCGTCGCCTAGCCCATAATCACCACGTATTAAATTTATATTTATAGCGTTATTAAATTGAGAACTATCAATAGTCAACGTACCAGCTGTATTTTGCACAATCACGCCATTCAAATTCCAGGAGGTATCCGTATTGGTTTCATGTGACGCTTCGCTTGTTTTACCGGCTGTCGTATTGAAAATCACATTTTTTATACCAAAAGAACCGCCATCAACTTTATAATGTCCGCTCTCTATAGAATATTCATCATTACCTGTGGAGATAGAGCCTGAAATCGGATTACCACCGCCGTTTATAACTACATTAGCTGCGTTGATAATAGGAAAACGTACATTATCCAATTGAATAGGGGTTTGAATATTAAGTATATTGCCATTCTTATAGTTTGCAGAATTCGTAAGACCTGATTGATCAGTAATCGGCACTTCATCAGCGTGAGCCGTCAAGTTACCAAACGCCACACTCCCTAGGATGAAAGCCGTTAATAATGCCTTTGAAGTCATACTCTTTCCTCCGGAAACTCCGTTATAGCGTGGACTAACAGACTTAAACCCTTCTCTATCATACTTCACGATATCCAACCCTCATATTTATTTTTCACTATAAAATATTAATTAACAATTTTATACGTGATATGTAACTTTGCTTTTATAATATAAAACAATACAGACCATGTCAAGTATAATAAATTTAATACTTCATACATTGTATAATCCTATTGTCAAATATGAAAATTCATGTGATAATAGTACACAATTGAGGAGTAGAAAAGAGATGATTTATGATTTGAAAGCAATGATTATGGCCGCCGGTGTAGGCTCAAGGCTTGATCCTTTAACAAAATTTGTGCCTAAACCACTAGTGCCAATAGCTAATAAACCGGTCATGGATATTCTGCTTGAATATCTCCATAAAATTGGTGTTAAAAGCGTTATTTCAAATACTCACTATATGGCCGAAAAAATTATTGACAGATACTCTGACAATAGTTTTGGTATTAATTTTAATTATATAAAAGAAGAAAATCTGTCAGGTACTGCCGGAGGTCTCAAAAAATGCCAGTACTTCTTTAACGAAGGTGAAGATTTTATTGTACTTTCAGGAGACGGTGTTTCTAATGCGGATTTACTAAAAGGGATTAATATTCATAAATCATCAGACGCCATAGCCACCATCGGTATCAAACAAATTCCTAAAAATGAAGTTTCCCACTTCGGGGTTGTTGTTACGGACGAAGAAGGTTTTATTACCGAATTTCAGGAAAAACCATCCCTTGAAGAAGCTAAAAGTAATTTTATTAACACCGGTATATATATTTTTAATTACAAAATTTTTGATTATATTCCGGCAAATACTTTTTACGATTTTGCTAAAAATGTTTTTCCTGATCTCTTAGTGGAAAAACAGATTAATACATTTGAAATCACTGAATACTGGAGCGATATCGGCACTCTGGGGCAATACAGACAATCCACTCAGGATTTATTCAACAAACACTATACATTTGCGCACGCTCCGATTATAAAAACATCTACAGGCGCTTATATTTCTTCCAGCGTACTCCCGATGTCTACAAAATTCATAGGAAATTCAACAATAGGCAGCGGCTGCATTATCGGCAAAAATGTTACGCTAAAAAATTGTATTATCTGGGATAATGTTACCATTGGCGATAATGTGACGCTTGATGACTGCGTTATAGCATCAAATACCATAATCACAAGAGATTTGATTGCACAAAACATAGCCGCCAATCAAGAAATTACAGGCGAAACTGTAAATATCTGAAAAACCTCTTGATTTTTTCAGACTTTGATGATAGATTAAATAAGCGGGGATTGGGCAAAGGCTTTAGAGAAATCCGACAAACTCATTCTCCAATTGCACAGTAAAAACTTATTGTGGGGCTGATAAGTCGAAAGGACTGTGGCACTCTGCCGACGAGGAAGATTAAGTATCTTCCGAGGAGAGGAAAGGTAGCGCGGCTACCGCTGTCAC
>CALUVN010000080.1 GCA_944324235.1 Candidatus Gastranaerophilales bacterium
ATGTACTACCACAGGGATAGGGGGCGGGGGTGAGGGTCTTTAAAATTTCCCATATATAAAAAGCCTGCAGCTCGTCAGCTGCAGACTCTTTAAACTTTACAAAGTTAAAGACTATTTGCCGTTAACCATTTCTTTGAATTTTTTACCTGCAGAGAAAGCCGGAACTGTAGAAGCAGGGATTTTAAGTTCTTTACCGGTTTGTGGGTTTCTACCGATTCTAGCAGCTCTTTTGCGAGATTCGAAAGTACCAAAACCAACTAAAGTAACTTTTTTGCCTTTAGAAACTGTTTTTTGGATAGTTTCAATTAAAGCGCCCAATACTTCAGCAGCTTCTTTTTGTGTAACGCTAGCTTTTTTAGCAATCTCTTGTACTAATTCTTCTTTGTTCATAATGTAAAACTCCTTCTTCTTATGTACAAACCAATTATAGCTTATCTTTTTTAATTGGCAAGTGTTTTTAACGTATTTTAACATTTAAAACCTCTGAATGGTGTATAAATTAAACATTTTGCAACAAAAAGTAATGATTTTAAGCAATTACTTACACTTTTAACCGTTTTTTTGATAGAATAAATAACGGATTGGAATTTGGATAGAGGATCTGACAAGAAAACATCATGAAAGAAAGAATATTATTATTTATAATAGTTTTCGGACTTGGTATTTTTATATACATTTTCCAAAGTTATTTTAACACCGTGTGGGGATTAGGTTTTCTCTGTGCATTAATGACTATATATGCAGGCTTTACAACCCTTGCGGATAAAATAAAAAAACGGAAACTCGCCAAGCATCCTGAAATAATAAACGAAGACTACAAACCTTTCGTTTCAGTTTTAATACCATGCCATAACGAAGAATCAGTAATTGCGCATACTGTAGAAAATATTCGTGCGCTTGATTATGAACGCTTTGAAATAATTCTTATAGACGACAGAAGTACAGATAAAACAGCGTCCATCTTACATGAGCTTGAACAAAAATATGATAATGTAAAAGCTTTGATAAGACCTCAGGACGCATTTCCGGGAAAATCCGCCGTATTAAATGATGCATTTCAACTTGCAAAAGGCGATGCGATACTTGTATTTGATGCGGATGCAACCGTAGAACCTGACTTTTTATCAAAACTTATACCATGCCTTGAACCGAAAGATGTCGGCGCTGTACAGGCACGAAAAATTATACGAAACAAAAATTTTAATCTTCTGACAAAATGCCAGAATAATGAATATACAATGGACACCTATTTTCAGGTAGGCAGAGATTCAGTAAAAGGTGCTGTAGAACTCAGAGGAAACGGTGAACTTATTAAGCGTGAAGCCATTGAAGATATAGGCGGCTGGAATAATTTTACAATAACTGATGACCTTGATATGTCTACAAGACTCCATATAAAAGGCTGGGATATCCGTTTTTGCGAAAATGCAAAAGTTTATGAAGAAGGAATAATTTACCTTTTACCGCTTTTTCGCCAGAGACGCCGCTGGCTTGAAGGAACTATACGCAGATATCTTGAATACTGCGGTGATGTTTTGACTTCTAAAAAAATGTCTCTGCGTGCAAGTCTTGATATGACTGCATACATTTCACAGTTCATCATGCCGGGCTGGTTTATTATGGAAATACTAATAAGAGGTTTCAAAGTTCTGGCAAAAGATGCGCCTACACAAACGCTGTATTCATCTATAATTATAGGATGTTTCATCGGTTTAGGCTTCTTTTTAGCCGCCAGATACGCTCTTAGAAGATATGACAACATCCCGCGGTTTGATGCTGCTTTTGAAGCACTTATTACATCGGTATATCTTTTTATAATCTGGTTTCCGCTAGTGCTGTTTATCTGTTTCAAAATATTATTCCGTAAAAAGGACATGAACTGGGGTAAAACCGCACACGGACTTGTCATGGAAGCAGAACAGGAAATACGGGAAGAAAAAGCATTACAAAAAACACAAAGCAATTAGGAGACACAAATGACCCAAACAATTGAAAACGTAAAATCAAAAATAAGAGATGTTGCAGATTTTCCAAAAGAAGGAATAA
Source organism: Candidatus Gastranaerophilales bacterium (assembly GCA_944324235.1). Lineage (GTDB taxonomy): Bacteria > Cyanobacteriota > Vampirovibrionia > Gastranaerophilales > Gastranaerophilaceae > CALUVN01. The sequence goes on from CALUVN010000080.1 coordinate 2,047, forward strand.
TCTTTCGTGATATAACAACAGCACTCAAAGATGCAGATACCTTAAGAGTAATGATAGATTACCTGTGCGAACAATTTAAAGATACAAAAATTGATTATATCGCAGGAATTGAAAGCCGCGGATTTATTTTCGGGATGCCGATGGCATACAAGCTGAATGCAGGATTTGTGCCTATCAGAAAGCCTAAAAAGCTCCCTGCCGCAACTTATTCTCAAGAATATGAACTTGAATACGGCACTGATAAAATAGAAGTCCATCAGGATGCATTTGAAAAAGGTGCAAATGTTCTTGTTGTTGATGATTTGTTAGCGACAGGCGGAACCGCAGAAGCTGCTTGTAAACTTGTCAAAAAAACAGGTGCTAATCTTGTAGGTATTGCATTTCTTATTGAACTAACAGCACTGAACGGACGTGAAAAGTTAACCGACGCTCCAAAAGTTATTTCAATGCTTAAATACTAATTTTGATTATAGCAGTGAGGTCGGGATGACAGACAGACAGACAGACAGACAGACAGACAGACAGACAGACAGACAGACAGACAGACAGACAGACAGACAGACA